>JANMVV010000123.1:0-17698 GCA_031392925.1 Vicinamibacteria bacterium
CTCATGGAGCGCGACTACCGCTTCCTCGAAGCCGCGGACTTCCTCGAGGGCTGGAACATCCAGCGGCCCGACGATCCGGTGGTTGCGGGAAAGCGGAGCGAGCTCTACATCCGCGCCGGAGATCTGAGGAAGGCGGTGGCGGTCGAGCGGGCCGCCCTCGACGCGTTCGAGAAGACCGGGCCGTCGGAGGAGGATCGTTCCAATCGCACCGCGGAGGCCGCGCGGAGGCTCTGGCGCCAGGGCCAGCCGCAACTGGCCTGGCGTTTCCTTGCGCCCCAGGGAACGCCGCAAGAGATCGAAGCCTCGGGCCTGTCCGTCGAGGAGGAGTTCCAGCTGGCCCTTCTGACCAACGCCTTCATACCCCTTCTGAACCTGGACCTGGACGACGCTGACCGGCAGAGTTCCGCCGCGGCCGTGCTCGGCCAATACGGGCGGATCGAGAACCGTGAGCAGGTGCTCGCGTGGCTCCTCGGCAGAATCTTCCCCTCGGCTCGCGCGGACGACATGTTCCTCAACAAGTGGTGGCCGTTCATCGAGCGCGCGCGCCTGGAGGCTCCGCTTCGCTTCAGGATCGCGCAACGGTTCGCCGCTCAGCTCACGGGCCCGTGGTCGGCGGACACCCCGGCGGATCTTCTCGACGGCGCCGCGGAGTCCGTCGTGATCAGCGTCCCCACTCCGAAGGAGGGCCAGACCGAGCGCAAGGTGCGTGCCCCCGATTTCGACGCGCTGTGGGCCGCGCACCTCGTCCGCTTCGATTCCGCCGAGGAGCTCGCGAAGTTCCTGGCCCCGAGATTCGCGGCGCTGATTGAAACCGCGCGCGGGAATTCCGCGATCACCTCGCAGAGCAGGCGCGAGCCGTGGACGCTCTGGCTTGACTCGTCGCCCGCGATCCAGACCTTCGCCCGCGGCCTGTCTACGCAACCCGAGCTCACCGCGAGCCTCTCCGCTGTTTTCGAGAATCGAAGGCTATGGGATCGCTTCTGGGCGATCGGGGCGCGCGGCTGGGAGGCCTCGCACCTGTTGTCCCGGTTGCGGCCGGTCGCGCGAGTGACCTGGCTCTCCTTCTGGGAGAGGCCGGTCATGAACGGCGCGAACCTCGAGGACCCCGTTCTGGTGGGCCGCCGCAACACCATAAACGAGACCTCCCTTACCCTGGGCGAATACTTGAGCAACGCCGCGCCGAAGACGCCACCGGCGCCAGATGCGTTCGCGCAGCGTCTTCTCGGACCGGCCGTCCTGAGCGACATTCTGGGGGCCGACTCGAAATTCACCTGGCCGATGTTCAAGCCGAGAACGAATCTCTCCGGCGACATCATCGAGACCGGCGACGATCGCGTCGCGGGACGTGGCGTCGACACCCTTCGCTTCCCCGGCGCCTTGTGGGGCGAGCGGCCGGGCCTGGCGTGGTTTGCACTCCAGGCCTACGCGCGCTATCGCGCCGCGGATCCTTCGGCGATCGACGTGGCCGCCGAGTGGCCCGAGTCGGGCGGTGAGACCGAGCGGGCTGTGTTGACCGCTCGCCTCGCGCTCGCTCTCAAGGGCCCGGCTGAAGCCCTGGCCCAGGTGGAACGGCTCGGCCTTCGCACCAACGACGCCGAGTTGTTTCGCTTCCGATTGAGTCTGCTGGTCGAAGCCGGAAGGAAGCCGGACGCGATAGTGGCACTCAAGCGAAGGCTGAAGGCCGACCAGAAGAAGCTGTCCGAGGACGGTCTGCGCATCTACGCGGCGATGGCCGAGGATCTTGACCTCGGAACGCCGCTCTCGCTTCTCGATCCTGCGGTGCCGATTTCACCCGCGCTGCTCGCGTCCCTCTACGCCGCCCAGGGTTCGCAGACCGGCCGTCGGTTCAAGACCGATGATGTGGTCGGCTTCCGCGCCGCTCTCACCGCGAGGTGGAGCGAGAAGGCGGCAATCCTGGCCGCGCCGGAGCTTCGGGTGTGGCTGACCGACCTTTGGGCGACGGAATCGGCGCCTCTTCCTCTCCGCGGCTTGAGCCGCCTGGGCGACTTCTGGCCGGTGGCATCGTCTTGGGCCGAGAGCGTTCCCGTCAACGACCGGACGCGCGCGATCGCCGCGATCGATGCCCTTCCGGAAACCGTCCTGCTGGATGCGCTTCCCGAGACCGTGGGCGACGCCTGGGCGCGTCGTTTCCTCATGATCCGGGTCCGCCTCGCCCGGGGCGAGGACGATCTGGCGTCCTCCCTCTTCAGGAGCGCGCTCGTCTCCCTGCATACTCCCGCATCGCTGACCTTCCGTCCAATCGCGGTGGTGGTGGCCGACGCGGAGTCAAGCGAGGCCGAAGGCGATGTCGCGAATGCCCGGACCGGGTACCGCGAAGGCGACGGTGAAGGGGCCGACGAGCCCAACCCGCGGGTGAAGACCTTCAAGGCGCTGCGCGCTCCGTTCGTCCTTGCTCGCAAGGGCAGCCTCATCCAGTCGGATGTGGTCGCGTGGCTCGATCAGCAGATCGAGGACTTCCCCGAGTCCCTCGACTACTGGGGCCCCCGGCTCGAAGTTGCGGCGCCGGCCGAGCGGCCGGAGGTCGTGGAGAAACTCTCACGGGCCTACCGGCGCGGCGACATCGCGACTAACCGTCACGGCGAGATCGCGGCTCTGCTGGCGCGCGATGCGAAGGAACTGTCGGCCCCGTGGATTCAGCGCACCGCGTCCCTATGGGACTCGTTCGCCGGGGTCGAACGCCACGCCTCTTGGCTCGCCGAAGCAGGCCAGGAGCGGGAAGCGGCTCTGTACCTGGCCGAGGCCCGCGGGAAGGCGCTCTTCGAGCGGGCCGAAGAGATTCGCGCCTTCGACCTGTGGCGACGATGGATCGAGGCGGGCGGCGCGGGGCCGGATACCTGGAAACAGGCCCTTCGCTTCTGGCGCGAGCACGCGGAGACCATCGCCGAGCCCCTCCGGGCACGGCTCGTGGATCACTCCTTCGACATCCTCTCCGCGCGCGCGGCGTTGCGCCGGCCCACTGCGGCCTCCCCTCAGCTCGCTTTCCTCGTGACCCGCGCCCTGCGCGATGTCGACGATCTCGGCCTCATCGAGGTGTCGAGCGACGACGCTCTCCTGCGGCTTCGCGCCGCCCGGTCTCTTCTCGCGAAGCCTCGCGCGGCCCGGAACATGGCGGGCGACCTTTCCGCGGATTCGGTGGCGACAGACCTGACCCGCCGTCATTTCAAGGCCGGGGATGTGGACGCGGCTCTCGCCGATCTCGCGCGCATCGCCGCGGCACTCGGCGATCGCAACGAGCTGGGCCGATCTCTCGATCTCCTCGCCGATCGTAAGTGGTCCGGCGCCAGGGCGCTGCGCACCGAGCTCGCTTCCGCGCTCGTCGAGCCGCCTATGGTCTCCCACCGTGTGGTCGGCGGACGCCCGCTTCTCTATCGGCCGCGCGATCTCACCTTTGGTCTCGTCTCGCAGATCGTCCAGGCTGATCTCTCGCGGCGCGCGCAGAATCCCGCACCATCCGCGCCTCCGGGGGCACGATGATGAACCCGGCCCGCCTCCTTCGTTCCTCGCTCAGGGTTGCGGTCACGCTTTGGCTCACGCCCGCCTGGGCGCAGGTAACGCCCGCTCCTTTCCCACCCGCCGCGCCCGGCCTGCCTTTGCCCGCCGCCATGATCCGCCTCTCCATCCCCGACGTGCGCGCCTTCGACGCCGCCCTGAGCGGCGGCTTCAGGAAGGCGCTCTACGGCACCCTGCCGCAGGATGATGGTGTCGCGCTGGGCTTCGGCCAGAGCCAGGTGGGGGCGAAGCTCCAGGACCAGTGGACCCGTTTCCGCGGCGACACCGCACTTTCCTTCCAGACCCTCGTCGACTTGCAAGCGTCATCCGCGGCCCTGGCGATTCTGAACATCGGCCACATGGAGATGGTCCTCGTGATCGAAACCCCCCTGGCCGCGCTGCCCGACATCTTCGAAGCGGGCGCGTCGAGGATCGATCACGGGAAGACCTACCACCTCGTCCGGACCGGGGGCGCCGATGAAGGGGCGGATGGCGAGACCCGGATGGGCCTCGCCTGGTCGCGCGACCGGGGGCTGCTCGTCATCGCCACGTCGGAGCGCGCGATGAAACTGGCGCTCGCCGCGGCAGCCGGGGGCGAGCGCTTCACGCCGAAGCTCGAGGGCCTTGCCGGTCTCGAACTCGACCGGGATGCGCTTCACAACGATCCCTACTTCCAGCGCGATTTCCTGGGTTCGCTGCCGAACACCGCGGAGTCCCGAGGGACGATCAACGCGGCCCTGCGGCTCGAGTCGGGTCGCCTGGTCGAGGTGCGCGAAGGCACTCTCGCCGCGACGGCTGAGCGAGGCGCCGTCTTCGAAGCGAAGGACGCGGTCGCGAGCGGCTGGATCGGGGATGCCTCGACTCTTCTCGCCGAACTTCGTCGCGGCGTTCTCGAACCCATTCCATCTCCCGCAGCCAGGCCGCGGCTTGCGGTGGCGCCGCTTCCCGCCTCGAAGGCCGTGAGCGCCGAGGACCGGTACGCCAGCAGCATCGAAGTGCCGGCGGTTTCACCCGGCGGTTCGGCGAGCGAGGCAGCGGAGATCGAGGCGTGGAGCGCGCTGCTGGCCGCTCAGCCCGTGGCCGGCTTCGGCTACCTCGTGACACCGTCGAGAGCGAGCCTCCTGGCCCTCCCGTGGCCGAAGGAGAAGGACGCGGATCTTGCCGCCCTTATCGACGCGACCCTGACCCGCCGCGGCGCTCGTCTCGCGCCGGGGGCCGCGGGTGCCGACTCGCGACAGTACCTCCTCGGCCCGGGTCTTCCGGCTCTCGCGTTCAAGCGGATGGGCGAGTTCATCTGGATCGCACCCTCCTCGGCGGCCCTCCGAGCGGCGCCCGCGATTTCGTGGAGCGGAGAGGTGGTTCGCTTTTCGAAGCTCAATCTGGCGGCCGCACGCGAGGAAGGCAAACGCTGGATCCGCATAGAAGGCCCGCGTTCGTCGGAGAACGTCCGCCCCTTTTCGGACCGCATCCTCGGGCTTCTGGGCTGGATGCCTTCGGTGCGCACGCTGGAAGTCGAGCGTCGGGTGACCGGTTCGGGCTTCAAGGAGCGCGTCGTCTTCGGGGTTACTCCACCCCCGCCTCCCGCGCCATCTCCGACTCCCGCGGTCAGGTAGTCGCCGCCAATGCGGACACCGCGAGCGGTGGTTTGCGCTTCCCTTCTGGCCGCAGTCGCTGCCGCCTCCGCGGATGATTTCGATGCCTGGATGCTGAGCCGCGGGCGGATCCAGGCTCTCGGACATCCGACGGAGACGCAGCTGCCCGTCGGTTCTTTGCAGAAGCCCTTCCTGGTCCGTGCCTGGGCGCGTTCGCATGCGGCGGCAACAACGCCGAGGTTCACCTGCACTCGGACTTCGGGCTGCTGGCGTCGGTCGGGTCACCACACCCTCGATCTGCGCGGCGCCATTCGCGAATCGTGCAACACGTATTTCCGGCTGCTCTCGCGCGACACTCCGCCAGAGTCGATTCGCGCGTCGTTCGAAGAGGCGGGCTTCTCGTGGACGGGGGAGATGACCGACGCCGAGACCATCGGTCTCCTGGGACCCGCCGGAACGAAAGTGGCGCCGGAGCGACTGATCGCGAGCTACGTCGACCTCGTTCGCACTCCCTGGGCGGCGCGCGATGATGTGCGGCGGGAAATGATTTCCGGCCTCAAGGACGCGGCGGAGGATGGGACCGCCGCGGGCCTGCGTCTGTGGGGTTTCATGGCGAAAACCGGCACCGTTCCCGCCCTCGACGGCGCGCCGCTCAAGACCTCGGGCTTCGCGATGGTTCTCGACGAGGGGGGCTTCGCGTTTCTCGGCCTGCTGCGGCACGGCACGGGACGCGAGGCCGCGATTCGCGTGGGCGCTGAGATCGCGAGGCTGCGTCCGGGACTGATCGCGCGGTCGCCCACCGCTGCGACCGCGCCGCAGAAGCGGCGTCCGACGGTCAAGGCGCGTGGCTTCGAGGATCCCGTCCGGGTCGAGATGCTCGACCAGCTTCGGCTGACCGAGGCCCGCCTGAAGAATCTTGGCTCCAGTCCTGTGGACTCCTCGCGCGGCTACGTCGGGCCGGGCGCGGTGGTCAGGGTTGCTCCGGGTGATCGTTTCTCCGACGGCGACTGGGAGATCCGGGCGGCCAAGCCAGTCTTCGAGCGTCGTGTCCATGCCTCCATCGAAGTCGAGAGCCGCGAGGGTCCGCTCCGCCTGATCGCGAGCATGACCGCGCGCGACTACGCGAATGGGATCCTCAAGGCGGAACTTGGAACCTCAACGGGCCCGCTTCGCGTTCAGCTTGCTTCGGCGGTTCTGCGATACGCGGGCCGAGGGCCGCGACACGCCGAGGCCGATGTCTGCGACACGACCCATTGCGCCTGGTTCGTGGGCGAGGGTCCGGTCCCGCGCTGGCTCAGGCCGGAGGCTGCCCGTAACGAGACGGAGATAGCGAGGGACCTCACGGATGAGGAGTGGTCGCGGGCGGTCAGAGAAGCGCGCGCCCAGCCAAAGGGCCCTGACCTGTGGACGGCGGAATGCGGCGGCGATCCGGTGTCGCCGCACTTCATCTGGGGCGGGGGCGACCGGCGGGTGATTGCGTGCCCGCGGCATCCGAAGGGTAGCGGCCGGATCTGGCGGCGTGAGTGGCCGGAGGCGGACCTGATCGCCGTGTTCGGCTCGAAGCCTCAGGCGATCGATGTGGCGATCGTCGACGGGCAGTGGGTGTTGAAGGTGCGACTCGCTTCGCGCGTGGGCGGGGGTTTGGAAACCACGATCGCCCTCCCGTATGACGAAGCCCATCGCCGTCTCGCCCCCCGCTTGGGCTGGGACGCGATGCCCGCGCCCGCCGCGCGCGTGTCGCGGACCGGCGGGGGATTCATCGCGGAAGGCGTCGGTTTCGGGCACCGCGCCGGCTTGTGCCTCGGGCCGCTAAAGCCCGCACGATAGGATCGAGGTCCGAGGTGACGCAGGAACCCCAGGCCGTCTACGAGATCCGCGTCGAAGCGCGTCGCGCGGAGCTTCGGCTTCTCGATGAGCGCGATCGCCGGCTGTCCCTGGTCCGCGCCATGGTCGCGGCCTTTGCCCTGGTCGCCCTGATCGTCACCGCGTCCCGGCCGATTGCGGTGGTGGGCCTCGGCCTCGCCGCGATCACCTTCGTCGTTCTCGTCGTCGTGCACGAGAGGCTCGCCCGGCGTCTGTCCCGGGCGCGGCGCCGGGTGGCCTTCTACGAAGCCGCCCGCGCGCGCGTCCGGGGTGAATGGCTCGGAAAGGGGGAGGCCGGAACGGAATTCCTCGATCCCGCACATCCGAACGCAATCGACCTCGACCTCTTCGGCCGCGGCTCGCTCTTCGAGCGTCTGTGCACCGCGCGCACGCACGCGGGCCAGGAACAGCTCGCGACCTGGCTCAGACACGGATCGTCCATCTCGGAACTGCGCGAACGGCAGCGCGCGGTCACGGAGATCGCCCCCCGCGTCGATCTGCGCGAGGATCTCGCGGTGCTCGGCGCCGAGGCTCGCCGCGCCGTCGACTCCAGGGTCCTTCAAACGTGGGCGGGGATGGCGCCCATCGAGGTTCCCCATGGACTTCGCGCGGCCGCCCTGGCGTCAACCGCGGCGGTGGCGATAGCCCTCGCCGGCTGGGCCCTGGGCTTGTGGGAAGCGGCGCCCTTTCAACTGGCCACGATGGCCGTGATGGTCTGCACGTGGAGGGGCCGCTCGTTCAGTCGTCGCGTTCTTGACGGTCTGGGGCGCCCCGTCCACGACCTGCAGACCCTCACCGAGCTCTTCGACCGCCTCGGGACCGAGCGTTTCGAATCGCCCCGCCTGGCCCAGTTGCACGCGGCGCTCTCCGCGGAGGGTCACTCGCCCTCCGGACCGATTGCTCAACTCGGCCGATGGCTCGAGATCCACGAGTCCAAGGGCAATGTCTTCTTCGCCGTCCTGTCTTTCTTCCTCGGGTGGGACCTCCAGCTCGCGGCTGCGGTGGAAGGATGGCGCCGTCGCTTCGGCCGGAGCGTTTCCGTCTGGATCGGGTCGCTCGGAGAGATCGAGGCCCTCATCAGTCTCGGGACGTATGCGTTCGAGAACTCCTCAGATCCGAACCCGGTCTTCGAGGAATCGGGAGCGTGCTTCCACGCCGAAGGCATCGCCCATCCGCTGTTGCCGCCAAGCCGCGCGGTGCGTAACGACCTGAGCCTCGACCGCGAGAGACAGATGCTCGTCATCACCGGATCCAACATGTCGGGCAAAAGCACGCTGCTCCGCACGGTCGGCATCAACACCGTGCTCGCCCTCGCTGGCGCTCCGGTGCGCGCGGTCTCGCTGCGACTCTCGCCGCTTTCCGTGGGGGCGTCGATCCGGATCCAGGATTCCCTGCAGGAAGGCGAATCGCGTTTCTACGCGGAGATCAAGCGCGTCCGTCAGATCCTGGACATTGCGAAGGGCGAAACGCCCCTTCTCTTCCTCCTCGATGAGATCTTCGATGGCACGAACTCCGCCGAACGGCGCATCGGCGCGGAGGCGGTGGTGCGTTCGCTGCTCGCCCGGAGCGCGATCGGCCTTGTGACTTCCCATGATCTCGCCCTGGCCGAGATCGCGGCGAGCCTCGCGCCCCGCGCGCTGAACGTCCACTTCGAAGACCATCTCGAAGGGGATCGCATGGCCTTCGATTACAAGATCAAACCCGGTCCGGTGGGGAAGGGGAACGCCCTCGGACTGATGCGAGCGGTGGGGCTCGAGGTTTAGCCTCTCCAATCGGTTTATGGTTCCGCCTATGCATCCCAACCTCGTCGTGGTCGATCATCCCCTGGTCAAGCACAAGCTCACCCTGATGCGCCAAAAGGAGACGAGCACCGCGCAGTTCCGGGCTCTCCTCTCCGAGATCGCCCTCCTCCTCGGCTACGAGGCCATGCGCAACCTGAAGCTCACCGACGAGATGATCGAGACCCCGCTCATGCCTATGAAGGCGCCGAAGCTCGAGGGCAAGAAGCTTGTGCTGATCACGATCATGCGCGCCGGCCAGGGCCTGGTGGACGGCATGCTCCAGCTCGTGCCCTCGGCGAGGGTGGGCCACGTGGGCCTGTATCGGGATCCCAAGACCCTGCAGGCGGTCGAGTACTACTACAAGGTCCCTCAGCAGCTCGAGGACCGCGACGTCATCGTGTGCGATCCGATGCTCGCGACCGGTAACTCCGCGATCGCGGCGCTCGACCGGCTGAAGCAGAGCAAGCCTGGCTCCCTGCGGCTCGTCTGCCTGCTCGCGTGTCCCGAAGGGATCGCCAACCTCGCGAAGGCGCATGCCGACGTTCCCATCGTCACCGCCGCGGTGGACGAGAGGCTCAACGATCACGGCTACATCCTGCCGGGGCTGGGTGATGCGGGGGACCGGCTTTTCGGAACGAAGTAGGCTCCGGCCCCAAAAGGCTCGCGCGAGGTTCCATGCCCTTCTCCTATTTCAGCCGCCTCTCCGTATCCGCGAAAAGGGTCTACCTCGCGAGCGATGCCATCCGCGAAGTGGCCCTGCCATCCGCGGAGATGCTGCAGCCTCTCCTGCCCCTTCTCCGGGAGGCGCTGCTCAGGGACGACCATCGCGCCGTCTCCGCGGCGGCCGACGCCCTGGTTCTGGGCATCACGAAACTCATGCGCGTTCCCGAGGTCAGCGTGGTGGTCCTGGCCGAACGTCCCCGGCGGAGAGGGAGCGAGCTCCACGGCCTGTACACCGTGGCCCCGGGCCGGAAACCCCAGATCAAGGTCTGGATGCGGACCGCCGCGCTGGGTAAGGTCGTGGCCTTCAAGACCTTCCTGCGGACGCTGCTCCACGAGGTCCTGCATCACCTCGACTACTCGCACTACAAGCTCCGCGATTCCTTTCACACCGCGGGCTTCTACTCGCGCGAGTCCAGCCTGGTGCGCCAGCTCATGGGAGACATGACGAAACCGACTGCGCCAATCGAACCCTGAACTGCGGCCCTCGAAAGCCCCTGGGTTCGGACCGGCCCCTATACTGATCGGATAACCCCACACCTGAGGGGTCGACCGTCAGTCTCGGACGGTCGAGAAGCCAAGGGGAAGACGTCATGAAGAGTTCCGTCCTGGCGATTTTCGCCACCGCGTTCGCCATTCCTGTCGCATCGGCCGCGCCCCAGGCGGCGAAGCCTGCCACCGCGCAGAAAGCCGCGGTGCCCGCCGCTCCCGCACCCGCCGCCGCTCATGCCAATGAGCTGGTGAGCGACTACTGCTCCGGCTGCCACCACGACGGCAAGAAGTCGGGCGGCGTGTCCCTCGAAAGTTTCGACATCGCGAAGGTGACGTCCGACCCCGACCTGGGTGAGCGGATGATCAAGAAGCTGCGCACCGGCCTCATGCCTCCCCCGAACGCGAAGCGCCCGGATGCCGAGGAGGCGAAGCTCATGGTGGAGTCGATGGAGCAGCGCCTCGACCGAGCGGCCGCCCTCAAGCCGAACCCCGGCTTCCGTCCCTTCCAGCGCCTGAACCGTCCGGAGTACGCGCGATCGGTCAAGGATCTCCTCGGCATCGACGTGGACGTGAACGCCTTCCTTCCTCCCGACACCATGTCCCACGGCTTCGACAACGTGGCCGACGCCCAGATGTTCTCGCCCACCCTGATGGAGGGCTACCTCCGCGCCGCCAGCAAGGTGAGCGCGCTCGCCGTCGGCGACCGGAACGCCTCGGCCACCGAGACCACCTACAAGACGGATCGCACCGCCGCCCAGCTCGAGCACGTGGAAGGCGCGCCCTTCGGTACCCGCGGCGGGATGTCGGTCATTCACAATTTCCCGGCGGACGGCGACTACAGCTTCCGGATGATGCTGCACTCCGTCCCCACCGGGCAGCTCTACGGCAGCACGGTCAAGGGCGAGCAGATCGAGGTCTCGATCGACGGCGAGCGGGTTTCGCTTCTCCCCATCAACACACGCATGAGCGAGACCGATCCGAGCGGCATGAACCTGCAGAGCCTCCGCGTGTACGTCACCGCGGGGCCGCATCGCGTGTCGGCCGCCTTCATCCAGAAGTTCGAGGCGCCGGTGGACGATCTCCTTACCCCGATCGACTACACCCTGGCCGACACCCAGATCGGCAGCGGATACGGCATCACCGCCTTGCCCCACCTGCGCGACTTCGCGATCACCGGGCCGCTCAAGGTGACGGGCATCTCCGATACGCCCAGCCGCCGTCGCATCTTCGCCTGCCGTCCGACCCTCCCTTCCGAAGAATCCGGCTGCGCCCGCGAGATCGTCCAGAACCTGACCAACACCGCATACCGCGGGAACGTGAACGCCCAGGATGTGGCTGGACTGATGCGTCTGTACGAGAAGGGACGAGCGAAGGACGGCTTCGAAGCGGGCGTGAAGATGGCGCTGCAGGCGATCCTGGCGAGCCCCAAGTTCCTGTTCCGGATCGAAGAGACGCCCACCATCGTGAAGGCGGGGGAGGTCTATCGCATCTCCGACCTCGAGCTCGCCACGCGTCTTTCCTTCTTTCTGTGGGGCGGCGGGCCCGACGCGGAACTCCTCAAGGTCGCGAAGGCCCAGACTCTTTCGAACCCCGTGGTTCTCGAGAAGCAGGTGAGGCGGATGTTGCTCGATCCGCGCGCCGAGGCCCTGTCGACGAGGTTCGCGTCCCAGTGGCTCCGCCTTCAGGACCTCGACAAGATTCGGCCCGACGCGCTTCTGTATCCCTTCTACGATGCGACTCTCGCCGACGGCCTTCGCCGGGAGACCCAGCTCCTCTTCAACAGCATCGTCCGTGAAGACCGCAACGTTTTGGACCTGCTCAACGCCGACTACACCTTCGTGAACGAGCGGGTGGCCCGCCACTATGGGATCCGAAACGTCGCCGGCCCGCAGTTCCGCCGCGTCGATCTCAAGGGCACGCCCCGCCGGGGCGTTCTCGGCCAGGGCAGCATCCTGGCCCTGACCTCCGTGGCGGATCGCACGTCCCCGGTCCAGCGCGGCAAGTGGGTGCTCGAAGTCATTCTCGGGTCCCAGGCTCCCCCACCCCCTCCAAACGTCCCCGCCCTTGACGACACCAAGGCGGTGACCGACGGAGGCAGGGTGCTCACGGTGCGCCAGCGCCTGGAGGAGCACCGCAAGAATCCCGCCTGCAATTCCTGCCACCGCGTGATCGATCCGCTCGGCCTCGCTCTCGAGAACTACGATGTCGACGGCCGATGGAGGATCAAGGACAGCGGTGCTTTGGTGGACGCCGTGGGCATGCTCTATGACGGCACGCCCCTCGATGGTCCCGATGGTCTGCGCAAGGCGCTCCTCGGCCACTCCGAGGCGGTGCTCCGCGGCTTCACCGAATACCTCATGACCTACGCGCTCGGCCGTCGCATGGGCCCCAGCGACGGTCCGACCATCCGCACCATCGTGCGCGATGCGTCGAGGAACGGCTACCGATTCTCGTCGTTCGCGCTCGGTGTTGCGAAGAGCGCGCCCTTCACCCGCGGAAAAGCTCAGCCGGCGCCCACCCAGCGGACGATCGACATGGCGTCCGCCTTGACCAAGCCACTTTCCGAAGCCGCCGTTTCGCGCTAGATTTTTCGACAATCCGAACCCAGGTCCGGAGCCGTTCTCCAAAGGAGCAGAAGCTCATGTTCATTACGAAAACCCATATCTCCCGCCGGGCCGTCCTTCGCGGTCTCGGGGTGAGCGTGGCCCTGCCTTTCCTCGACGCCATGATCCCGGCGCGCACCGCCTTCGCGAAGACCGGCCTCGGCAAGGTTCGCTTCTCGGCGATCGAGATGGTTCACGGCTCGGCGGGCAGCACCGCCATCGGTATCGAGAAGAACCTGTGGGCGCCGGCCGCGATCGGCCGTGACTTCGATCTGTCGCCCTCTTCGCTTCAGCCCCTCGACCCCTACAAGCAGCACCTCACCATCATCAGCAACACGGATGTCCGTAACGCCGAGGCCTTCAATCCCCCCGAGATCGGCGGCGACCACTTCCGGTCGAGCGCCACCTTCCTCACCCAGATGCACGTGAAGCAGACCCAGGGCTCGGACATCCTCGCGGGTACCTCCATGGACCAGCTCTTCGCCCAGCGCGTGGGCCAGGACACCGCCATCCCCTCCATGCAGCTTTCCATCGAGAACGTCGATCAGGCGGGCGGCTGCGCCTACGGCTATGCCTGCGTCTACACCGACACCATCAGCTGGGCCGCTCCCACCAAGCCCCTTCCCATGATCCGCGACCCGCGCGCCGCCTTCGATCAGCTCTTCGGGGTGGGCGCCACCGCGGCCGAGCGCGCGGCTCAGCGAAACGCCGACAAGAGCATCCTCGACTGGATCACCGTCGAGGCCTCCCGGCTCAAGAAGAATCTCGGCGCCACCGATCAGGCCCGGCTCTCCGACTATCTCGACAACATCCGTGAGATCGAGCGGCGCATCCAGAAGGTGGAGGCATTCAATACCAGCGGCGAGATCCGTGAGATGCCCGAAGCACCCATCGGCGTGCCCGATTCGTTCAAGGAGCACGTGCGCCTGATGTTCGATCTCCAGGTGGTCGCCTTCGCCTCCGATGTGACCCGCGTCTTCTCGTTCAAGATGGCCCGCGACGGTTCCTCACGCGCCTACCCCGAGAGCGGCATCAGCGGAGCCTTCCATCCCACCTCGCATCACCAGGACAAGGAAGAGAAGATCAGGGACTTCGCCAAGATCAACAAGTACCACGTCAGCATGCTTCCGTATTTCCTCGACAAGCTGAAGGCGACGCCGGATGGCGAGAGCAATCTCCTCGACAACACCATGATCCTCTACGGCTCTCCCATGGGGAACTCAAACCTGCACAACCATCGTCGCTGCCCCCTGATCCTGCTCGGGCACGCCGGGGGCCGGCTGAAGGGCGGTCTGCATCTCAGGGCCAAAGACGAGACGCCCATGGCGAACGCCATGCTGAGCATGCTCCATACCCTGGGCCTCGACGACCAGAAGGCGTTCGGAGACAGCACCGCTCCGTTCGATCTCAACACCGTCGTGTCCGCCTGAGGTCTTCCATGATGACTCCGAGAAGCACCCCGTGGGCGTTGTCCCTGGCCTTGATAGCGTTTTCGGCCAGCGGGTTCGCCGCTTCGGCAGCCGGCACCAGCGTCCTCGAGGCGGTGGCTGCGAAGGACAAGGCGGCCCTGCGATCCCTGCTCAAGAACGGCGCGGACGTGAACGCAGCCATGGGCGACGGCCTCACCGCCATGCACCAGGTCGCGATCGACGGAGACACGGAGCTGGCCCAGCTCCTGATCTATGCGGGCGCCAATCTCAAGGCCACCACCCGCCTGGGTGGTTACAGTCCTCTCCTCCTCGCGGCGAAGAACGGTGATGCCGCGATGATAGGCACCCTGCTCAAAGGCGGGGCCGATCCGAACCAGGCCACAACCAGCGGCACATCGCCCCTGATGTTCGCGGCGGCTTCCGGGAACGTGGTTGCGGTGCAGACCCTGCTCGACAAGGGCGCCGACGTGACCGGGAAAGAGAAGGCCATGGGCCAGACCGCGCTGATGTTCGCGGCGGCCAATGGCCGGGTGGATGTGATCAAACTCCTGATCGGCCGAGGAGCGGACGTCAAGGCTGCGACCAAGGTGGTGGATCTGTGGGCGTTCACGAAGGAGGCCGAGGAGGCCTTTGCCGCGGCCGTAGCCAGTGGCCCTCCGGCGAAGAAGCCGGGCGAGGGTGAGGCGAAGGCCGACGACGCGGCATCGGCGCCCGAGGCTCCCGCGGTCAAACCTGATGCGGCCACCGAGGCAGCCAAGGCCGCGGGCCTGGGTGGAGCCACCACCTTGAGCGCGCCTGTGACCGCGCCCGACACGGCGAAGCCCGACCCCAAGGCGAACAGGAACAAGTCAGACAAGGACAAGGCGGACAGGGAAAAGAAGGACGCCGCGAAGACGGCGAAAGTGGACACGAAGGCGGCTCCCGAGATGAAAGACGGCCCGCCAAAGGTCGCCCTGGCTCCGCCCCCCGCGGCCAGGCCGGCGGCCGATGCGAAGAGCGCGCCACCGGTCGCACCCTCGGCGGCTCCCGAGCCCGCGAAGACCGCCGAACCCGCCAAGCCCAAGAAGCCCCTCGTCGGGGGCGTGGATCGCCCCTATCTCTACAACGAGCTGGTCGCCGCCACCGGCGGCATGACCGCCCTTCATCTGGCCATCCGTCAGGGCCAGGCCGCGGCGGTGACGGCGCTGGTCGAGGCCGGCGCGGATTTGAACCTCGTGAGCGCGGGTGACAAGACCTCTCCGCTCCTGATGTCCATCGTCAACGGTCAGTTCGATCTCGCCCTGTACCTGCTCGAGCACGGCGCCAATCCCAACCTCGCGAGCGAGAACGGCGTCGCGCCTCTGTACGCGGTCGTGAACGTGCAGTGGGCGCCCAAGGCCGGGTATCCACAGCCGCGCGCGTACCTCCAGCAGAAAGCGTCATATCTCGATCTGATGAAGGCGCTGATCGACAAGGGTGCGGTGGTGGACGCGCGGCTCAAGAAGAAGGTCTGGTATCAGGGCTACAACTTCGATCTCTCGGGTGTCGATGAAACCGGCGCCACCGCGTTCTGGCGCGCCGCCTACGCCGCCGATGTCGATGCCATGAAGCTCCTGGTCGCCCGCGGCGCTGATCCGAACCTCCGCACCACGAAGATCGCCGGCCGGCCGCCCACCGGCGATGCCCGGCGCGAGGTCAAGGATGTCTCCGGCCTGCCTCCGGTCCCGGTGGGCGCCCCGGCCATCACCGCCCTGCAGGCGGCGGCCGGTGTCGGTTATGGCGAAGGCTTTGCTGCCAACTCCCATCGGTTCGCTCCGGCCGGTATGCTCACGGCCGTCAGGTATCTTGTCGAGGAACTCCACGCGGACGTGAATGCGGCGGACCACGAAGGCAACACCGCGCTCCACCATGCGGCGGCGCGCGGCGACAACGAGATGATCAAGTACCTCGTGTCGAAGGGCGCCAACGTGATGGCGGTCAGCCGCGAGGGCAAGACGACCGTGGACATGGCGAATTCTCCGGTGTCGCGCATCGAACCCTTCCCGGCCACCATCGCTCTGCTCGAAAGCATGGGGGCCAAGAACAATCACAAGTGCGTGTCGTGTGACCTTGGCGCGGTGAAGGCTGGCGCGAAGTAGTCCGCCCGCCGAGAATGGGGTCCCCCTTGAAAGGACTCCATGTCATCTTCCCGGTTCCGCTCCGCCCTCGCGTTCCTTCTCCTGATCGCGGCCGACGCTCGCGCTCAAGCGCCGCGCCGAAGTGCTTTCTTCCTGCGGGGCTATTCCGAAGCCGGCCTGATGACCCCGCGCAATGAGATGGACCTCAATCTGCGCCGGCCGGACCGGCCGGAGACGAACGGCTTCGGCGACAACTTCGCGCGCTACACCGTCCGGGGCCAGATCTTCTTTGGCCGCCGGTTCGCGAGCGGTCCAATCCGCGAAGCGTTTCTTCTGGTCAAGCCGGAACTCGTCATGGGCCGCACCATCCCGCAGATCGAATACACCTGGTCGGCCCGGCCCATCGGATACGTGAGGGACTTCGGGGCCGGGATCTCACTGGGGGGAGACTGGTCGATCTACTTCGAGAGCCATCGCTGGAGTTTCAGCGACAAGATCGCGATCACCGGGGACGGCCCCTACGGCTTCCACAACATGGTGGTCGTGAGGAAGACGTTCGACCTGACCTTCTGAGCAAACCGGAGTTCAGGCCTTGCGCTCCTCGGCCAGGAAGCCAGCGCTGCCGCAGAGCTTGCAGCGGCATGCTTCGACGCGGGTGTCGACGACGCTCAGGACCAGGCCTCGGCGCACGAGGACCTCGCATTCGGCGCCCGCCTTGTCCTTTCCGGTGAAGGTGAACCAGACGCTTGGCTGGAACGCCGTTCCGCCCGCCCACCATCGGAGCGAGGCCAGGGGAAAGATGAAGCCCGGCTCGCGTTCGTGCGTGCAGGCGTACTTGGGCTTCGCGTAGACCCAACCGCAGGAGCGGCAACGTTCGGATGGCATCGGGATCGGGAACGGGTAGTAGTCGTTGCGACCCATGGTGGCGGAGGGGAAGGCGGGACCGGGTTGCAGAAAGAAAGTCGGCGTGGGGCTCCAGTAGGCAGCGCTGCTCACCAGGACGACGCCCTCTTCCAACGGCTGGCCGCAGCGCTCGCAGGCGCCTGCCTCTGTGCTCTGTTCGTCTGGCATAGGTCAAATGTACAGACACCGGCACCAAGTTCCAAGCCCCGCAGCCGCTGGAGCCCATGGTTCCGCCTCATTTGACCCCCCTCGTCTATCATCCTTGGGTGATTCTGTACCTGACTCTGGCCGCGTCCTTCGCGGTCCCGGCCCAGGCTGCGCCTCCGAAAAGCGCAGTTCCGCCGGCGGATGCCGAGACCGCTCTTTCCAGTTTCGATGCCCGATCCCGAACCATCCGCGATTTCACCGCGAGGTTCACGCAGACCTACCGCTCCGGGAAGCTTGGACGGGCGATCGTCGAAACGGGCTCGGTCAAGGTGAAGCGGCCGTCCCGCATGCTCTTCGAGTACCTGACGCCCGACCGCAAGCTCTTCGTCGCCGATGGCGAGACCTACTACTTCTATGTGCCCCGCGACAAACAGGTCATGATTCAGAACCAGCGGGGCGACAAGCGGGCGACCGCGCGGATCCTGGCCGAGGGCCGCCTGCTCGAACACTTCAAGTGCGTGGGCGAGGAGACCGATGCCTTGGGCCGCAAGCTGATCCTGA
>JANMVV010000167.1:0-12013 GCA_031392925.1 Vicinamibacteria bacterium
CCAGACCCTCGAGATGAGGGACGCCGTGAACGCCACCGGCACCTTCTTCCAGATGGGTTTCATGCGCCGGTTCGACCCGGGCTACGCCGCGGCCAAGGCCCGCCTCGCCGAGGGGAAGATCGGGAAGGTGGTTCTGTTCAAATCCACCTCGCGCGATCCCTACCGGACCTCCCTCGAGTACGCCGACCCGAAGAGCAGCGGAGGGATGATCATGGACATGGGTATCCACGACTTCGACCTGGCCCGCTTCTTCATGGGCGAGGTCAAGTCCGTGGCTGCCATCGGCGGAACCCTGGCCTATCCCGAGCTCAAGACCGTCGGCGACATCGACAACGCGGTGGTGACCCTGACCTTCGGGAACGGCGCCCTCGGTGTCGTGGACCTCTCCCGCAACGGTATCTACGGCTACGACATCTCCACCGAGTTGCTCGGTGACGCGGGAACCCTGAGGATCGGCTACATTCGAGAGACCCCGCTCTACGTGATGACCAAGAATTCGATCACCCACGACACCGTGCCGCATTTCATGGAGCGCTTCGCCATCGCCTACACGACGCAACTCCAGGACTTCGCTCGGAACGTCCTGCAGGGGCGAAAGGCCCCCCTCACCATCGACGACGGAGTCGAAGCCATCCGGATCGCGGTGGCCGCGGGCCGGGCGTTCTCGAGCGGACAGACGGTCGACGTGGCTTCCGTGACCGCTTGAAGGATGCCCCCCGGGGCGCCTCCCGGGCGGATCGCCCCAGGGTTGTGGAACGTTCCGGAATGCGCAGGCGGGCTAGACCGGATTCCTGAGCCCGTGGGACCGGAAGGCCACGTACGCGGCGACCGACGCGAAGAGGTAGCAGAAGGAGAAGATGATTCCCTCGGTGGAGCCCGAGATGAAGATGTACAGCCACAGGGCGAAGGAGAGAATCGCGGGCAGCGGGTAGAGCCACATCACGAAGGGCTGGGGCAGGTCCTTGCGATGGCGGAAGAGCAGGATGACGCCGGCGCATTGCCAGAGGAAGCAGAGCAGCACCTGAACCTGGATCACCCAGGTGGCGAGCTGGCCGAGGGAGAAGAAGCAGAAGGGCACGGCGAGCAGGCCCACGGTCAGGAGGGCCACGTGAGGGAAGGCCTTGGTGGGGTGGAGTTGCGCGAACACCTTGAAGAACTGGCCGTCCCGCGCCGCCGCGAAGGGAATCCGGGAGTAGCCCAGGATCACCGCATACAGCGAGGCTCCGGCCACGAGCTGGATCATCACGGTCATGACCAGGGCCGCGATCCGGCCCGCGGCGGGATCCGCGAAGGTCCGTTCGATGAAGAGAGAGGCGATGGTCCGCGACTCCTTCGCCTCCTGCCACGGCACCATGCCCAGGATCACCGTGGACATGGTGATGTACATGGCGGCCACCACCACGATGGAGAGGATGATGGAGCGCGGCATCGTCTTCACCGGGTTTTTGATCTCCTCCGCGATGTTGCAGACCTGGTTGTACCCGCCGTAGCTGTACATGGCGAGGATCGCGGTGGCTCCGAGCTTCGCGAAGAAGTCCGCGTTGTACTCGTAGGCGGCGGCCGGCCAGTTGAAGGCCTGGGCGAAGGAGAACTTGAACAGGCCGGCCACAATGACCCAGCCCACGGTCAGGAAGACGAGGCCCAGGAGGACCACCGCGAGCTTCCCGATGTCCTCGATCTTCCGCCACAAAAGGCCGGTGATGAAGACGCACAGCCCCCCGGCCACGAGGTCGTGCTGGAGCGGGGTCATGTCCGTCCAGTAGAACTTCAGGTAGTCGGCGAAACCGACGCCGCCGCTCGCGATGCCGAGAGGGGCCACCAGAATCACGTGGCAGATGAACACGAATCCCAGGAGGTCACCCATGGGAAGCCCGACAATCTTGAACGGCTTGTAGGCCTCGCGCAGGTAGAGGTACGACCCGCCGCTGCCCGGAAGGGCGGCGCCGAAGTGCGAGTACACCAGGCCGTCGGCGAAGGCGAGGATGGCGCCCGCGATCCACGCGTAGAGGATGTGCGGCCCCCCCATCGAGGTGATCATGAAGGGGATCACCAGGAACGGGCCGACCCCCACCATGCCGATGATGTTGGTGGCGGTCGCGGACAGGAGGCCCATGCCGCGTCTCAGGTGCGGTTGCTCGGCGTTCTCGGTCATGCGGTGGTCAGGTCTCAAAGGGTTAGAGAAGGGCCTCGGCGAGACGGACGGCGATGGCCTTGTCCTTCACCAGAGGATTCAAGGCCAGGGCAAGGATGGCGTCGTCGCGCGAACCGGAGAGGGCCGCGGCCACGGTGGCGCGCTCGTAGGCCTTGACCTCGTCGAGCATCTTCCGAACGCTTTCGGGCGGCGTGCCCACGTGAAGGGGATGGGCGCCGTTGGCGTTCACCAGGCAGGGGACTTCGACCACGTCGTCGTCACGCAGGCCCGCGATGTTGCCGCGGTTGCCCACGGAGAGGGGGATGATCGTTCCCGTGTTCTGGTGGATCGCCTGCAGCACCGAGACCGCGATCTTGTCGTAGCCCGAGAGCAGCGCGGCCTCGGTGGGGGGGTTCTTGCGCTTCGCGTCGCCCTCGCCTTCGAGAGAAAAATAGGTGCCGTTTCGCTCCGCCAGATAGGCCTCGTAGACCTTCACCGGATCCTCCTTGCGAGTGCGGAGCGCTTCGAAGAGCGCCGTGTTCATGAGGGCGATCTCCGCGCCGCGGCTCGTGCCGGCCTTGAGCGTGTTGGCGAGCGCGCGCTCGGTCCGCTCGTAGAAATACACATATTCGGTGGGGAGGGCGCCGAGCTCACGAAGGCGCGCGTGGTCGAAGAGAGGCTTCCGGTAGATCTTCGAGAGGATGGAATTGTCGCTCAGGATCCGCGCCATTTGCGGCTCGCCCTGGACCCAGACTTCGCGAACCCAGCCAAGGTGGTTGAGGCCGAAGTAGTCGAAGTGGCACGCGGACGAGGGCAGGCCGATGGCGTGGGCGATCTCCTCGAAAAGCTCGGTGGGGGTGTCGCAGATCCCGAGCATGGGCACATTCGTGGCTTTGAGCACGCCCTCGGTCACCATGCCCACGGGATTGGTGAAGCTCACCATCCACGCGTCCTTCGCGTGACGCGCGACCTCCTTCGCGCAGTCCACCATGGCCGGAATGGTGGCAAGGGCCATGGCCCATCCTCCGACTCCCACGGTCTCCTGGCCGATCACGCCGTGATCGAGGGCGATCTTCTCGTAGGCGGCGCGGCGCTCGATGCCCCCCGGACGAATGCTCGCGATCACGAAGTCGGAGCCTTTCACGCAATCCGCCACGGTCTCCGAGGTCACGACCTTCACCCCGGACACCCGCTCGATGAGCGGAGAAATAAGGTCGAGCCGGCCGCGGTCCAGGTCGAACACGCGCACTTCCCGGATGGGCAGGCCCGAATTCGCGAGACCCCTTACCAGGAGCGGGGTGCGCACGCCTGCTCCTCCGATGATGGCGATGTCGATGGCCTTCATCGTCATGAGACTTCCCTCCCATCCGGCCATGAATTGGAGCGCTCCATTGGTCCGATTATGGCATCAAGGAAGGGAAGCGGGTTCGCCCGCAGTTTGCTAGATCCGCTCGCCGACCTCATGGACCAGGGCGGCGAAGAGGGTGATGACGTCGTCGTTGGCGCGGCGAAGCCTCGAGGCCAGGTTGCTCGCGATCCTGCGGGTGACGGATAGCCCGGCGGTGGGATTCGCATCGCCGAACTGGAGGAATCGGTCGCGATCGATCACGATGACTTCACAATCGCTCTCCGCGGTCACCGTGGCCGAACGCCGGTCCGAGTCGAGCAGCCCGAGTTCGCCGAAGAAGTCGCCCTTTTCGTGGGAGAGGAAAGTGACGGTGTAGCGGTCGTCGGCGGGGGTTCTCTTTTCCACCCGAACCCGGCCGTGCATGAGCACGAACATCGATTCCCCGAGGGAATCCTCCTCCACGATGGCCCGGCCCTTCGGAACCTTCTGTACCCGGCATACCGAGGAGAGGCTCTCGATCGCCGATGTCTCCAGCCCGGCGAACAGAGGCGAGGTCTTCAGATGCTCCGCGATCCGCTGGTGGTCGTCGCCGCTCATGAACTCACGCGCGAAGGCGTCCCCCGTCCCAGAACGATGGCGAGCGATCCCTCGCGCACCACGTAGCCATCCTCGGGATTGAGCACCGGGCGGTTCGGCACCATGGTCTTCACCCGCTTCAGGTTGTCCACCAGGGTGTTCACGAACGACGTCTTCTGCGCGTCTCGCAGGGCCTGACGCTTGATCTCGATGGCGCGTCCGGTGTTCTCCAGCACGCCCAGCAGGAGCCGCCCTTTCGCCTGCATGTGGAGCCTCAGGTCCGCGAAGGGGCGTTCCAGGAACTCGACGGGAATCTCGGTGGTCTGCAGGCCCTTGAGGTCGGAGAGGTCCAGCATTTCGTGGAGGACCCTGGAAATCCCCTCGGACACCGTGGCCGAGACCAGAAGGAACCGGCTGTACTCGCGCGAGAGGATGACCTCGTCGCACTTGGCGAGTTTCAGGTGTTCGTCGTACTTGCTGTCGATGACCTCGGCGCAGGTATAGACGTCGGGGGCCAGGTTCTTGAGGGTCATTACCGCCATGACCGTGCGCGCGTCCTTCTCCTGGTCCGACCTCGCGAGGCTCTCGTCCGCGAGCACGAGGACGCGGGCGGCCCTGGCCACGTTCGCCCTCTGAATCACCATGGGATCCACCACGTCGCCGCGGAGGAAGAGCACTCCCGGGAAACCGAGGCGTAATTCCTCCACCACCGACTCCTCGGCCTGGGAAACGATGACGAGCCGCTCCCGCGGGAGAGTGGGATTGACCTTGAGGATGCCGGCGATGAAGCCCGACATATCGGCCTTGTGACCGAGGATCACGAAGTGGGCCGAGAGATGTTTCGCGTCGCTCAAGCCGCGGCCCTCGCGGATGCGGCGCTCGACCAGGATCGCGGAGATCTTTCCCATGAAGAGGCCGACGAGGCCGATGCCGACCAGGATGACCGCGCTGCCGACCACACGTCCCGCGTTCGTGATGGGAAACGCGTCTCCATAGCCGATGGTGGTGACGGTGACGAGAGCCCACCACAGCCCGTCCCCATAATCCTGGAACGCGGGATTCTGGCCGCGCTCGAAGTAGACGATCCAGAAGTCGGCGAGGACGAGAAGGGCGGCGAAGTAAAGGAAGAGGCGCGGGACGTCCTCGGCCTGCAGCCGCTCCCAAAGTGTGCGCAGGTCGTCGAATGCACGCCGCCTTGGTTCGCCTTCATCGTTCTTCTTTGGCACCGGTGGGGCGAATTTAGCTCCTTATCGGATCGAACTGGGGCGAAGGGGAGGCGCTTGGGGCGCGGGGATTGTGGTGGGACCCGACGGGCGGGGCGACCAGATCGGCTGAACTACGGTGCCTCCATATCCGCCGCCGTAGCCTCCGCTATAGCTTCCGCCGTAGCGTCCGCTGTTGCCTCGGCCGTGGCCGTACCCGACCCAGGGGATGGAACCGTAGCTCCACACCGGAATTCCGATGGTGCTCGCCTCCGCGGCGCGCGCGCGTACCGCCGCGGCTTCGGCGCGCCGCTCCCGATCTCCCTCGTCGCGGACGGCCCGACGGGCCTCGCCTTCCCGGCGTTCGTCGGCGATCCGCTGCTCGCGCTCGCGCAGCAGGTAGGCCTGCTCGGCCGGCGTCATCCAGCGGCCGTCGAAGTAAATGAGGCCTTGCGCCCGGTTGGCCTCCGCCTCATCCACGTATACCCCGCCGGCGAGAACGTGCCCAAGGGCGAGATGGGCATCCACGTTCCCGGGTTCGAGGGACAGCACGCGGGACCACATCAGCCGTGATTCGTTGCGAAGGCCGTTTGCGCTCGAAAACCGCGCCAGCTTAACGAAGGCGGCCACGTCGCCGGAGTGGATCGAGGCGAGTCGGGTCCGATATTCCGAAAGAGCGCTGTCCTTCCGCTCGATGCTGACTACGCTGCTTTTGGGAAGGCTGACCTGACCCATGCCGATGTCGATCGTGATGCTGGAGGCGGTTTCCCGAACGAGCACGCCTTCGACACGGCCGCCCGTCTTCAGGAGCACGACATCGGCGCTCGAGACGCTAGCCAGGGCGGTGAAACCGAAAACGCCAACCCAGAAGGACCGGAATCGATGATTCATTTCAAACCTCTCATTCCCGCGACTCACGCAGAGTGAACTATGCCACGGTTTAAGCAAATCATATGCCCGACTAAACCTCCCGGCTCCTGCCCCAGTCTTACTGTTCGACGGGCCCCATTGGGCCCCAAAGGAGTCCTAAGTCCAATGAAAACTTCCCTTTTCCTGAGTTCCCTCGCCGCGGCCCTGCTACTCACCCCTGTCCTCGTTTCCGCTCAAACGCAGGACGCGCAGCCCACTCGCCCGAATCCGCGGCGCCAGGGTTCCGGGCAACGTCCCGAGGCGGACCAGATGGTCCCCATGGGGCACATGGGTCCGATGAAGACCCGTCGCGACATCAAAGCGGAACTGGGTCTGACTGACGTCCAGCAGGCGGATATCCGAAAGGCCATGGAGACCGCTCATCGCGATCGCCTTCGCAAGTCGACCGATCTGAAGATCGCGAACCTGGACCTCAAGTCGCTGCTCCGCGCGGAGAAGGTCGACGAAAAGGCCGTCGCGGCCAAGCTCGCCGAGGCGCAGGCCGCGCAAGGAGCCCTTCTCAAGCTCCGCGTCGACACCGCTCTTGCCATGAAGCGGATCCTGACTCCCGAGCAACAGAAGAAGTTCGCGGAGATTCGCGGCGAGCAGGGACGAATGCGTATGGGGCGGCGCATGAAGATGCGCGGCATGACGCGTGGAATGAACGGCGGCGGCCCGGAGCAGCACATGATGCCAGGGATGCGAGACGACGACTCCGACCTCGACCTCGATCTCGAGGATGAAGTCGGCCCTAGCCCTCTCGTTCAAGGAGACATCCGCTAGGCGCCTTCCAGGCCGCGCTTGAACTGCTGAGAGAATCCTCGATGCTTGCCCAAACCGAAACCGCTCTTCCGGGCTTCGCCATGACCCGCCCGCTCATCGATTCCAACGTCGATGCGCGCGACGCGGCCCGCCTCGAGGAGCGCGCGGCCATCGAGGCCTGCCTTGCCGGAGATGCTTCGGCCTTCGACGCTCTGGTGATCCGTCATCAGAAGTCCATTCAGCGCGTCTGCTATCGCTTCACCGGAAATACCGAAGACGCGGCCGATCTGACCCAGGAGGTGTTCGTCAAGGCCTACCGGTCGCTCCCGAAGTTCCGGGGCACCAGCGCCTTTTCAACCTGGCTCTATCGGATCGCGGTGAACGCGTGCCTGTCCTTCAAGGCCTCGCGCAAGAACCGCGCGGACGATTGGGATGAGGATCACGACATCGTGGCCGAGGGCCCGAGCGCCGAGGAATCGCTCGACTCCTTGATGAACGCCGAGACCATCCGCAAGGCCCTCGACACCCTTCCCGAGAAGCAGCGAGTCACCGTCATCATGAAGGTGCTGGAGGAGCGGACCCACGCCGAGGTGGCCGAGATTCTCGGCTCCAATGTGGGGACCGTGAAGGCCAACCTGTTTTTCGCGATTCGCAACCTTCGCAAGCAACTGGCCACCTCGCTCGCCACCACGATGGGCGAGCGGGGAAAGGAGCGGTCGCAGTCATGAACACTCATCGTCATCTCTCAAGCGAAGAGATCTTCGAGCCGTTGATCGCGGGTGAAGCTCCCGCGGCCATCGCGGGCTGCGAATCGTGCGAGGCCGAGGTAGCGTCGCTTTCCCGTTTCCTCGTCGAAGTGAAGCGCGCCGATACCGAGAGCGTCGCCACCACCGAGTGGGACGATCTCCTGGTGCGAAGGCGGATTCGCGAGGCGATCGTGAAGGAGAAGCCCCACGGCCGTTCCATCTTCGATCGATTCTTCATCCTCCGGCCCGCCTTCGTTTCCGCGGTGGTGGCGAGCATCGCCCTCGCGGTGTGGAGTCCTCTGTCGACGGTGAAGGACCGGGGGACCCGGATGGCCTCGATGACCCCGGGTGCGGGCGCGCGGATACCGTCCTGGAGCCCGCTGCCCGACGAGTCCGAAGACGAGGGTCTCGCGGTGCTGGCGGAATGGACGCCGAATGAGGACGAAGTCGCGATCGCGCGCTGCCACTCCGCCTGCCTGTCCGGTCTCAGCGATCACGAGGAAGAGAATCTCCAGCGCGCTGTTTCCACGACCGCCTCGCGGTCTCCTCTCACTGAAGCCAGTCCCCTATGAACCGACGATTCGATTTCCGCGGCTTCGCGCCGCTGTTGATGACGGGTGTTCTCGCTCTCGCCGCCCTGGGGGCGGGTGCTGATGAGCAGGCCCAGACCCAGCCCTCTCCGAAGCCCCAGAGGATGGAACCAGCCACGGTCGGACACGTGCCCGAGTTGCGCGACGAGACCTTCCGTCTGATGGACGCGTACCTCATCAGCAATCTTCAGGAGAGCCTCGGCCTCACCGACGACCAGTTCGCGAAGGCCATGCCCCTGGTCAAGAAGCTCCAGTCAGACCGGCGGGATTTCGCGCGGAGGCGCATGCAGGCGCTCCGCTCGCTTCGCAAGACCCTGGTTTCAGGTTCCGCGACCGAGGCCGGCGTGGCCGACCTTCTCAAGGAGGTGAAGAGTGCCAGTGCCGAAGAGCGCGCGGCCACGGTGCGGAACGCCGATGCGCTCGATGCGGTGCTGACCCCGCTTCAGCAAGCGAAGTTCCGGGTCTTCGAGGCCGAAGTGGACATCCGGTTGCGGCACCTCCTGGCCAGGAGCCAGAACAAGGACCGGTCTCCGGTTCGCTGATCCAGCGGGGTGCGGCCAGGGTCGGGCCTGCTCTGATAAGTCAAACTCAAGTAGCGACTTAAGGGCAGAGGCTGCGGCCGAATTCGCGCGGCGTGTTAAACTCCCGCGCCTCCAGAAGATGCCCGTTCCAAGTCTCCTGCGCAGCAAACACTCTGTCCGCGTCGCGCCATGACCCATCCGACTCTTCTTGAGATCGCCCCGCAAGACGTTCATCAGGTGGTCGCCCGTCATCTGCTCGTTGACGCCTTCGATTTCGTTTTCGATCTCGAAAAGAGCCAGGGAGCCTGGCTTCATGATTCCAAGAGCGGCCGGAAGCTTCTGGATTTCATGACCTTCATCGCCAGCTCGCCCATCGGGTACAACCATCCAAAGACGAAGGACCAGGGATTCCAGGCGAGGCTCCTCAGGGCCGCGCAGGTCAAGCCCTCGCTCTCCGACATCTTCTCGGTCGAGTACGCGAGCTTCCTCGAGACCTTCGCCCGGGTGGCCATGCCCGCCTACCTGCCCCACGCCTTCTTCATCGAGGGCGGCACCCTCGCGGTCGAGAACACGCTCAAGATCGCCATGGACTACAAGGTCCGTCAGAACTGGCGCGCGGGCGGGGACAAGTCGAGGGAGCGCGGCCATCAAATCGTTCACTTCAAGGAAGCCTTCCACGGCCGGTCGGGTTATTGCCTCTCCCTGACCAACACCGACCCGGCCAAGACCGACCTCTTCCCGAAGTTCCCCTGGCCGCGCCTCGAGAACCCGAAGACTCGCTTTCCTCAGAACGCGGACGCGCTGAAGGACGTCGCCGCGAGCGAGCAGCGTTCGCTCGAGCAGCTGCGCAAGGCCTTCGAGGACTTCGGCGATGACATCGCGGGCATCCTCATCGAGCCCATCCAGGGCGAGGGCGGCGACAACCACTTCCGCCCCGAGTTCATCCAGGCCTTGAAGTCGATCGCCGACTCGACCAACTGCTTCTTCATCGTCGACGAGGTGCAGACCGGCGTCGCCCTCACCGGGAAGTTCTGGGCGCACGAGCATTACGGGGTCGAGCCCGACGCGCTCGCTTTCGGGAAGAAGACCCAGACCTGCGGGTGCCTGGTCGGAACCAAGGTTGACCGCGAGCCGGACAATGTGTTCAAGACGAAGTCCCGGATCAACTCCACCTGGGGCGGGAACCTCACCGACATGGTCCGCTTCCAGCGGTTCCTCGAGATCATCGAGGAAGACAAGCTGGTCGAGAACGCGCGTCTCGTGGGCGAGCATCTCCTTGCCGGCCTGCGTGCGATCGAGGCCGAGTTCCCCGCGCTCGTTTCCAACAGCCGGGGACGCGGCCTGATGATCGCCTTCGACACTGGGGCCGACGCGCGCAAGGCCCTTCTCGCGAAGTGTTTCGATCTCGGCATGCTGGCCCTGCCCTGCGGGCCGCGGTCGATTCGCTTCCGGCCGCCCCTCACTCTCACTCGTTCCGAGGCCGATCAGGGCCTCGACATCCTGCGACGCGCACTTCAATCTCTCCCCGGAGGAGTTCAGAAATGATCGAAAACGAAGCCGCAATCTTCATCGCGAACGACGCGATGGCCGAGATCATCAAGGCGAAGAGCGCCAAAGGAAAAATGGTCCGGGTCGCCGACGAGGGTTACTACGAGGTCCGGCTCGTTCTGAATGGCAAGAACCACACCGCCTACCTCCCAATTTCCACGACCGTGGTGGTGTCTGCCACCCCCGAGGGCGAGTTCGCTTCGATCGCCGTGGAGCGCTGAGCCGCTCCCCCACCCTTCCTCCCTCTCCTGACGCGGCCGCCTCTTCCCACACCCCTCCGTCAGCAAATTCCTTAACTTCCTGGAGATAAAACCTGTCATGTCCCGTGATCTGAAGATCATCCACATCGGCCTCGGCCCCATCGGCATCGGCATCGCCAAGATGGTTCTCGCCAAAGAGGGGCTCAAGGTCGTCGGAGCCTGCGACTCGGCGGCCGAAAAGGCCAACAAGGATCTCGGCGATGTGCTCGGCCTGGGCAAGAAGCTGCGAATCAAGGTGGCGGGCGATCCGGTGAAGTTCATCAAGACCGCGAAGGCCGACGTGGCCGTGGTGTCGACCGCCTCCTCGGCCAAGGTGGTGAAGGCGACCATCGAGGCCCTCATCAACCGCGGCATCAACGTGGTCACGACCTGCGAGGAGTTCTCCTATCCCGTCCCCGCCAACGCGAAGGTTTTCCGCGATCTCGATGCGATCGCGAAGAAGAAGAAAGTCTCCGTGCTCGGCACCGGCGTGAACCCCGGGTTCGCCATGGACGCTCTCGCCCTCACCATGACCGCGCCGTGCGAGTCGGTCACCCGCGTCTCCGTGACCCGGATCGTCGACGCGGGCACGCGCCGCCTGCCTCTTCAGCGCAAGGTCGGCGCCGGCCTCTCCCTCGCCCAGTTCAGCCGGGCCAAGGCCGAGGGCACGGTGCGCCACGTGGGCCTCCCCGAGTCCGTGCAGATGATCGCCGATTGTCTCGGCTTCAAGCTCGACCGCGTCGAGGAGACCCTCGAACCCGCAATCGCGCCGCGCGACCTCAACACCGACTACCTCCGCATCGCCGCCGGGACCGCCGCGGGCATCAAGCAGAGTGCTCGCGGGTATTCGAAGACCGGCCTCGTGGTGAGCCTCGACCTCCACATGTACGTCGGCGCCGATTCGCCGAAGGACCACATCGTGATTGACGGCTCGCCCTCCATGGACATGACGGTCAAGGGCGGCATCGCCGGTGACATCGCGACCGCCGCGATCTCGGTCAACGCGATTCCCAAGGTCATGTCGGCGCGCCCCGGAGTGGTCACCATGCGCGACATCCCGTTCGTCCACTCCTACAACAAGGACGAAGCCCGGAATCCTCCGAAGAAATAGGACTGCTTGACACGATCCGACCCTCGTCCCTAGGGTGCGAGGGTCATGTCTGGCTTTTTCTCCTCCCTGGAGACCGGTCTCGGCGGCTTCTTCGAGATGCTTAGGAACACCGACTGGTCCTCGCGGCTGTCTCACCTGGAACTGCCTGTGATGTCGGTCGATCTGCTCCAGTCGATTGCCCTTGGAATTTCGCTCGCGGCATGCGCCGGGCTTCGCGCCTGGCTGCCGTTCTTCGCCGTCGGCCTCTCGGTGCGGCTCGGCGTTCTGCCCCTGGGCGATTCGTTCCGCTTCCTCGGCAGCAACGTGGCTCTCGCCGTCTTCGCGGTCGCG
>JANMVV010000173.1:0-8489 GCA_031392925.1 Vicinamibacteria bacterium
GGGCATCACCTGTCGGTACAAACGGATGGTGGCGATGGAGGCGCCGATGAGGAGGATTCCCGCGTAGAGGAGAAGCGGCTCGCGCCTTCGCCAGCCGATCACGAGCAGGACGGGAGGCAGCAGGGTGGTGGCCATGATCGAAAGGGAACGGAGGCCCGTCCCGCCCACGCTCGTGGCTCCCGCGCGCGCGATCGCGCTCAGGGATTCGATCAGATGCTGGTCAAGGGACCAGACATGAACCGCGCCATACAGGGCCAGGACGGCAATGGCTCCGAGGATCACGAGCCCCTTTCGAAACGAGGGTGCGAAACGCTCGAGGCGGGCGCACCTCAGACACACCGGAACGACAGTCAGCGCCGCCGCGATCCAGAAAAGCCGCCCGTGCGGGGCCTGTGCGAGCAGCCCGAAGCCGGACAGCCCTGCGCCCAGGTAGAAGAGCGAATCCCCCCAACGCCATCCCGCAATCGAGCAGGCCAGGAAGCTCGAGACCAGGAAGCGCATAACCGCGCCGTCGAACCTGCCTCCCTCGAAGCCGATTGTGCCCGAGATCATGGCGAGGACGACGGCAGCGAAAGCGGTGGCGCTCTCCGCGCCTGCGTCCGCCCTTCTCCATGCCCCCCGCTGTAGCTCCGTGAGCGCGGCGAGCGCCAGCGCCCACACGAAGAAAATGCCCCCATTGCTCGGGTTCGAGTCGAACAAGTCGAACCAAAGCCCCATCAGGGTAAACGAACCGAGCAGCGCGAAAGTGAACGCGAGGGCGCGAAAGCCGGGCCCGAACCGCCTCCGATCATCGGGATACACCTCGATCACGCGGTTGAGTGTTTCCTCCGGAATGAACCCGGCGCGCCGCCAGCCGCGGGCTGCGTCTCGCGCTTCCTTCGCGCGCTCGGCCGAGACGATCTCCGCGTTCATTCCTCCGCCTCCTTCGGGAAGCGCCGATGGACGGCGGCCAGGCCGAACACGAGGGCGATCGAGGACACAGCGACCAGGAACAGGATCGCGGTGGAGTCGTCGACCGCATCCGCGAGACCGACCATGAGGCCGAGGTAGGCGGCGAGAACGCCGAAAACGAAGAGCGCGAATCGCCCGCCTCGCCACGAGAACCAGGCGAGGCCGGCTCCCACCCCCATGAGGACGATGCGGTGGAGCCCCGCGTTGGGGCCGCTGTCGATGCCCCACGCGATGGCCTGGAGGATGAGGAGCCAGCCGAGGTGCGCGGCCGCGGGCTCGAAGTGGGCCTTGAATCGCCGTCGGGCGAGCTCCCGGCCCAGGAAGGCGAAGGCTAAGCCACAGGCGAGGGCATTCAGGCGGACCGCTTCGGTGTCGTTGAAGAAGCCGAAGATCGCGCGCTCGACACTGGTCGACGCGACCCCGCGCCACGCCGCGAACGAGGTGAGGGAAAGGGCGAACATGGTTCGCGAATCAAACCGGAACGAGAGGGCGAGATAGAAGAGGCTCACCAGCAGCAAATGGAACGGCCATTGCGCGCCGAGCGGTGAGAACTGAGACTCGACGACTGCGAGATCCCCCGCGGCGAGAAGCGCGCCGAGCGCGAGCACATAATCGAAGGCGAAATGCGTGGATACGACCTCGGCCGCGGAGAATGCGGGCGAGCTCCGGGCTACCCAGGAAAGACAGATCGCGGCCGCGATTCCCACCGCGAGTGCTACGGTGAGCGGCCCGAGGCGCGCGATCTCATTCCGGAAGAGCAGGCCGACGCCGGTGGTGAGGGCCATGACCCCGAGATAGAGAAGGGAATGGATCGCGACGGAGAGGCTCACCAGTTCGCCTCGAGCGACCCGGCCGAAGAGCCGGGCCTGTTCAGGGGCGAGCGCACCCTCTCGCTCAAGGCGCGTCACGGCGGCGGCGACATCGGGGGAGATCACGGTACCGCGAGATTACCTGTCGGTTAGGCTTGCCGCCATGAACGAGGACCGGGCCTTGAACCGGCGGGACTTTCTGGCCAGGTCCACTTTGCTGCCCTCGATGGCTCGGGCCGCCACGAAGGCGCGCGTGCGGACCGGCCTCGATCGTGTGATCGACCGGAGGGGGGAACCGCTCCTGGGGAAGCGCGTTGGCCTTCTGGTCCACGCGGCCTCCCTCACCGCGAGCGGGACCCACGCCATCGACGCCCTGACCGCGAGAGGCGTCAGGCTGGTCAGGCTCTTCGGTGCGGAGCATGGGTTCCGCGGCGTCGCCGCCGCGGGAGAGAGCGTCGACGACGCGATCGACACCCGGTCCGGCCTGCCCGTCATCAGCCTGTATGGCAAGAAGGCGAAGCCTCGGCCCGAGGACCTCGAGGGCCTCGACATCTTCGTGGTCGATATGCAGGACGCGGGCGTCCGCTTCTACACCTTTGCCTCCACCATGATGCACTGCCTCGATGCCTGCGCCGCCGCTTCTTTGCCCATGTTCGTTCTCGATCGGCCCAACCCCATGGGAGGCCTTAGGGTCGAGGGCCCGTCGTCCGCGCCCGAGTCCGAAGTGCCACGCTCGCTTGTGAACATGACGCCCGGACCCCTGGTGCACGGCCTCACCATGGCGGAGATCGCGCGGGTGGTGAACGCGGGCCGGGAGAAGAAGGCGAGCCTCGGCGAGATGAAGCTCCAGGGCTGGTCACGGGAGATGACGTGGGCCGACACCGGTCTCGCGTGGGTGAATCCCTCGCCGAACCTGCGCTCGCCCGAGGCCTGCCTCGCTTACCCGGGCACTTGCCTCATCGAGGGCACGACCGCGACCGAAGGCCGGGGCACGGATGCGCCTTTTCTGAAGATCGGCGCGCCCTGGCTCAAGTCCGCGGAACTCGCGGGAACGATACGGGTGCCCGGCTTCGAGTGCGAACCCACGACCTTCACGCCGCGTTCATCGACCGCCACTCCGAGTCCGAAGCACCTCGACGTTCTCTGCCAGGGTCTGCGAGTCCGTGTGACCGATGCCCACAAGGCCGAGCCGTATCGCCTTGGCGTCACCCTTCTGATCGAGATGAAGAAACGGCACTCCGAGTTCGCCTGGCTCCGCGACGGAAGCGGATTCGATCGTCTCGTCGGCACGCGCACTCTCCGGGCCGCCATCGACCGCGGGGATTCGGTCGACGCGATCCTGGCCTCGGACGCTCGGGCCATCGACGAATTCCGCAAGTCGCGCGCGCCCTCGCTCCTCTACTGAACGGCCGCGGCCGAGGGTGCGCTGACTCGCTCGCGCGTCACTGCGCTCACCGCGATGCCGACCACGAAGGTGACGACGGCGCCCACGAAGACGTTCCAGGTCCAGGCGACCCCGGGCGTGCCGAAGATCTGGGGCGAAAGCAGTCCGACCGACAGACTCACGAGCAGGCCCGACAGCATCCCGGCCATGGTGCCGGTGGTGTTGGCGCCCTTTGTGAAGAGCCCGAGGGCGAAGGCTCCGACCGTGGGTCCAGAGGCGTAGCCGAGGGCCGCGAGTCCCGCCTGCAGCGCCGACTCGACGTTGCGCGCGAGACCGGCCACGCCGATCTGCAGAATGCCCCAGAACACGGTGAAGCGCTTGGCCAGACGGAGTTGCTTCTCCTCGCTGGCCTCAGGGTTGATGTAGGGGACGTAGAAGTCGCGCAGCGTGGCCGAGGCCATCGAGTTGAGTGAGGGCGACAGGGCCGCGGCCACGATCGCGGCCAGGATCAGGCCGGTGAAGACTCCGGGCAGCTGGTTGGAGACAAAGGTGGGCAGGATCTCGTCGGCCCGGGCGAACTTACGCCCGTCGTAGAAGGCCCAGAGCAGGATGCCGAGAGTGAGGAACAGGATGAACTGGGCGAAGACCAGGAATCCCGAGAGGATCAGGCCGATTTGCGCATCCTTCTGGGACTTCGCCACCAGGAAGCGCTGCACGAGGTAGTGATCCGTCCCATGCGTCGCGATGGTCAGGAACATCCCCCCGATCACGCCGGCCCAAAGGGTGTATGGCTCGTGGATGTCGAACGCCGCGTTGAGGAAGGTGAGCTTGCCCGCGGCTGCCGCCTTCTCCATGGCGCCCATGACCCCTCCGGGCAGGGCGTTCGCCACCGCCACGAAGCAGATGAGCGCGCCGAAGAGGTACACGAGCATCTGGATGGCGTCCGTCCAGATGGTGGCGATGACGCCGCCCTCCTCGGTGTAGAGGATCATGGCGAGGCCGAGGGCGAGGATGCACCACCATTCGTTGATGCCCGCCGCCACCGACAAAACGAGGGCCGCGGCATGGAGGCGGATGCCGTCGCCCAGGGTTCTGGAGAGCAGGAAGATTCCCGACGAGGTGGCGCGCACGGCCCCTCCGAAGCGCTTCTGAAGGATCTCGTACGAGGTGAAGATCTCGCCGCGGAAGTACGCGGGCAGGAAGAAGAACGAAACGACGAGGCGGCCGATTACGTAGCCGAAGACGAGCTGCAGGAACGTGAAGTTGCCGGTGTAGGACGTGCCGGGCGCACCGATGAAAGTGAGCGTGCTCGTCTCGGTCGCGACGATGCAGGAGGCGATGGCCCACCAGGGCACGCTCTTCCCCCCGAGGAAGTAGCCGCGGACGCCGCCGCTGTGACGTCGTCCGAGCCACGTGCCGAAGGCCGTGATCGCGACGATGTAGGCGAGAAGAACGAAGACGGCCGAGAAGGGGAGCTTCAAGCGACCGAGAATATGTCAGATGAAAGGCTCGCCGCGCCCTACGGCTTCTCTCCGGTGGCGACGGGCAGATCGGGATCGGAGCTCCACTCGCTCCACGAGCCGGCGTAGAGGCGGCCTTTGAACCCCGCGACCTCGAGGGCGAGGAGATCCTGCGTCGCGTTGATCCCCGACCCGCAGTAGACGATGGGCTCGTTTTGAGCACTCACGCCCACCGACTCGAAATGGGCGCGCAACTCGGCGGCCGGCCTGAACACCGGGTTCGGCCCGGCGGTGATGTTCAGGGTGTAAGGAGCGTTGCGGGCGCCCGGGATGTGGCCGGCGCGCGGGTCGATCGGCTCCGTGTCACCCTGGTAGCGTTCGGGAATGCGCGCGTCGAGAACCAGCGAATGTTCCTTCTCGGCGATCAGACCGGCCTTTGAAAGCACGAGCTCGGGGCGCGGGCTGACCACGAAGTCCGTCATGGTGGAGATCGAGGGCGGGTGATCGGTGATCTCCCGTCCCTCTGCGCTCCATTTCGTGATGCCGCCGTCGAGCACATCACAGTCGTCGAAGCCGTTTGCCTTGAGCACGAACCACACGCGGGAAGCGATGGCGCCCGCCGCGTCGTCGTAGGCCACCACCTTCACTCCCGGAGTGATCCCATACAGCCGGATCACGTTCTGCACCTGAGCGGGCGAGGGGAAGGGATGACGGCCGAGCGGCCCACCGCGCTTCCCGCCGGGCCCGGCGAAGTCGCTCTCGAGGTCGGCGAAGAAGGCGCCGCGGATGTGACCCGCGCGGTAAGCGTCTATCCCTTTCTTGCCGGGATCGAGATACCAGCGGGCGTCGAGAATCCGGAGCTTTGGATCGGTGAGCCGGCTCGCGAGTTGAGAGGTTGAGATCAGTGCCATTGAGGTTCGCCCGCCTGAGTTCGCTTAATGCGCCATCTTTCTTTCCTGAAGGCCCGATGGGACGAGTGCCGACGGCGCTTAGCATAAAGGGTGAGATCGTCGCGGTCTCAGGCCCGCTCTCTCCTGATGAGGAAAACCGAATGCCACGCCCAACGCGCCATCTCCTGATCTGCTCCAACCATCGCGGACCCTCGCACCCTCGCGGTTCCTGCGGCGAGAAGGGCGGCGAGAACCTCGCCGGTCTCATGAAGGATCTCATCCGGGAGAACGGCCTCAAGGACACCGTGCTGGTGAGCCGGACCGGCTGTCTGAAGCATTGCAGTCTGGGCGTCACCGCCGCCGTCTATCCCGACAACGTCTGGTATCAGGGTGTCATCGAGGCCGACCTCAAGGAGATCTGCGAGAGTCATCTGAAGGCGGGGGCGCCGGTCGCCCGCCTGCTCATGCCCGAAGACGCTCCGTGGGAGTGAGGCTGCTGGTTGACGGGTGTGAGGAACCTCGTCAGAATCGCGATCAACCCTTCCGGACTAAGAACTGAATGAAGTACTTGACGACTCTCGAAGTCGCCCACGAGTTGGGCGTCAGTAAACAGACGGTTCTGAACTGGCTCTACGCCGGACGCATTCAAGAGCCGCCGCGGAATGCCCAGGGTTACCGGCTGTGGAGTCCGAGCCGCGTGGATCTGGTGCGCACGATGATGCAGGACGGCCGGGTCCACAAGCGCACGATCATGCATCAGACCCCGAAGGCGACGGCCGCGTTCCTCACCGACTACGCGCGCGAAGTGGCAGGCGTCCTGGGGGAGGCGGGGATCGCCGAAGTGGCGTTCACGCGGGAGTTGACCAAGGCCCTCGCCCGCCAGCGTCGTGCTTCAAGGTAGAGCCTGAAGGCGCTTACCAGGGCACCGGCGTTCCGTCGAACCGATGGAACCTCGCGATCCCCGGGCTCGAGGCCGCGTCGATCAGCAGCCTCAAACCGGTGACGCTCGCCTCGACGCTCTGGGGGGCGTTCTTCCCGCCCATCTCGGTCTGGACCCAGCCGGGGCAGAAGACATGAACGCGGACGCCACGCGGAGCGAGGTCCTTCGCCACCGTCGCCATGGCCATGTTGAGCGCCGCCTTGCTCATGCGGTAGGCGTAGTAGCCGCCCGAGGTTTCGGCGATTGATCCCAGGGAAGAGGAGATCGCGACCATCTTCCTCTCCGCGCTCCGCGCCACGTGGTCGGTGAAGGCCTGGGCGACCACCACCGGCGCCATCGCGTTGATCCTGAGCACCTTGGCGATGATTTCCTCGTCGATGTGGCCAAGGGACTGGCGAAGGTCCTTCTCGCTCGCCGCCTTGGGCCCGAAGACCCCGGCGTTGTTGATGAGGATGTCGATGGCGGTTTCGGAAAGGGCGCCGGCGAGCCTTTGCACGGCCTCGGTGCGGGTCACATCCAGGGCGTGGACGTGGAGAGTCGCACGGTTCGCCTTTTCGAGCGCCTTCAGTTCGGCGGCTCCCCCGGGCCGGCGGCAGCAGGCATGGACGATGTCGCCCTGAGCCACGTATTGCCTGACGAATTCCAGACCCAGGCCGCGATTCGCGCCGGTGATGAAGACAGTTCTCATGCCGCTTTTTGGATTCCCCACTCTTTGATTTTGGTACGGCCCCACGGGATGGGACGAAGTATAGGAGGGGGGAGGGCGCCTTTGTCTCACTCCGGCGACAAAGGGGGATCGCCGCGTTGCTGGCGCAATCGCTTCGCCTCGGCCTCGGTCACGTCGAAAAGGAAGTGGGTGAAGGCCACGTGCCCCACGGGGGCGAGCCCCGATTCGCGCAGCCATTCCATCCGCTTCCTGGTGATGACGCCGGTTAGCTGATTGGCCCCCACGATGATCCGGCCCGGGAACGGCTTCGCGGGGGCCTGGAGCACGCCTCGGTGGCCTTCGACATACGCTTCCACGCGGGCGCGCGACTGCCCCCAGTCGAGATTCGAATCGGCGGCGATGCGGTAGGTGAGGGTCGGGTCCACGAACTCGTTGAAATACGAGAGGGGATCGTCGCCATGGCGGATCACCGATGCCGCGGAGAGACCCAGGGCGAGGACTCCCATGGCCGCGCGCGCCCTCGACTGGGCGAGGAACGGACCGACGCGGCCCGCGAGCACGAAGAGCGGAGGCAGTACCACCAGAAAGTGACGGAAGCCGATCTGAGCGCGGAAGAACAGACTGAAGTAAACGGAGAAGACAAGCACTGCGGAGGTCAGCGTGATTTCATCCGCTCGCCATCGAGCACCTCCCGGCTTCAGGAACAGGGCGGCCGCGAGCATCAGGGCCAGCAGCGCCGGGATCGGCGTCTTCAGAAGGCCGACCACGAGGAAGTAAGTCATGAAGCCTTCGCTGCCCGGGTTGCGAAGCTCGCCCAGGAGGTAGATGTTGCCCGATCCGCCTCCATTGCGTTCCCGGTGGAAGACCCGGTCCAGGCCCTCGACGAAGGGCCGCGGCACGGGGAGAGGGACGCGGGCGATCACCGGGAGGTTTCGCAGCTCTCGAAACTGCGGGCTCTCGAATTCCTGGTCGCGGATGGACGTCCCCGTGCCGTCGCCAAGGAAACCGGCGTTGATCACGACAAGGGCCACGACCAGAACCAGCGCGATTCGCGCCACCCAGACGGATCCGTTCGCCGGCCGCCGGACGTCCGACCGAAGGCGTAGCAGGGTCGAGACCGCGAAGATGATGGGCAGATACGCCGCGGTGTACTTCGCGATGGAAGCAGCGCCGATGGCGAGGCCAAGGATCACGCTGGTTCGCGGGCCCGGCGTCTCGAGCCAGCGCGCAAAGGCTCGAAGGGCGAGAAGCAGGAAGAGAGCGCCGAAGATGTCGGTAGTGACGAGGCCCGAGTGAGCGAGGAGATTGGGATCGAAGGCAAACAGGCCGAACGACACCAGGGCTCCGGGCCAGCCAAACAGGGCTCGCGACCAGGCGGCGATGGCGAG
>JANMVV010000182.1:0-1735 GCA_031392925.1 Vicinamibacteria bacterium
GGCGATGGCAAGCCGGCGGAACGGGCGTTTGCCGCCAGAGTGCTGGACGCACTCAAGACCGACAACGCCATCGTCCCGGCCACATGGGGGCTTGAAGTTGCCAACGTCATAGCCCGGGCGGAAGCAAAGGGCCTCGTGACCGAGGCGCGGAGCGGGGAGTTTCTCGAGCTGCTCGAAGGCGTGAGCATTGAGGTGGACCCCGCCGCGTTTACCCACGCGCGGTCGGGCACCCTTCAACTCGCGCGCCGGCACACGCTGTCTGCCTACGATGCGTCCTACCTGGAATTGGCCCTCCGGCGGGGCCTGCCTCTTGCGACCCTTGACGAGGACCTGCAGAAGGCCGCAAGGAAGGCAGGCGTAAAGAGACTTCGTTGACGCGCACGCGGAACCTCACTCTTTCTTACCCCACTCCGCGGCCTTGTCCGGCTTGCCCCATGCCTGATAGAGCTGAACGATCCACCCGCGGGCCTCGTCCAGGTGGCGCGTTGTCGCGGCTCCCATCCACCCGGGCTTTCCTTTTCGTTCGACCATTCCACGATAGCTGTCGATCAGCAATGGTTCCGCGTCTCCGTATTTCTTCTGTCCTGAGAGGCTCGCCCCCAACAGGCTCTCGGCGCGGAATCGCGGCAACTCATCCGGGCTTTTCTTCCGATTGAACTCGAGAGCCTCTCGTGCGAGGGGCTCGCTCTCCACGAACTTTCGTTGAGAGAGAAGGGCGAGGGCGAGGTCGGCAGCACCCTCCATGGTTTCCGGGTGATCCGATCCCAGCGTGCGTCGCCTTCCCGCGAGGGCCTCTTTGATATTGGCCTCCGCCAGGGCGAACTTTCCCTGCCGCTGGTACATGGTGCCGCTATCGGAAAGGAAACCGAGCGTTCGCGGATGGTCCCGACCCGTCACCCGGCGGCTGATCTCGATGACTTGCGCGAAGAGCGTCTCGGCCTCTGCGTACTTGCCTTGCTTGCTCACGGTGTCGGCCAGATTGCCCATCGACAGCAGCGTGTCGGGATGCTCAGGGCCCAGTACGCGGCGTTGAGTGGTCATCGCCTGCCGGTACAGCGTCTCCGCCTGCGCGTACTTGCCTTGCGACCAGTAGACGTTGGCCAGATTGTTCGTCGAGGTCAGGGTGTCGGGATGTTCGGGGCCCAACACGCGACGCCGGATCTCCAGCGTCTGGCCGTAGAGCGCTTCGGCTTCCGAATCTTTGCCCTGCGCACGGTAGACGTTGGCGAGATTGTTCATGGAGTACAGCGTGTCGGGATTATCCGTGCCCAGAACCCGTCGCTGGACAAGGACGGCTCGGCTGAGAAGTGTCCCGGCCTCTGGATACTCGGCTTGAAGCCAGGCCGTGCGTCCGAGGCGGCTCATGGTGGTGAGTGTCTTCGGGTTCTCTTCCCCCAGCGTCCGTCGGTAGAGGTCCAGCGCTCGTTCGAGCTGTTTTCGCGCTTCGGGGTAGAGCCCAAGCTGGTAGTACGTCCGACCGATGGTGTCCTGGATGGCGGCTTCCAGTTCCGGTTGCTGCCCGAACTTTCCCTGGACGCGAGCCGCCGCTCGGTCGAGCGCGGTGCGCACCTTCAGTTCGGGGTCCGGTTTCGACGACTGATTGGAGGCGCTGGCCTGAGCGAGCAAATCGTTCTGAAGGAAGTCGCTCACCGCGCGTGCCGCGGTCGCTTCCTGATCCGCCCGCTTGCGTTGTTCCTCCGCCGCGAGTTCAGCCTTGTGCGCTCGCACCGCCTCG
>JANMVV010000168.1:0-13746 GCA_031392925.1 Vicinamibacteria bacterium
ACTCCGATGGCGAATGTGGCGACGGGAATTCCCGCGGGCATCTGCACGATGGAGAGGAGCGAGTCCATTCCGGAGAGCGCTTTCGACTGGACGGGCACCCCGAGGACGGGGACGACGGTCTTTGAGGCCAGCATCCCGGGAAGGTGGGCGGCGCCGCCCGCTCCCGCGATGATCGCCTGAAGCCCGCGCGCGGCCGCAGTGCTCGCGTACTTGAAGAGCCGGTCGGGCGTCCGGTGCGCGGAGATCACTTCCACCTCGTGCGCGATGCCGAGGCGATCGAGCATCTCGGACGCGGCCTTCATGGTGTCCCAGTCCGAACGGGAGCCCATCACCACGCTGACCCGTGCTGTCCCCGATTTCGCCTTCGCCATGTCGCTGCCGTTGAGTCTAGCCTTCGCCGCGATCTTGGAGCTCGCCGGTCTATACTGAAAGTAGGCTGCGGCTCTGAATTGAAGAAGTCACCCGACGCTGGACGTCACCCATCCGGATCCGGGGAAGGAGCGCCGGATGACTGGAGAGGGGAAGGGGAGCGGAGCGCGAAGGCTGAGGACTCGATGGTGCTTGTCTCGGCCCGTGACCCCGGACTACGAGCTCACCTGGCAGCCGTGCTTTCGGGGTACGGGGTTGAACTCTCCGGAGAATCACCGGCCGCCGTCCTGAGCCTGCTCGACCGCCACCCCTCGTTTCGGCTCCTCATTGTGGTGGAATCGGACGGCGACCTCGGCGCGCTGGAGCTGTTGACGGGGGCGAAACAGCAGCGCTCTGATATCGCGGTTATGCTGCTCTCCCGCGTGCCCACGATCGCTCACGCCACGGAGGCGATTCGCCGAGGCGCCGAAGATTTCATCCCCATTCCATTCTCCGCGGACCAGCTTCGCAAGGAGGTGGACCGCGTGCTCGAAGCAGCCGATCTGCGGGAGCGGGTCGCCCGTCTTCAGGACCTCGCGGATGGATGGAGCCTCGAGGCGGTCGTCGGCGCTTCGCCCCGCATGCGGCCGGCCTTCGAGATTGCCAGGGCAGCGGCCCGCAGCGACCGGGCGGTTCTGATCACGGGGGAGACGGGAACGGGCAAAGAACTCTTCGCCCGGGCGATTCACGCGGGAGGGCGGCGCGCGCACAAGGCCTTCGTCGCCCTGAACTGCGCGGCCATTCCCAAGGACCTGGTGGAAAGCGAACTCTTCGGGCATCGGCGGGGAGCGTTCTCCGGCGCCGATCGCGACTACGCCGGGTTGTTCGTGGCCGCCGATGGCGGCGCCCTGCTTCTGGACGAAATCGGCGAGTTGCCGGCTGAGGCCCAGGCAAAGCTTCTGCGCGTGCTCCAGGACGGCGAGGTCCGTCCGGTCGGTGGCCTCGAGAGCCGGCGGACGGACGTGCGGATATTCGCGGCGACCAACCGGAAGCTCTCGGATCTGCGGGGCGGAGCGCTAAGGCAGGATCTGTATTTTCGGCTCTCGGTTCTGGTTCTCGACCTCCCTCCCCTGCGGGTGCGCTTCGAGGACATTCCGGCGCTGGTGGCCCGCTTCCTGGCAAAGATCCGCGTCCGCGGAGCCAGCGGGCCATCAGGCATTGAAGCAGAAGCGCTCGACTTGCTTTGTCGTTATCACTTCCCCGGGAACGTTCGGGAACTCGAGAACCTGATCGAGGGGGTCAGTGTGACCATGCCTCAGGATCAGTCGGTGATCCGCGCCGGGGACCTGCGCGGCTGGTTCCGTCGTCGCGGCATCGTCCTCGGCACGGCGCCCGACCCGGGTCTTCCGTCTCTGAATCTCAAGGAGCTTGAAGCCTGGGCGATTCCCGAGGCCCTGCGGCGCAGCCACGGCAACAAGAGCGAGGCTGCGCACTTGCTGGGAATCTCTCGAGACACGCTGTACCGCAAGCTGGGTGGCGACCATTAGCCGACTGTAGGAGGATCGTACACACCTCCAAGACCCCAACGGCCGCAAGGGCCGATTGCGTCGGCGTCCGAGGATCGGACACCTTGGTGGCAGAGACGATGGCGGACTCGGGAGGCCCAGGCCGCCATAACTATCAGGCTACGGAGCGAGTTGCCAGAGTTTCTCAAACGTGGCCCGGAGCTTGCTCATGGAGTTCCCATTCAAGGAGCGTCCACCATGAGCAGGGATCGAATCTTCCTTTCGGCAAAAGTCGGATTTCTCGCCGTGGCGGCAACCATGCTGGCCGCGCCTCCGGTCCAGGCGATACCGGCGTTCGCCCGGAAGTACCAGACGAGTTGCCAGACGTGCCACACCGCGTTCCCGAAGCTCAATTCCTTCGGCACCGCATTCCGCCTCAACGGCTACCGCATGCCCGCCGAAACCGAGGAAATGGTGAAGGAGAAGCCGGTGAGCCTCGGCGCTCCGGCCTACAAGAAAATCTGGCCGAATGCGGTCTGGCCCGGACAGATCGCGAGCGCGGTACCGCTGGCTGTCAACGTAAAGATGGGCGACGTGAACACCTCGTCGGTCAACGAGGACGGCAGCGTGAGCAAAGTGAAGAATGACTTCCAGTTTCCCCAGGAGGTGAATGTCTTCGGGGGCGGCACGCTGGGCGACCATGTGTCGTACTTCAGCGAACTGACCTTTGGGGTGTCGCCTGACGGATCCGTTTCTACGGAAGTCGAGCATGCGCACATCGCTTTCGATTCGCCCTTCGGCCCGGAGAACCTCTTCCATTTCCGCATCGGCAAGTTCACCCCCAACGTGGCGGACGTCTTCCAGGAGATGTTCCTCATCACCAACGCCGGGCTCGGTACGATCTTCGACTACAACCCGATCGGCCTCAGTGGCGGAACCGGACTGGGTGCCGGGGACTTGTCTCCCAGCCCCATCTCGTTTCCCAAGCTTGTGCAGGGTATCGAGGTCTACGGGATCGTCAGTCATCGCCTGATGTATTCCGCCGGGGTGGCCAACGGGATCCGCGCGAATGACCAGCAATTCGGGAACAACTCCAAGGACTTCTACGGGCGCCTCGACTACAAGTTCGGAGGCATGGGTCTCGACGGTGATACCGGGGGCAAGGACACTCCGGAGAAGAACTGGCGGGACGACTCGCTGCGGGTCGGGGCTTTCGCCTACCGCGGCAACGCCAGCACGGTGAACTTCCCACTCGTTGATGAGGCGGGAGTGACGGTCAACGTTCGGGATGCCCATTTTGTGCGGACCGGCTTTTTCGCCAGCCTCTACGTGAAGGATCTCAATCTCTTCGGCGCCTATGTGCGGGGAACGGACACCCTGAAGCAGTATGAGCCGGCGTCGGGCCAGCTTCTGGGAACCACTGAGCCGGTCTACAACGCCTGGTTCGCTCAGGCGGACTACATTTTCTATCCCTGGCTCCATGGGACGGTGCGCGCCGAGGTGCTCACGCCCGGGGATCGCAGCGTCGAGAGTCTCCGCATCGGTACGGCCAGCGTGAGCGCGCTGGTGCGCGCGAACATCAAGGCGATCATCGAGTATCAGCGCGACCTACGCGATGGCGACAATCATTCGCTCAACGGGATCCTGCGATTCGCTTTCTAAGTAAGGAGACGATCGATGAATTTCATCTGCCCAAGTGTGAAGGAGACCTCGTCCATGAGTTTCATTTTTCGAGCCGGTGTACTGGCGATGGCCAGCGTGGCGTTGAGTTCGACCGGCGCGACCGCGGAACTCGGATCGTTATCAGGGACGGTGGTCGCCAAAGGCCTCAGATCGAACGCCGGTGTGGTGGTGAGTCTCGCGGCGGCGGATCTGAAGCCTCCAGCGCCCGGCAAGCCGTTCGAACTCGACCAGAAGAGCATGCAATTCCTGCCCCACGTGGTGGCCATCACGACCGGCACCGAAGTGCGCTTTCTCAACAGCGATCCCGTCGCCCACAACGTCTTCTCTCCCGACGGCAAGTACAACCTCGGCACGTGGCCCCAGGGCCAGGCCCGCAGCCATGTCTTCGACAAGGCCGGCGTGTTCACCCAACTCTGTCGCGTGCATCCGGAGATGGAGGGCTACATCGTGGTCCTCGATACCCCTTACTTCGCCGTCACCGACGCCGCGGGCGCCTTCGAGATCAAGGGCGTGACCCCCGGCAAGTACAAGCTTCATGCATGGAGCGAGAAGCTCAAGGCCGCCGACCAGGAGGTCACGGTCGAAGCCGGAAAGGCCGCGACCCTGGCTTTGACCATGTCCCACTGAGGAGACCTGCTGCACGACCAATACATCGCCGCCCTTCCGTCCTCGCGCTATTTCCTGGACCTGATCAGTTGCCGCAGCGGCTGTCCGGTCCGGACCAACGCGGGGGCGTACGTGCGGGCGGTGGCCCAGGGCGAATACGAGAAGGGTTACCGCATTGCCCACGCGCCCAACCCGTGGACGTCGGTGTGCGGCCGCATCTGCGCTCATCCTTGCGAATCGCGGTGCCGGCGCGGAGCCATCGACCAGCCGATCTCGATTCGCGCGCTCAAGCGCACGCTCACCGAGCGTCACGGGGTCGAGACCGCCCGGATCAGCGATCGCCCTGAGGAGCCGGGTCCCCTGGGCGTCGCGGTCACGGTGGACGGACAGCCGGCCCGGGTGGCCGTGGTGGGCGCCGGACCGGCGGGCCTCTCTTGCGCCCATGACCTCGCTTTCCTTGGTTATTCGGTGACCGTCTTCGAGTCGTCGCCGGTGGTGGGCGGCATGCTCTTCCAGGGCATCCCGGAGTACCGGTTGCCGAGGGACATCATCCGTGCGGAAGTGGAGCGCATCGTTCGCATGGGCGTCGAGGTCCGCACGTCATGGCGGCTGGGCAAGGACTTCAGCGTGGGCGATCTTCGCCGCAATGGATACTCCGCGGTCTTTCTTGCCTTCGGAGCGACCAAGGGCCGGGCCCTCGATATCCCAGGCGCCGGGCTCGATGGCGTGATCAACGGGGTCGACTTTCTCCTCAACGCGAACCTGGGCTATCACGTCGACCTCGGCGCGCGCGTGGTAGTTGTGGGCGGAGGCAACGTCGCGGTGGACGTGGCCCGGACGGCCTTACGCTACGCGGAAGCGTCGGCGCGATTGCCCTCAGGCGCCGAGGCTCTGCTCGCCTCCTGGGGCTATGACAACACGCTCATCGACGCGGCGCGGACCGCCATGCGCCTTGGCGCGCGCCGGGTCACCATGGTGAGCCTCGAACCGCGCCAGGAGATGCCCGCATCTATCGAGGAAGTCGCGGGGGCCGTGGAGGAGGGGATCGAGCTGATTCCGGGTCGCGGACCCCAGGCGATTCACGGCCGGGATGGGAAGGTCGTGGCTCTCGAAACGCGGGACATCGCCTCGGTCTTCGACGCGGACGGGCGGTTCCACCCCAGGTACGTTCAGGACAGCGAACGGCAAATCGAGTGCGACACCATCATCCTGGCCATCGGTCAGGCCCCGGATCTGAGCGCACTCAAGGACGATCCCGAGATCGAGATCACGGCCCGCGGGCTCGTGAAGGTGGAGCCGAAAACCCTGGCCACCACGCTGCCCGGCGTCTTTTGCGGAGGCGATCTCGCGTTTGGTCCTCGCATCGTGATCGAGGCGACGGGTGACGGCAAGCGCGCGGCCCTCGCCATCCACCGCTCCCTGGGCGGAGGTTCTCTCGACCGGGCGCCGTTCAGATTCCGCACCCTGCCCCTCCGCCGCTGGGGGGAGCGCTACGATCGGATCCCGCGTCAACCGGAGCCGTGCATTCCCGTTCAGCGACGCACCGGTTTTCGCGAGATCGAGGAGAGCTACCCCGAAGCTCAAGCGCGGACGGAGGGCGAGCGGTGCCTGTGGTGCAACGTCAGTCCCATCTTCGATTCGGAGAAGTGCATCCTGTGTGGCGGCTGCGTGGACATTTGTCCCGAGAACTGCCTGAAGATCGTGACCCTCGCGCGGCTCGGGGCGGATGTGCGAGGGCTCGAGGCGGTGCGCGTCGCCCTGGGCGTGAGCGAGGCCGGGGGCGCGATCCTCAAGGATGAGGACCGCTGCATCCGGTGTGGCCTTTGCGCGGATCGCTGTCCCACGAACGCCATCACCATGGAGCTGCTGGAGCTCGATGACACCGAGGCCTCTTCGCTCCAGCTCTTCGTCGAGGAAATGGAGGACACTCGTGCATGACCCTGTTAAGCACTCGAAGGACCCGGGCCGACGCCGCTTTCTCTCCCTGACGGGCGCGGCGAGCGTGGTGACCGGCCTCGTGGGCTTCGTGGGCGCGACGTTGCGCTTCCTCTTCCCGAACGTCCTGTACGAACCTCCGAGCCGGTTCGCGGTCGGCCTGCCCAAGGATTTCCCGCCGGATTCCGTGACGTTTCTTCCCGAGAGGCGTCTTTTCGTCTTCAACAGTCCTCAGGGGTTCTATGCCATCTCCTCGATCTGCACACATCTGGGCTGCAACGTCGCCCACAAGGAGGGCGCCGGTTTCGCCTGTCCCTGCCACGGCAGCCTGTACGACGGCGATGGACGCGTGGTTCAGGGGCCCGCACCTCGGCCGCTCGACTGGTTCGAGCTGACGCAGTCTCCCCGCGGCGAACTGGTGGTCGATGCGCAGCGGATCGTGGATCCGCGTTTCCGGTACAAGGTATGACTCGGCCTGCGTGGAGCGACGTTGTGGGCGTCGGTCGCGAGGCGTGGCGCTCAATCTTCCTTGTCGGCTGGCCCCAGACCGACAAGGACCGCGCGGCGGCCACGATCTCGAGCCTCTTTCTCCACGTGCACCCGGCCAAGGTACGGCGCGAGAGCCTTCGCTTCTCCTACAGCCTCGGCCTCGGGCTCATAAGCCTCTACATGCTTCTGGTTCTGGTCGTCACCGGCGTGGCCCTGATGCTCTACTACACCCCCTATCCGCGGGAGGCGTATCGGAGCATGAAGGACCTCGAGTTCGTGGTGACCTTCGGCCCCGTGCTGCGCAACCTGCACCGCTGGTCCGCGCATGGCATGGTGATCGTCGTGTTCCTGCACATGTGCCGCGTCTTCTTTACGGGGGCGTACAAGGCGCCGCGTCAGTTCAACTGGGTCGTCGGTGTCGGTCTGCTGGTGCTGACCCTGGTTCTGTCCTTCACCGGCTACCTCCTTCCCTGGGACCAGCTCTCGTTTTGGGCGATCACGGTGGGCGCGAACATCGCGGCCTACGCTCCCGTGGTCGGGGACAGTGTGAAGTATCTCCTCCTGGGCGGCCACGTGATCGGTTCGGGCGCGCTGTTGCGTTTCTACGTGCTGCACTGCGTGATCCTTCCCGGCGTCGCCCTGATGCTCGTCGCGCTCCACGTCTGGAGGGTCCGCAAGGATGGAGGCCTGGCCGTCCCCCTGACCGCCCGCCCCGCCTCGGTCGAAGAAACGCCCGCCGGGCGCTTCCCGGCCTCGACCAAGAGCTATGGCCTCATGGCGGTGGTCGATCGGCCGGCGCTGCCGGTGACGGAGATGGAGACCGACGACGAGCTGATGACCTGGCCGCACCTGCTGATGCGCGAACTGCTTCTACTCCTCGTCGTTCTGGTCGCACTGCACGCGGTCGCTCTCATGTTCAACGCGCCCCTCGAGGAGATGGCCAATCCGACCCTCACCCCGAACCCGGCCAAGGCGCCCTGGTACTTCCTCGGTCTTCAGGAACTGGTGCACTTCAGCGCCCTCATCGGCGGGGTCGTGGTGCCAGGGTTGCTGGTTGTCGCGCTCGTCCTTGTTCCCTTCGTGGACCGGCGCCCCCACGGCGTCGGAGTCTGGTTCGCTCCCGAGCGACGTGTGGCCAACGCAGTTTTCGGAAGCGTGGCCGGGGTGCTGGTGATCCTGACCATCATCGGGACCTACTTCCGCGGGCCGAACTGGCACTGGGTATGGCCGTGGCTGGGGTGAGGTGACCATGCGGGAACGTCAGACCGCCCCGATCTGGATGCTGCAGGCATTCACGGCTCTAGGCCTCGCCTTCCTCGGGATCTTTGCCTGGATCTTTCTCAAGGAGTACTTTGCGGAGTGGCGCACCCGCCAGGCGGAATTCCGCACGGTCGAGCTGCGGATCAAGGACCCGCATGCGCTGAGCATCGCACCGCCGGCCGATGGCCTGCGCCAGATCTGGCTTGCCGACCTGGACCGCGTCGACCGCTGCACCACCTGTCACCTCGGCGCGGACGATCCCGATTTCGCGAAGGCCGCGGAACCCTTCCGCACCCATGCCGGCGACTGGCTGCGCACTCATCGGCCTGATCGTTTCGGCTGCACTGTCTGTCACGGCGGGCAGGGCGAGGCTACGAGCTACCGCGCTGCCGCGCATCAGCCGCTCCCACACTGGCCGGAACCCATGCGATCTCCTGAGTTGATGGAGGCCAACTGCGGCGCCTGCCACCGTGAGCGAAGTCCCCGCGATGTGGCTTGGCTTTCCGAGGGACGCCGCGCCATCGCCGTATCCAACTGCGTGGCTTGCCATGACATTCCCGGCTTTCGAGCGGAGGAAATCAGGGCGCCGCGGCTCGAGAGCGTCGGCTACAAGGTACGGCCCGATTGGATCGGTCGCTGGCTCAAGGATCCCAAGGCCTATCTGCCGCACTCACGCATGCCGAATTTCCGTCTTACGCCCGAAGAGATCGCAGCGCTCAGTGTCTTCCTTCTCTCGCAGACCGCCGTCGCTCCCCTGGATTCTTCGCCGTTCGATTGGAAGAAAGCCGACCCCGTTCGCGGGAAGGCGGTCTTCGGCGACGCGCGCTGTACGACCTGTCACAGCATCGAAGGCCGGGGCGGCACCCTGGGTCCGGAACTGACCAAGGTCGGAAGCAAGGTGCGACGAGACTGGCTCTTTGGTTTCCTCAAGGACCCTTTCCGCGACCATCCCGAGACGCTGATGGTTCATTACCGCCTTTCGGACGCCCAGATCGGTGATCTTGCGGCCTATCTCACCGAAGAGCTCGTGGATCCGGACGCCCCCCCCTCGCCCCCGGAAGTGGGGTACCTGGATCCGAAGGGTGTGGAGGCGGGGCGCGCGGTGTTCGTGAAGCACGCCTGCTATAGCTGCCACCGGTTCCCCGGTATGGAGAAGCTCGGCAAGATCGGCCCTGGCCTCACCTCGGTCGGGGATCGACTGGTCGAGAAGAGCGACTTCGCGGGACAGCCGATCGCGGAGACCCTGCCCAACTGGCTCTTCGTCAAGCTCCTTACACCCGACCGGCTGGCCCCGCCCTCGCGCATGCCGACCTTCAACTTCAGCGACGAAACCGCGGCGGCGATCACCGTGGCGCTGCTGAGCATTCGGGGCAAGGACCTGCCCGCGTCCCGAGTCACCAGCGAGCCCGAGCCCGCGCCCTACAGGCCCCAGGGCCCATTCGGCGCCCTTGTCGAGCGGTACCGCTGTCTCTCCTGCCACCAGATCCGCGGCTCCGGCGGAACGCTTGCGACCGTTCCTCTCGATCGGATCGGGAGCCAGCTTCAACGTGACTATCTCTGGTCCTATCTGCAGAATCCGTCTGCGGTTCGCGTGAGCGTAGAGGAGCGCATGCCCCACTTCAATCTGACCCATGCCGAGGCCACGACCCTCGCCGACTACCTGTCCACCGTCTTCATCGACGACTCGCTCGAGCAACCACTGGTGATGGACGCGACTGGAGCGATTCGCGGCCAGCATCTCTTCGAGAGGCTGGGTTGCCGGGGCTGCCATATCGTGGGGGGTAAGGGTGGTTACGTGGGCCCTGATCTGAGTGGCAGCGCAAAGCGGCTGAAGCCGGGCTGGGTCATGGCGTGGCTGCAAAAGCCGCAACAGTGGAAGCCCGGCACCGTCCAGCCCGACTACGGCCTCAAGCCCGATGACGCCCAGGCGCTCACCGCCTACATCATGAGCCTGTCCACGGCTCCGGAGCGACCCCGATGAAGTTGATCCTCGCGGCCCTGGGCAGCGCCATCCTCGTCGCCGGCTGCGGAGGCAGCACCCGTCCGGCCGAGACAGAGCCCCTGATGGACGTGTTCCGGAAGCACGCGCAAGGCGAAGGCCTCACCCGGCGCCAAACCAACGGCAAGACCCTCTTCGGGCACTACTGCGTCACCTGCCACGCCGATGCGGGTCAGGGAGACGGACAAAACGCTTACAACCTCATCCCGCCGCCGCCCGACTTTCGCACGAGTCTCAAAGGGCACCCGGAGTCGTACTGGCGGCAGATCATTGAGGGGGGCAGCAGCGCCGTTGGGCGATCTCCCCTTTGTCCGCCGTTTGGGCGGACCCTCACTGCGAAGCAAGTCGATGCCCTGCTCGACTACCTCGGGGCGTTGGCCAAACCCGCCGCATCCCCTGCGAGGTGAGGAAGTGAGGCGGGCCCCAGGACCCTCCCGCCGGGGGCGGTCAGCAACTCAGGATCTTTTCGAAGAACGCCAGCCTACGCGGGTCGTTCGACTGGCCGAGCCAGAACATGGCCTGCTGGCGGACTTCTCGGCTCTTGTTCTCTTTCGCCACGCGTCGAGGTACGAGACGCTCTCCGCGGGATTCAGGCCTGCGATGTCCTGAACGGACTCTCCGGCCCGATCCACGCGGCAGGAGGCGGAGAACACGTGAAGCTTGTCGACTGCTCCCCCCGCAACGTGGGTGTAGATGACAAGGGTCGGATCGCTTGGACGGCGGTCGTCGTTCGACATGTTCATGCCGTAGTTGTTGCTCGCGAGCAAGCAGCTCTGCGACGACCGCGACTCGCGGTGGTCCCAGCAGCACGCGTTGCCGTCGATGGCCGAGGGCACGCTCCAGCTGAGCCAGGTCGACGCCCCCGACTTCTGAGCTGCGGCGACGCGGGCGGCCAGGCTGTCAGCCCCCTCGCGCCGGGAGCGGCGAGGGCGAGGAGCAGGGCGGGCAGGAGTTTCGAAGCGCCCATGGGACTAGTCCTTCAGCAGTTCCAGCATGTAGGCGCGGGCTTCCTTCGAGTTCATCAGCGAGAGCCAGTGAACCGCTTCCTTCTTGAGCATCGGGTCCTTTTCCACTTTCGCGATTTCGACCAGGCGGGTGGAGTTGCCCTGAAGGAAGAAGGCGTTCAGCACTTCCTTCTTGACCTCCGGATCCGTCTCGACCCGGTACATCTCGGCCAGCACGGTTTCGCTCCTCCGCCCCATGAGGCCGAGATTGCGCACCGCGGCGAGGCGCACATCCTTGTCTTTCTCCCCCTTAGCCGCGGCCGCCACCGGTTCGATGGCGCCGCCCACGAAGAGAGCCTGCAGGATGTCCTTCTTCTCCTCCGCGGAGGTCGCGGTGGTGTACATCTGCCCCAGTTCGGTGGTGCCGCCCATCACGCCGAGCAGGCGCACCGCGTTGGAGCGAAGGGCCGGGTCCTTCTCGGTCCTCGCGGCTTCGAGCACGCGCGCCTTGTCGCCCGAGACCATGAAGGAATTGAGGATCTGCTTGCGCAGGGCGTTGTCGGTGGTCGAGCTGTACACCTCGCTCAGGACCTTGCGATTCGCGGGACCGCCGAAGACGCCAAGGTACTGAATGGCCTTGCGCTGAAGTTCGGGGGACGAGTTGCCGCGCGCCACGTCGGCGATGGCGCTTCCTGCCTGATCGGAGCCCATCTGGGCAAGCACGAACAGGGAGCGCTCCTTGACCTTCCGGGAAGAAGAAGGTGAGGCGAGGATCTTCGTGAGCACGGGCAGGGCTTCCTGAGGATCGGTCTGGGCCATGGCGGACACGGCCATGAGCTTGAGGTCGACGTCGTCCTCCTGGTCGGGCCGCGGCGTCTGGCCAGCCTTGCCGCGGACCTCCATCTCCAAGGCCTTGCCCTCCTTGGCCCAGCGGCTCGCGGGGAATTCCTTCTGCAGGCGTACGAGGCTCGCGAGAGACGAAGCCGACCGATTCATCTTGGCCTGCACGTAACTCGTCCAGTAGAGCGCCGCGTCCACCTTCAGATTCAGGCTCATGAGCTTGTCGAGGGGCCGCAGAGCGTCGCTCCACTCCTCCTCGTCGATCGATTCCATGGCTTCGTCGTACAGTTCATCGACGCGCTCGGAATCCTCGCGCATGGATTCGCGCTTCTCCTGCTCACGCTCGCGCGCCTCCTGGGCCTTCTCTCGCGCCTTCTCCCTCGCTTCCATCGCCTTCTCGCGGGCCTGGTTGCGCGCCTCCCGGGCCTTCTCCCGCGCATCCTGTTGACTCTGCTGCGCCTCCTGCATGGCTTCGCGAACCGCCGCCTCACGCCCCGCGTACGACTCCCGCATCGCCGTCTCGACCGCGGTTCGTGTTTCCGCGGACAGCTGGTCGCGTTGCTCGTCGGTCAGGGCCGCGCTCTTCGCGGCCTTTCGCGCCTGCTTCTCGATGTCGCCGCGCGACCGGTCCAGCTCGCGCATGGCTCTTTCCATTTCGCGTTTTGATTGGACCTGGGCGCGTCCGACCGCGGCCTCGATCTTCGCGGCATCGATGTCGACCACCGGGTCATCGACGGCCACCGGCGCGGGCGAGGCGGAGGGCGACGGGGAGGGAGACGGAGCGGGATCCTGGGCGCGCGCCGTCGCGCCGAGGGCGAGCGCGGCGACAAGGGCCGACACAGAGAGGAGGCGATGGGGCGTCGTCGTGTTCATGGTCTTGGGGAACCTCAGGGGATTCATGGCGGCTAGAGAGAGCTCTTGGAGGAAGGGGTGATGTTCTTCTCGCGCTTTTCGACCTGCGCTTCCGTCACCTGGAGGCGGAAGAGAAGGTCGCGGGAGTCGACCCTCTGGCGAAGTCCGTCGAGTTCGTGCTTCGCTTCGGCGTAGGGAGCGGCGGCGAAGCGCAGGAGGAGCCGTTCGGTTTCCTCCATGACGCTTGCGATCTGACCTTCGCCCGCGCGCTCCGCGGCGGCGCGAAAGAGACGGCTCGCGGTCACGAGGTTGTCGGCGGCGGCCTGGAGATCCTTGAGGTCTTTGTCCGAGACCTCGCGATTCTTCAGCTCGACCAGAGTCACGCGGGACCGGCCGAGGTGCTCGCCGAGAGCGGTCAGGAGGACGCGCTCCTGCCTTTGCGAGGCGGAGAGCGTCTGCTCTTCCACGCGTCCAAGCCGGCGGCCGATCGAGAAGGCGAGGATGAGACACGCGGCTAGTGCCGCGCCGGCGGCCAGGAATCGGGCGGCCGCCCTGAACCGGCCGGGAAACTGGACGATGCGTCCGCGCTCTTCCTGCTTTGGGGCGGCGAGAACCCGCGCGACCATCCGCGCCTCGAAGTCGCCCGCGGGCTCGGGCACCTCGTCCTGCGCCACCGCCTCGAGAACACGGGTCAGGGCCTGGAAGCGGCCTATGCATTCAGCGCACGCGGCGAGGTGGTCATCGAGGCCCGCTTCTTCGAGCGGCTCATGGTAATAGACGAGGACGAGCTGGTCGTCGATGAGATGGGGAGTCGTGTTCATGAGGCTTGCACCAGGGGTTCAAGGTCTTGACGAACCTTGCGTACGGCTCGGAAAACGCTTTGCTTGGTTGCGGCCAGAGAGATACCGAGGGTCGTGCCGATGTGCTCGAGGGTGTGCCCCTCGAAATGGCGGAGCACGAAGGCGGTGCGCTCGGTGGCGCTCATCCTCTCCATGCTTTCGTTGACGCGGCGGCGGATGTCGGAGGCGTGGGCGTTCCGATCGGGCCCGGGAGTGGTGGAGAGGAGGCTCGACGTGATGGCGCCGGCCTCGGAGTCAGTCTCGGGAAGGTCGTCCTCGGCGCGGCGCACGCGCTTGCGAAGGAGGTCGTAAGCGCAGTTCGTGGTGATTCGGTGGAGCCAGGTCGACAGCTCGGACCGGTTCTCGAACTTGTCGAGACCGCGGTAGGCCTTGAGGAGGGCTTCCTGCACTACGTCTTCGGCGTCCTGTTCGTTTCGGGTCATTCG
>JANMVV010000236.1:0-9121 GCA_031392925.1 Vicinamibacteria bacterium
GGGGCGGGGCTGAACGAAACCGCGAAGGGAGGCGCCTTGTCCTCGGTGGTGAATCGGCTCGTGAACGACTGGGCGAGGCGCCGACCCAGCACGTCCGTCACCGACGTGCTGGCGAGGATGGTGAGCGTCTTCGGGTTCGGCCACCCAGCACCCGGAGGATTAAACGTGACGGTGCGGCCGCCATTGGAGAGAACGGGCGCAGGCAGGGCGATGCCCGCGGCGCCATCGAGAATTCCGAAGCCACCGGTGGTCAGAAGCGGATCCGAGAACGTCAGTGTGATGGGCTTCATCACCGAGATCCCCGTGGCGTCGTCGGCCGGATCCACCGAGAGCACCTGCACGGGCGAGTCATCGAGTACGAGATCCTGCAGATCGAAGACTTCTCCGTTGGTAGTCGTCGTCCCCGAAGCCTGGGCAAGGCCCGCGGTCACCGGGTCGTTGGCCCTTAGGATGAAGACCCCGAGGGTTACACCCCGGAAGGTGAATCGCCCATCGGTCTGTGCCTGCACCGTGCTGGAGGCGCCGGTGCCGGGGAGGTTGAGGGTTACTGCGGATCCATACGCCGGGGTGCTGCCATCCGCCCGAAGCACGCGTCCCACGACGGTCGCCGAGTCTTGAAGGCGAACGACGACCTCGGTCGTCCGGCCGTCTTCGATCGTCCCCGCCGCCGTTCCATATCGTGGGAGGCCACTAGTCGTCACATTCAAGACTGCGGTAAACGGGCCGGCCAGAACGCGAGGAAGCGTGAACGATCCGTTGCTGGCCAGTTCCAGCGACGCGCTCCTGCGCCGTTCGGACGGGCCGTACGTGATGGTGACGCGGCCCTGCACCGAGCCGCCCAGCGAGTCCTGGCCGACACCGTGCAATCCCCCGATGCCGTTCAGTCGCAGGGTCACGGGGGTCGCATCTCCGCCTGCAGGGACGTCGACGGTACCGCTCGCAAAGTCGTCGCTCCCAAGCGCGTCGACCGTCAGCGCGGCCATGCCGGCCGGAACGCGCGTGAACTCGAACTCGCCGTTCTCGTCCGTCGATCCGGTGACAAAACCGCCACCGACCCCGCCCACATAGATCGAGATCGCGGTGACGCCTGCCGGCTCGTCCCCCGGACCGGCCTTCAAGACCCTGCCCGCCACGCGGCCGCTGTCTCGAAGCGCGACATTCAGGTCGACGGTCGTACCCTCACCGGTGAGCGTTGCGGACGCGGTGCCGCGAAGGAACGCGCTGCCCCCGTTGAACCCCAGATCAGCGCTCGCGACCACGTGCCCCTCGGGCACGCCTTGCACGATGTATTTGCCCAGGGCATCGGACATCGTGGTCGCCACGTAATTGCCCGAGGTCAATTCGACTCGGGCGCCGCCCCTCGCGGCGCCGTTCTCGGTGACGATGCCGGTCACGGTCCCGATGGCCTGAGCTCGCATGTCGACCTGGACGATCTCTCCTTCGTCCTCGATGACGCCGGTGGCGAAGCCGGTGCGCCCGGTGAGCGGATCCAGGCCCTCGAGCCGGAAAGCGCCGGCCGGGACGTAAGAGAACTCATATGCGCCTGCGGGTTCGGTAGTGGTAGTCGTCACCTGTCCGATCAGGCGACCGCCGACAAGCAGGCGCACGCTGCCGTAGGGAATTGCCGAATCATCGCCCGCAGGCCGAAGGAACCGGCCGCGGATCGTGCCGGTGGTCGTCACCCTCACCGTCGTCTCCACGAGAGTCGAGCCTGTGGGAATGGTGAGCGCGTTGCGTCCGCCCGTGCGGCCCAGGGGATCACGGACTTCGATCGAGACCTGGCCTTCGAACACTCCAGGGAAATCAACCCGCCCCTGACTCGAAGCATCCAGGACGCCTTCAAAGGTGCGATTGGGATAGGCGATCTCGCGCAACGTCACATAGGCCGCGGTCACCGCTTGAGCATCCGCGGTCTCGACGCGCACCCGAACCGTCGCCTTGCCCTTCAAGCGGATGTCGTGCTGCAGCGGCACTCCCGCGGTGGCGAAGATCCGGCCTTGTTCCACGAGCCCGGTGAGCGGATCGCGCGCGGTGATGGTGTAGTCGCCTTGGGGGAAGACTTCCGGGAAGCTGAATTCGCCGCGACCGTTCGTGACCACAATGACGTCCGGAAGCAGGCCGGTCATCGTGACCTCGACTCCCGGTCCGGCGTTGGTCAGGCCGTCGGGCTCGTAGACCACTCCCGTGACCTTTCCCGCGATAGTGCTGACCAGCCGCAGCGTGAGGTCGGCGGAGGCCCCGGCGGCAAGGTCCTGAGCCACCGTGACCGGTGTCGGGGCGAAATCCGGCTGGTTCGCCGTCACATAAACGCGCCCCGGGTGGACGCTGGTGAATCTGAAGCTGCCGTCCCGGCCGGTCCGCGCCCGGTGAGTGATGCTTGACTGCATGCCGCAGATCGAGGCGCCGGGGTCCTGTATGAAGGCAAGCGAGCGCAGCTCGACCTCCGCGCCGAGCACAGAATTGCCGGCGGTATCGACGACCACTCCTGAAATGGTCGACGCCCGCGTCTCGATGCGCAGGACGCCGAACCCTGTCGACCCTTCGCCGGTAACCGAGACGGAGCCGCGTGCGGCGTCCACAATTTCGCCTTCGTTGACAACCTGCGCGATCACCGCTCCAACTCCGAGAGAGGTGAAGCGGGCGAGGCCCAGGGCGTCGGTCACGGCGGACGACCGACCGCACGGATCGAATCGCGAGTCGAGCAGTTTGACCGTGCGTCCGGGAAGGGGCTGCCCGCCCATATCAAGCACCGTGAATTCGGCGGCGCCGAGGCTCGACAAAACGATACGCACACCGGTCGCTCGATCTCCCCCTGAGACCACGCTGACCGCCGTCTGCCCGGTTCTCTTTCTGTCGCGGGTCGTCGCATTGACTACGTGGGCCGAGACCTGGGGCACGACTGGGAGCACGAAGAGTCCACTGGTCCCGGAAAGCACCGATCCGGCCCCGGAAGTAACGATGACCCCTTCGCCGGGAGAGCCATCGGGCATGACCACCTGACCCTCGATGTAGCCCAGAGAGGTTGGCGGCGGGATTTCGACGGAGAGATTGACCTGAAGGTCCTCCAGCCCCGGGTTCACGCCGGTCTCGATCTTGAAGTCACGGGTATTGGCCTGGGCCTTGATCATGAAGCCCCCGACCGGCATTCCCGTGAAGGAGTAACGGCCTTGTCCATCAGAAGAAGTGACGGCCATGGCCTGCGGGCCGGGCGTGATGTAGTACGTCACCACGGCCCCGACCGCCGGTTTCGTCCCGTCCTCTCCGACCGTCCAGACGGTGCCGTGAGCTCGCGCAGCGCCGTCGAAGATGGTCACGTCGATCACGGCTGGCACATTCGCCCGGTCGATACGCCCGGCCGCCGAGCCGACTCCGTTCCCTTTTCCGACTCGGACGGACACGGGCCCGACGGTGACGCCGGAGACCGAGTACCGGCCCAAGGCATCCGTAACCGTGGCGGCTCCGACCTGCGTCTCGGTCTGAGACAGCACGGTTACCCTGGCGCCGGCCACGGGTTGGTTCTGGTAGTTCCTGACCGTTCCCGTCACCGAACCGGTGGCGAGCATGACGAAGTCCGCCACGATCTGCTGACCGGGGGAGCGCACGTAGAGCGACTGCGACCGTCTCGCGCCCGTGGAGGGATCAATGGTGAAGAGCTGGAACGGATTGCCGCACAGGTCCTGTCGGACGTAGCGAAGTTCGAACGCGCCGTTCTGATCGGTGAGCGGGGCCGCGAACCCTGCGGGCGTAATCGCATCCGTGCAGACCAGCGACGGGAACTGCGCATAAGTGACCGCCCGTCCCGACAGCGGCGTCCCGTCACCATCGAGAACGCGGCCAGAGACCACGGCGCCGATCTCGGGAGAGGCTCCTGGACCGCTCCCGCCGAGCCTCGACATCAGGGGCATCGTGATCTCCGCGCCAGGCACACCCCTGGTGTCCTCGATTCCTCGCGCGGTCATCCGGTTCGGGACGTACGGTCCCTCGGGCAACGCGAGCGCCGCGAAGACGAGGCGCCCGGAAAGCTGCCGTCTCGCCGATCGAAGCTGGTTGCTCGGGATCGAGTAGTTGGTGACAAGGGCGGCGCTCGACTCGCCCACCACGCGGTCGAACACGAGCGCGGCCTGGAAGCCCCACGGACCCGCTCCATCGAGCGTCTCCGGACCGATGATCGCCGCGGCCAGCAGACGCGGGCCGTCAGCGGGCAGAGTGTTGACGGAGGGCGAATCTGTGTTCTCGAAAACGCCGTCTCCATTGAGGTCCACCTGAACCGTGGCCTGCCCGCTCTCGTCGGTCGTGACGCGAACGATCGACCCTTCGGACACGGCGCCCGACCACAGCGCTCGTCCGAAGGAACCGTCGGGCCGCGCGAAGGTGACCGCGAGGCTCCCGGTTCCCGGTTCGGCGGCGCGGAACTCCCATCGATACGGACCCACGGACGGCTGGGTCGCGAGGCCCAGCATGATGTCCGAACCCAGGGGCATGAGCACGGCGCCGACCACATTCTGCGAGGTGAGCACCGCGGACGCGGCGAGGTTGGTGGAGCGAATGGACGAGCGGCCCGCTCCGTCCACCAGAGCGAGATCACCCTTGACCCCATCCCAGCCAAACGAGATGAACGGAGCCGCGGACGCAACGAGGCGGGCGGTGTCGAACTCGTAGCCCGGGCCACCGCCGGCCTGCATCGCGGAGTCCGAGAGGGCGCCGCCCACCGCCTGCACAAAGGCGTGGCCCGCCTCCGTCGTGCGCAAAAGTTGATCGAAACCCGGATCCACCGGAGCGCCGGAGAAGAAGTCGTACAGCAGGTCGCGCACCGCCGCGTCGCTCGATTGCCCGAGGGTCACCCGCAGACCGGACTCGGCGAGGGCCAACGCCTTCTTGACGACGACCTGACCGCTCACGCGGATAACGCCCGGGGGCAAGGTCCCGCTCGGTGCGTTGGCGACACTCCATGCCTGGCCGAGAACGCGCATGGCGGCGTCGACCACGTCTGCGGGCAGATCGTCGGTGGAAGCAGGCAGGACGAGCGTGTCGGGCGAGAGCGGCACATTCCTCTCCCCCACACCTATCGTGAAGTTCAGCTGCCCCGTGTTGCCGCTCTGAGTATCGAACTTCAGATAAGTGGCCACAACCTTGCCCGTTCGTTGGGCGACGAACTCGAATTCGACGCTCCTCGCGTCCCCGGCTTTCAGGGTTGCGATCCTCTGAGTGCCCTCGCCTTGAAGAGTGAGGCCGCTCATCCGGCTCGCGTCGAGGGTCATGGAGACATCGTTCCCGATTCCCTTTCCGATGTTCGTGACCGTCGCGCGCATCTTGAAGTGCTCGCCGCTTCTGACCACCGAGGGCACAGTAAACGTGACGTTGAAGAACGGATTGCGCACGAGCACGCCGCCGGCAGCCCTTCCCTTCACGGTGACCGGTCCAATCGGCAGTCCAAGCAATTGGGCAGTGAGGTCGAAGTTGATCTGGTGGAAGCCCTCCTTCTCGCCACGAATCAGGAACTCGACCTGCGCCTGCTCGGCCGGGGCGAGTTCGGCGACGTCGTCGCTCGTGCCCGCGACACCGTCGGCGCCGATGCCGCGCACCTCAGCGTTCAGTGGCTGGGTAATGACGCGACCATCCCGCTCCAGCTCGGGCAGCGCGAGGGGATCATCGGTCGTGCCAAGCTGCAGATCCGCGCCGGGCGGCAACTTGAGCGTGGCCTTGATGCCCCGGACATTCAGCTTCGAGCCCACGGGCGCTCCGTTCGACACGTAGAGCTGGGCTGAGAAGAACTGCTTGAGGTAGCCCACGTTCCCCGGGATGACCAGCACGGCGGGAATGGTCACGGGCCTGACCACACCCGAGGGCATGGTCACTTTGGGAATCTCCACCGGCGCCCCGTTCACATCCTCCGCCTGCAGGAGAAGCGGCAGGATCGTCGGAAGCGAGAATCCATCGCGCGACGGCGCGGCTGGGGGAGATAGAGGCTGCGGAACCGCGACACCCTGACGGTCGAAGACCACGGGGAACTTGAGGTCGATGGCTTTCGAGTCCAGCTTGAAACCCATCGTGAACTCGAAGCCCAGGTAGTCGTCGCTATCGAGGACGATCCCCTTGCCGCGGATCTCATCGAGGGTCAACGCTCTGGTCGTCACCTGCGTGACGAGAATCTGGTCGATGACCTTCAGCGGCACGCTCGACGGATCCACGTCGAGGACGGTCCGGCCGCCCGCGACAATCCGCAGATTGGAGAGGCGGTAGTTTCCGGCGATGGAGATCGGCGGCGTGAGCAGGATCAGTGGATCGGCGGGAAGCTCCTCTCCCGGCTGAAGGGCCGGCAAAGCCAGCGGTTGCGAAAGCCCAGGTCCCGACAGTTCGCCCTGCACCGAGAAGTCATGGCCGAGGAATCGGGACAGGTCGGCAATCGAGAGGTCGACGCCGCCAGCCCGAACAAGGACGCGAATACCTCCGGGCGTGTTCTTCGGTACGACCGGCTCGGCGTTCTCCACCGTGGCGGAGAGGCCCGAGAGCCGAAGCTCCATCTCGCCGATCTTGCGGAATTGCGCCTCGGCCGGAGGCGCCCAGACGAGCCAACCCAAGGCCAGCCCGGTCGCTCCGGCGGAGCGCATCAAGCGAGTGAACGTGTGCCCCGAACCCCGCTGGTTCGACTCGAATTGAACTTTACCGGCCGACAAGTGATCACCTCGTGGCGGATGCAACCGCGCTGGGTGGGAGAGTGCGCATACCCTATGTTTCGGCCTGCACACCTGTCAAGGGAATTGAGGGGATTTCCTTCCCTGGGTCACCAGGCGCCCTGGGGCTGGTTGGCCGCGGCGGGGTGATGGGCCTTGCGGAGGCCCTGAAATCCCTACAGCAGCAACGCATCCACGCGATGCGCGTGCACGATCTCCTCGCACGGCGACCACTTGAAGATGGTGAACCGCCCGTCCTGCGACGCCACCAGCGCCATCGCGTCAGGCTGATCGTGCACGAACTGTGCAGCGGACAGGTGCCGCGTGCCGCCCAGTAGGGTGGGCGCAGTCTGCGACCTCACGTTACCCTCCACGGGCTCCGTGTAACACACCTGTTCCACCGGCGCGGCCCCGCGGCGACGGGTGATCTTGGCGCCGAGCGCCAGCACCTCATATCGCTCATTGATGATGGTGGCACCATCCACCGCGGTCAGACCCGCCACCGCATCGACCGAGCGGCGCAAATCTTCCTGCCATTCGTGAAGGGCGCCGGACGTCGGCCGTTTGTTCAGCACATCGCGGAGTCCCGTGAATGGAGGCTCCACCGCGTAGAGCATGGGTGTGGCCACCGACTCGCGCCACTGCGTGGTGTCGGCGGGAACCACGAGGAGCGCTCCCCCGCGTCCGTGCGCGCGCATCGAGGCCGCCACTTCCACCAGCACGTTGACGGGGTCGAGCGATCCGAAACCCTCCACGAAACCGAGGAGCGACTTCACGAGCGCCGGGCAATCGGGCACCGACGCGCCGCCCGCCTCGTCCACCACCTTTACCTGGTCGCCTTCGAGCACGGCCACGTTGACGAACTTACCGAAGGGTTCGGAGCGGTGCTTGATTACGATGAGCCCCGAGGCCACCACTTCCACCACCAGGCAGAAGGCGGGAACATCGCGGGTGGTGCCCCAGACGTGGAAGTCGTTGTCGTCGCGCCAGACGCCGAGGTGAATTCCGGGGCGCTCCACCGCGGGGGCGACCTTGGCGAGCGGAGCGGGCCGCAGCGGAATTGGCGAGGCAAAGCGAAGCGGATGCGCGGCGCGATCCGGAGGCACGTAGGCGAGGGAAATGGTGGGGGTCACGCCCTCTTCACGCTTGAGGCTCGCCCAGAACGCCGCGTCGATGAGGGCCTCGATGGCCACATCGGTGGGAGCTTCCGGCAGATCGTCGCGACCCCGCTCCCGGGCAGCGCCGAGATGGCGGGCGAAGTGCGTCTGCACCTTGGAAGCGACGATGTGGGCGGCGGGATAGGCGGGCTGGGGCATGGGCCTCGAAGGATAGCCCGCGGGGCCGGCCTTTCCGCTGACTCAGTGGGAGGACGGCGGCGGGGCGAATCGGCGCGCGAGCCAGCCCCAGGTCGCCTGATCGGCGGGAGACGTGGGCGGCTTCGTTTCGCTGATCGCCTTCCTGGCTTCGGGCAGGCGCGAGGCCAGGCCCAATGAGAGAACACGCAGGGGACGCAGTTCCGAGGCGTGATCGCCGCGCTCAGCCTTCAAGAAGAAGTCGGCGGCCCGACTGAAGTCGCGATCGGCCAGCGCGTCCATGGCCAACAGCTCATCGATGAAAGGATCCCTTTCGCCCCGCGCGGCCGCGCGTCGGGCCGCGCCGATCTCCACATCGGAGGTGAGGAACGCGGTGAGGACCGGAACGCGCAGCGGCGTGCCGGCGAGGATCGCCTCCACCTCCGAGATGAACAGAGCGGGCTCTCCGTAACCCGGACTTCCCCGATTGATCAGGCGCTGCGTTTCGAATTCTCCAAGCGTGCGCTCCCGCAGGGCCTTCGGCCACACCTTTCGGATCCAATCGCTTGCCTCGAAAGCAGCGCGGGTCGCGGTCGCGTCCATCATCTGGAAGTAGACCGGGTCGACGTTCCTGGCGAATTGTGGAGACAGGCGCATCGGATGGTCGTCGTCGAGCGGGTCCGTGTCAGCGGTAAGCCGATGCAGCGCGGTGGCATCGGCGAGGAACGTGGTTCCGAACAGCTCCGGGCGCTCAAAGCCGAGCGCGCGCAGTTCGGGTCCCGCCACGGGATCGTGCCACTGTAACCCGAAGGCTTCCTCGCTTACCGCGCGGCCGCCCGCCGCGGATCCGACCAGTATCCACTCCAGGCCCGTCCCCGTCCAGAGCGAGCAATCATCGAACACCTGGCAGAAGCCGCGGATGATCGCCTTCGTTTCGCGGCCTGACATCTGGTACACCGGCAGCCAGTACGAGGTCAGCCCGCCCGGCGCGAGCCGCTTCAAGATGAGCTGGAAATACTCCTGTGAATACAGATTGACCACGCCTGAGCCCTTGGGCGGCGGCGGTTCGGCGGTGATGAGGTCGAAGCGCTGGTCGGTGGTGAGGAGGAAGAATCGCCCATCTTCGACGTGAACACGCACGCGCGGATCGTCGAGCGG
>JANMVV010000277.1:0-19300 GCA_031392925.1 Vicinamibacteria bacterium
ACCGCGTGGTTCGCGCGCTGGGGTTCGGGCAAGCCCGTGATCTCCCTCGGCACCGACATCGACGGCATCCCCAAGGCTTCGCAGAAGCCGGGTGTTTCCTATCCCGACCCGATGATCGTGGGCGCTCCGGGTCATGGTGAAGGCCACAACTCCGGCATGGCCGTGAACATCGTGGGCGCGCTCGCGGTCAAGAGGGTGATGGAGCGGGAGAAGATCCCCGGCACCATCGTGATCTGGCCGGGCGTCGCCGAGGAACTCGTGGGCAGCAAGGCGATCTATGTTCGTGACGGCCTGTTCAAGGACGTCGACATCACTCTCTTCTGTCACGTCGCGTCCGATCTTGGGGTCTCGTGGGGGACCCAGTCCAGCAACGCCCTCGTCTCCGTGCGCTACGACTTCAGCGGCGCCGCCGCTCACGCCGCCGCCGCTCCCTGGCGGGGGAAGAGCGCGCTCGATGCCGTCGAGCTGATGGACGTGGGCTGGAACTTCCGCCGCGAACATCTCAAGTACACGCAGCGCTCGCACTACGTGATTCCCGACGGCGGCGACCAGCCGAACGTGGTGCCGAGCAAGGCGAGCGTGTGGTACTACTTTCGCGAAACGGACTACGCGGCCACCAAGAACCTCTGGGATATCGGCAATCGCGTGGCCCAGGGCGCGGCCATGATGACCGACACCACCTGGACATCGACCATCCTCGGCTCGGCCATGGACCATCACATGAGCAAACCCGTCGCCGAAGCCATGGACGCGAACATCAAGCGCGTGGGCATGCCGACCTGGGACGATAACGACAACACCCTCGCCAAGGCGGTGCAGAAGGAACTCGCGGTGAAGGAAGAGGGCCTTGCCACCAAAGTGAAGGATCTCGAAGGCCCGGTCGATGAGAAGACCCGCACGGGCGGCGGGTCCGATGACATCGGCGACATCCAGTGGAACATGCCCTCGGTCACCCTGCGCTATCCCGCCAACATCCCGAACCTTCCCGGTCACAGCTTCTGGAACGCGATCTCCATGGCCACACCCATCGCGCACAAGGGTTCGACCGCGGGCGCCAAGGTCATGGCCGCGACACTCCTCGACCTGTTCGCCAAGCCCCAGATCGTCATCGACGCCAAGAAGTACTTCGATGAGGTCCAGACCAAGGACCGCAAGTACATTTCGTTCCTGAAGGCCGACGACAAGCCGGCGGTGCATCTCAACAAGGAAATCCTCGAGCAGTTCCGCGAGAAGATGCGTCCGCTCTACTACGATCCCACGAAGTACAAGACGTATCTCGAACAGCTTGGGATCAAGTACCCGACGGTTCGCACCACGCCTCCGGCCGCCAAGGACGAGAGTGCCCCTGGGACCGAGGGCTCGAAGTAGCCGCGTTCGTCGAGGTTGGATCTGAATGGCTGATCTCGGTGCGGGCTTCGAAAAGATGGAGGCCACCAAGGCCACTCTCCTTCGAAGGCTCGCCTCGCTCGACCCCGAGACCCTCAACCGCAGGCCGGATCCTTCGAGCTGGTCGATTCTTCAAGTCATCGCCCATCTGACGAAGTCAGAGGGCGGCACGCTTCGGTACATCAAGAAGAAGACCCAGGACCCGGGCGCCCTGCCCAACGCGGGCATCGCGCCCTGGTTCCGGATCGCCGCGCTGGTCGTGGGCATCCATTCCCCTTTCAAGTTCAAGGCGCCGGAGGGAATCGGCGACGTTCCCGAGACCGGCGACTTCCAGGCCGCGAGTTTCGCCTGGGCCGAGGTCCGGGAGGACTGGCGTGAGTTCGTCGAAGGGTTTCCCGAAGCGCTCAACGACAAGGCCATTTTCCGACATCCCTTCGTAGGCCTTCTCGGTCCGGCCCAGACCATGATCTTCCTGAACGAGCACCTGGGGAATCACGTCCGCCAGATCGCCCGGATCCGCAAGGCCCTGAAGGCCTGACCAGGCCTCAGGGCGTCGGAAGTTTCGCGAGGATCGTTTCCGCGTCCTTGCGGTGCGGGTCCTTCCGATCGACGCTTCGCAGGATGGCCTTTGCCTCCGCGACGCGACCCTGGCCGAGGGTTGCGAGGCCGAGGAAGTAGTTCGCCCCCGGCGTCTTCGGGTCGAGTCCCAGAGCATCGCGCACCGACGTCTCGGCGCTCTTCCAGTTCCCGGCCAGGAAGAACATCTTGCCGAGATCGAGCTGGGTCACGGGGTCGTCCCGGAGGAAGGCGGCGCGCGTCGCGTGGTCATGCATCGCGGAGGTGAGGCCCAAAGAGAGCGCATCCTCCCCGACCGGCCGTATTCCTGCGTTGAGGAGGCCGAGCGCGGAGGCCATGCGAGCCGTGCGCCGCTCGTCCGTGAGTCCGCGTTCCATCGCCGCGTGAACCGCCGCTTTGCGGCCCTGATCGGTGAGCGAGAGAAGGGCCGCCACCCGGATCATGGGATGCGGCTCTCTCGTCGCCGCGAGGAGCGCGCTCGTGGCCGCGGCGTCCGAGTAGCCGCGCAGATGGCCCAGCGCGTTGGCCCGAAAGAGCGGGGGCCTCGTGGCGTCTCCGGCGATCTTCACGAGGGGCTCCAGGCCCGCGGGATCCCGGGCGGCGCCCAGGGTGAAAGCCACCGCGTCCGCGACCGTCTGCCCGCGCCGGCCCTGGGGGAACCAGGAAGCGAGGCGCGCCTCCGACCAGTCGGCGTTCTTGTCCTGGTGGCACTCGTTACAGGCGTTGGGGATTCCGAAACGCTTCGTGTTCTCGGGCGCGGGAACCGAGATGGTGTGATCGGGCATCCGATGCCGAAGCGAGATCGAGGTTCTCGGCATGTGGCACGACACGCACGTGACCGCCGCGTTCTTCGCTTCGCCGGCCGGCGCCTTGTGATGAGTGTGCCTCGGACCCCGGGCGGCGACCTCACCATGGCACCCCGCGCAAAGCGCGTCCTGTCTGGCCGCGAGGGTCGAGTTCTTGTCGATGTCCGGCTCGTGGACATCGGTATGGCAGCCGATGCAGGTGGCCCCGCCTTTGAAGTAGCACTGGCTCTGCCAGAAGGCGACCGCCTCGTTCGAGAAGCGTCTCGGCCGGCCGTTCGCCCAGTAGGCAGGATCGTGATTCCGCTTTTGCGCGTATTCGAGGAGCGGCGTGAAGTAGTCGTAGTAGTTGGAGCCGCCCGAAAAACCGGTCTGGGTGATATCGCGAAGGCTGTGACACTGCCCGCACAGGGTGGTGCTGGTTTCCGCGTCCAGCCGGCGCGGATGCACGATCAGGGTTTCCCGGTCGTTTGCGGCCTCGCCCTTCTTCGCCGCCGCGTACTTCGTCGCGTGCGCCTTGCCCGGCCCGTGACAGCGCTCGCAGCTCGTGCCGAAGTCGGTCCAGGTCGTGTCGAATCTCTTGGTCCCTGGATCGAACTTCTTCTCTTCGCCGCTCACGTGGCAGCCGAAGCAGTTCGTGTTCCAGACCTGAAGCTTCACGCCACCCGTTTCCTCGATATCCACGATGTCGAGGTTGTGGAACCACTCCTTCTTCTCGATGTCGTACGAAGGCGGCAGAACCACGATGCGCCCGTCATCGAGCCGGGAGAGATAGTGCTGGACGCGGCGAGAGCCCAGCGTGTAGTCGACCCGCCGCCTCGTCGGCGCGTCCTGGAGGTACGGCTCGACGATGAAGTAGGCGTCTCCGTCGCGCTCGAGCCGATACTCCTTCCCGCGCAGGGTCTCGATCCCCTCGAACCGCGGGATCACACTCTGCGGTCGGGCTTCCTGCAGCATGCGGCTGTGGCGACCGTTCGACCAGCCCGAATGAGTCGAGGCGTGGCAGGAGCGGCAGGTCTGCGAGCCCACGGACGAAGAGGCTGGATCGGGGGCTACGCGGCCGGGGGCGGTGTCGGGCGGAAGCGCGCCCGGGCCCGCGGCAAGGGGAACGAAGAAGAACGCCCCCGCGAGGAAGGCGTGAAGGTTCACGGCTTCTTCAGCAGCTCCGCAACCTTGTCCTCGAGCTCGGCGGTTTCGATGACGCCTTCCTTCTTGAGCCGGATGCGGCCCGGCGCGCCCTTGCGCCCGTCGACGATGAGCTTGGTGGGGAAGATCATCACGCCCATCCGATCCGAGAGGGTCGAGGCCATGTAGACCGGGAACTTCTCCTTGCGGTCCGCGAAGAACTTCACCACGTCGGCCTTGTCGTCATCGACGCTGAAACTCAGGAAGGCCACGTCCTTGCGGTCCTTGATCTTCGCGGCGAAGCGGGCGAGCTCGGGCAGCTCCTGCACGCACGGTCCGCACCAGGTGGCCCAGAAGTCGACCACCACGACCTTTCCCTCGAACGCCTTTTCGGTGAGTTTGACTCCGCTGACCTCCGGAATCGAGAACTTGATGGCGGGCTGGTTGATACGCTCCCAGCCGTCCTCGTCGGCGCTCGTGAAAGCGACACCGAGGAGCACGGGGATGAGGGCGAGGCGAAGTATGCGCGACATGAGTTTTCTCCGAAAGACGTAAAGATACGCCCACCGGCCGCGGCAAGAGAACCGCCTGTAGGATCGGGCGGCGCTTCGCATTCGCTCTGCAACCCGACCCGAATGACACCAGCCCCCAGCCGATCCCCCCTGATCCCATTCCTGCTCGCAAGTCTTTGCTCGGGTTGCGCGGCGCTCCTGAACCAGATCCTGTGGACGCGGATCCTCTCGCTGGTCTTCGGCTCGACGGTGGAGGCGGTCTCCGCGGTCACCGCGGTGTTCATGGCCGGCCTCGCGCTCGGAAGCGCCCTTGGCCCGCGTCTCGTCGCCCGGCGGACCCCGGCCGAGGCGGCGGCCTTCTACTCGCGCATCGAACTCGCCATCGGCGCCTCGGCCCTCGCCCTGGCCTTCGTGCTTCCCGCGCTCGAACCGCTGCGCGCGAGCGTCGGCGCGGCGCCGGTGTGGTTTCTCGCCATTGTTCTCCTGCTCGTTCCCGCCGGCCTCATGGGGACGACCCTCGTGGTTCAGTCCCATGTGGTCTCCGGTTCGGGCGATCCGGCTCGAAGTGCCAGAACCGGCGGCCTTCTCTTCGCCGCCAACACGTTCGGAGCGGTGGCGGGCGCCTACGGCAGCGTGCTGGTCCTGGTGCCGCGGCTCGGGGTTACGAAGACCATACTGGTTGCCACCGGTCTGAACATCACCGCGGCCCTGCTCGCGATACTGCAGACGCCGGCGCCGTCCGTCGCAGAAGAGATCGAGGCCGTGGTGGAGACGGAGAGCGAGGGAGCGCCGCGCAAGGGTCGGAAGCGCAGGGCCAACGAGGCGCAGGCCGAGCCGTCGCCGGCCGGGCTGAAGGCGCCCACTCCCGACTCTGGGCCGGTAGCGGCCGTGCTCCTCGCTCTCTTCGTCGCCGGTTTCGCCGGACTCGTGAACGAGGTGGCCTGGACCCGGGCCTTCATCCTGGTGGCGGGCCCCACCGTTCACGCCTTCGCTTTCGTGCTCGGCGCCATCGTGCTCGGTCTCGCCACCGGAGCGCTCCTCTCGAGCAGCCTTCTCTCACTGCTCAAGGAACCGCGGCTCGCCTTCGCCCTCGTCCAGGCCGGTGTCGGCGCCGCGAGCGCCATGGTCATCCGCTCTCTCGCATCCATGCCGCTCGCTTATGGCGCCGAGGTTCGACGGCTGGTGGAGCAGCCCGAAGCGCTCGTCAACCTTCAGGCCGAACGCGCTCTCTTCCTCCTCTTTCCCGCGGCTGCGCTCTCCGGCGCTCTCTTTCCCCTGGGCCTCCGCCTGTTGAGAGCCAGATACTCCGCTTCCCAGGCCATGGGCTTCGGCAGCGCTCTCAATACCCTGGGCGCGATCCTGGGAGCGTCGCTTGCCGGCTTCATTCTCCTTCCCGACCTCGGGCTCGATCGGACGCTGCGCCTCGCCGCGTTCGCCTCCGCGCTGTCGGCGATCGGGGTGGCCCTTCCTGGTCGTGCCGCGGCCCGGGTGGTGGGAGGGCTTGCGGGCCTGCTGGCCCTCGGCCTGGTGACCGCCTCGCCCGCTCTCGACAAGGAGCTCTTCGCCGGGGGGGCGTACAAGTACTCGGTCTACGACATGAACCTGAGCGTTGAAGACGTTCTTCGCCGCGGTGAACTCGTCTCCTACGCCGAGGGGCGGGTGGCGAACGTGTCGGTCAAGCGCGTGGGCTCGTCGTTCTCGCTCGCCGTGGACGGAAAGGTGGACGCCACCTCGGGCGGCGACATGCTGACCCAGCGGCTGCTCGCGCACGTGCCCTTCCTGGTGAGCGAGAAGGCGGCGAAGGCGCTGGTGATCGGCCTTGGGAGCGGCGTGACCGCGAGCGCGGCCTTGACCCACGATCCTTTGTCCGTGACCGCGGTGGAGATTTCCCCGGACGTGGTCGAGGCGGCTCGGCGATTCTTCGCCGATGCCAACAACCATGTCCTCCAGAATCCGAAACTGACCCTCGTGATCGGCGACGCGCGGCAACACGTCCTCGCCACTAAGGAAAGTTACGACGTCATCATCTCCGAGCCCTCCAACCCGTGGATGGCCGGAGTCTCGGCCCTGTTCACGCGGGAATTCTTCGAAGGCGTCCGCGGGCGCCTCTCCCCGGGCGGCGTGTTCTGCCAGTGGGGGCATCTGTACAACATGGGCGCGGGCGACCTCGCGACGCTGCTCGCCACGTTTCAGGATGTCTTTCCGAAGGGCCGCGTCTACGTCATCAGCGAAATGGACATCCTCATCGTCGGGAGCGAAGCTTCCACCTCTCTCAGCGACGCGCGGCTCGCCTCCATCCACGAAGCGGCCCGACTGGATCTGATCGCGTCGAAGCTTTCGCCCGCGACGCTCCTGGCCGTGCCAACCGTCCTCCTCGCCGATCTGCCCTGGCTTCGCACCGCCCGAAGGCACACCGACGACGCGCCCGTGCTCGACTTCAGCGCGCCCCTTTCCATTCACGCGCAAACCGCGACCCCGAACCGCCGAAAGCTCCTCCAAAACGATGCGCCCAAAGAGGCGTCCGTCATCCGGTCGCGCCTCCCTCTCCTCGAGGCCTCGGGCAGCGGCGAGTGGTCGTACGACCTGGGGGGGCAGGCTCTGACCCAGGGTCTTTTTGACCTCCGCATCGCCGAGGAATACGTGAAGAGCGCCATCCGGCTTCATCGTGCCGAAGCCGCGGAGGTTGTCCTCAACCGCGCGCTTGACCATGCGCCCGCCGCCTCGGTCTTCATCGCCAGGGCACTCCTGTACTGGAACACGGATCGCGCCGCCCTCGCCCTTCTCTCCCTGGAGGCCGCATCGAAACTCGATGCGAGCGAACCCAGGGCCTACCTGCTCGGCGCCGAGATTCAATCCGCCGCGGGCAATCTTCAACCCATGCGCAAGCTCATAGGCCGGGCCCTCGCCCTCAATCCGCGGAACGCGGAGGCGCTCGGGCTCGCCGCGGAAGCCGAACTGAAGGACCGCCGTCTGGAGCCCGCGTTTCGGCTGGCGGAGGGGGCGCTCGCCATCGACCCTGAAGAGTCGCGGGCCATGGAGGTCAAGGCCTTGTCCCTGGCCCAGCTTGGCCGGCTCGCCGAAGCACGAAACGCGTTCCTTCACCTGATCGCGGCGGCGCCCGAGGTGTCCGCGTCGCGGAACAATTTCGGCGTGTTCGAGCTCCAGCAGGGAAACGCCAGCGCGGCCACGCGCCTGTTCAAGGACGCCGCGGACCTGGATCCGTCGAACCTCGACGCCTATCGCGGGCTCAAGGAAGCCGCGGTGCTGCTGAAGCAAGCCGACCTCGTCGAGTTCGCGGATCGCGGTCTCGCCAGACTGTCCCGTTAGCGAGACACGCTCACCATCCCGATGTCATCAGGGTCCAGTTCCACCTTGACTCCCGCCATCGCGCCCGGAATCAGCAGGCGGCCGTTCACGATCAGGCTCAGGCGCTTCTCGCCGACCTTCACCTCAACCGGAAGCGGGCCGGTGTAGCCGTCCACCACGATCTCCTGGCCGGAGTCGCTCGATTCGACGCGCATCGAGGGGAGGGTCGTGCTCCGGACGAAAGTCTCCCACAGGCCGTCGAGGCTGATCCGCGCCTCGGCTTCGAAGGCCTTGCGAACGGTCTCCGAATCCACTTTGGCGAAGCGGTGTTCCTTCTGCAGCAGGATCAGGCTTCGCCGAAACGCATCGTCGCCGACCAGCCGCCGCACCATGTCGAGAACCAGGGCGCCCTTGTCGTACACCACGGCCCGATGGGCCTGGGGGTTGTTCTGGAGGTGCCCCACGCGATTCCCGAGATCCACGGGGCCAGAGGAGGTGAGGCGCCTCGTCCACATCACCATCTTTCGGAGCACGCGGTTGAAGCTCTCTTCGCCCTGCGATTTGCGGGTCCAAAGCGCGGCCGCGTATTGGGCGAAGCCTTCCGAGACCCAGCGGTCGTGGTAGGACCGCGGGGTCACGCCCTGGCCCCACCACTGATGGGCGAGCTCGTGGGCGAGGAAGAAGCCGGGAATGTCGTAGAAGGTCGCCGGATCGTCCTTGAGCCCGCCCCCCATCAGGGGCGGACGCTGCTGAACGATGACGAGTCCCGGCGGCGAGTGTCCGCCGGGGACCTGAGCCTCGATGAGCGCCAGGTTCAGGGGCGAGTAGGGGATGGGCCCGAAGAGGCTGTTGTAGAAGAGAGCGGCGGATTTGAGAGAGGTGACCGATCGCACGGCGTCGCGGCGAGATCGCGATTGAGCGTAGGCGTTGAAGGAGAGCGTATCGGCCCGCTCGGCCGCGATGGGCAGCAGGCGCGCGACCACGAACGCGATGTACTTGGCCTTCTGACCCTGCTCGTGGGTGACGGTTCTGGCGGTCTGCTCCGTGGTCTCGCTTCGCGAGCCGCCCGAGACTACGGTCCAGTCGCCGGGGACCGTGACTTTCAGCGTGGATGTCGCGTAGTCCTCGTCGCCCAGCTGGGGGTAGAACGAACGCCGCTTCGAGTAGATGAGCGCCGGGTCGATGAAGAACGGCGTTTCCTCGCCGGCCATGTCCTGGCCGACGTGGATGATCTCGCTCTCGATCGTGCCGGCGGGCAGATGCCCGATGTAGTCCACGGTCAGACTCAGCCGGCCTACCCGGTCCGCGAGCTGTCCCATGTAGACGAGGACGCTGTTCTGGTTGCGTACCCGGAAGAAGAGATGGCGCCCTCCTTCCTTCGACCGGACCGAACGCACCTGGAGACCATCGTCGAGGTGAAACCGGAATGAGGTCACGGGCGACTTGACGTCGATCGCGACGGTGTCGCGGCCGGTGAGGTCGAAGGTCTCGGGGTTGAGGGAGATCGCGAGGTCGTGGTGGATGACATCGAAAGCCGACTCATCGTCCGCGGGCTGGCCGACCGCACTCGCCCTCGGGTAAGCCGAGATCTGGCGCTGGGTCGAGCGGTTGAACAGGCTCACGCCTTCCACCTCGGACGAGCTGAGGGAGAGGGTGAGCGAGCCGAACCGCTTCGTGTCGAAGGCGATCGAGGCATCCCCGAGCCCGGGCAGGAGCCACCAGGGCGCGCCCGCCACCGAGGCGTCGAGCAGGAACGAGTCGGTCTTGTGGCGCTCGAAATACTCGGTGGCCCGGGCGCGCCGCGACGCACTCAGGGGATCTTCGACGAAGGAGCCGGGCTTGAGCGTGCGATAGAGGTCCGCCGGGTGAATCCTCAGGAACGCCCGCGACACCTCGTCGTCGAGGATTTCGTTTTTCGCGAAGATCTTCATCTGGCCGCGCTCCGTCACCGTCCGCGGTTTGAACGTGACCTGGCCCTTGCCCACGAAGACGAGAGCGGTGGGGCCGGCCTCCTGGGTGTTGAGGAAGAAGGTTCCGTCGATCATCTTCAGGGTGAAGTCTTCGAGCTCGATGGTCTGGCCGGTGGCCACGAAGCCCGATGCTTGCAAGGTCAGGTGAACCAGGCCGTCGATGCCGCCGAAGCTCTCCTTCGAGACGATCCGCCAGCCCGCCTCCGTCCGTTCCCAGCGAAGGCTCCATTGTTCGACCGCGCCCCGCGGCTCCGAGATCTGGGTCAGGTTTCCAAGCACCACCGCGGTCTGGCCGTCGGCGCTTGTGGCCGGCGCGTCGGAAGTGAACGCGACGTCGTGCGACGAAAAGACTCCCCGGAGCACCGCCTCCTCCGCGCCTCTCTCTTCGGGGTTCGACAACCGAAAAGCCAGAAGGGCCCTTTCCATGTCCTTCTGGCGGAGCGCCGTCTCGAAGGCGCGCAACGCGTCGGTGAGCGAAGGATAGATTGCGGTCTGAGCGGATCCGCTCGTTAACATCCCCAGGGTGAGGGCGGAAAAGAACGCAACCCGGCGCGCGACGTCGCGCCATGACTCGCCGCTCCCCGAGGACCAATAGACCGCCATGAATGAATCCGTCTCCCTATTTACCGCATTCATAGCGGGAATCGTTTCTTTCATCTCCCCCTGCGTGCTGCCCATCGTCCCCGGATACCTCTCCTTCATCAGCGGTATCAACGTCTCGAAGTTCAAAAATCAGGAGACGCCCAGGGACCAGGCGCGGCGGGTGGCCATCACTTCGCTCTTCTTCGTGCTGGGCTTTTCCACGGTCTTCGTGCTCCTGGGCGCGGCCGCGACCATGGTCGGCTACTACCTTCAGCAGTACAAAAAATTGCTGGGAATGGTGGGGGGCGCCGTCATCATCGTGCTCGGCCTGCACATGATGGGGATTTTCCGGATCAAGTGGCTCCTCGGGGAAATGCGGGCGGAGGTGAAGCAGAAGCCGATCGGGCTCCTCGGCGCCTACGTGGTGGGCATCGCCTTCGCGTTCGGCTGGACGCCCTGCATCGGTCCGATCCTCGCCGGCATTCTCCTCTACGCCTCGCAGCAGGAGACGGTGACCCAGGGAGTGGTCCTGCTCTCGGCCTATTCCGCCGGCCTCGGCATCCCCTTCATCGCCGCCGGCCTCGCGGTGAACTGGTTCTTCGCCGCGTCGGCGCGGATCAAGACCCAGATGCGGAAGGTCGAGATCGCCTCCGGCGCCCTCCTCATCGGCGTCGGCCTTCTGCTCGTCACTGACCGCTTGAGCGTGATCGCCCAGTGGTTCACCCGGATGTTCCCGAGCCTCGCCGCCCTCGGCTAGCCGAGGGCAGCGCCGGCGACGTCATTGCGCGGCGGCCCGCCGAAGGCGGGCCAACGAAGCAACCCCCTCCCACCACTACCAACCGGACCGCCTCCGCGCGATCACGCGTCACTGCCGCATCGGCTTGAGCGTGCCCTCGTCCACCAGCAACTTCGTCCCCGTCGCCTTCCTCACCTCATCCAGGGAGACGCCGTCCGCGATTTCGATCAAGCGCAGGCCCCCTTTCTCCACCTCCATGACGCCCAGCTCGGTGATGATGACGTTCACGCACCGCCGTCCCGTGAGAGGAAGCGTGCACTGCTCCACGATCTTGAAGGCCCCCTTGGTCGTGTGCTCCATGGTGATGACCACGCGCTTCGCGCCGGCCACGAGGTCCATGGCGCCGCCCATGCCCTTCATCATCTTGCCGGGGATCATCCAGTTCGCGAGGTTGCCTTCGCGGTCCACCTGGAGCGCGCCGAGGATGGTGAGGTCGACGTGACCACCGCGGACCATGGCGAAGGAGTCGGCGCTCGAGAAATACGACGTGCCCGGGACCTCGGTCACCGTTTCCTTGCTGGCATTGATGAGGTCGGCATCCTCGGTTCCGGAAGCGGGGTAAGGGCCGACGCCGAGCATGCCGTTTTCGGAGTGCAGGACCACGCTCACGTCTTTCGGCACGTAGTTTGACGCCAGCGTCGGCATGCCGATGCCCAGGTTCACGTAGAAGCCGTCCTGCATCTCGAGAGCGGCGCGTCGCGCGATCCGCTCGCGCACCGCGTCGATCTCCGTGGCGCCCTGCCCGAGAACCGTGCGCTTCTCGATCCGCTTCTCGTAGCGCGCGCCCTTGATCACGCGCTGGACGAAGATGCCCGGAGTCACGATCGCGTCCGGATCGAGCGATCCCGCGGGAACGATCTCCTCCACTTCCGCGATGGTGATCTTCGCGGCCATCGCCATCATGGGCGCGAAATTGCGAGCGGTCTTGCGGTAGATGAGGTTGCCTTCGGTGTCCGCCTTCCAGGCCTTGATGAGGGCGAAGTCGGCGCGCAGCGCGTTCTCGAGAATGTGCGGCCGGCCACCAAACCAACGCACTTCCTTCCCTTCGGCGATGAGGGTTCCGTAGCCGGTGGGGGTGAAGAAGGCGGGGACACCCGCCCCCCCCGCGCGCATGCGCTCCGAGAAGGTGCCCTGCGGAACGAGTTCGACTTCTATCGATCCGTCGAGCGCCATTCGTTCGAAGACCTTGTTCTCGCCCACGTAGGTCGAGATCATCTTCCTCACCAGGCCCGCTTCGAGAAGGAAGGTGATACCGAAGTCCGAGGTGCCCGCGTTGTTGCTGCCCAGGGTGAGGTCTCGCGGTCCCTTCTCCCTGACCGCCTGGATCAGGTTTTCCGGGAGACCGCACAGGCCGAATCCCGACAGGAAGATGGTGGCGCCGTCGTGAATGTCTTTGACCGCGTCCTGGGCCGAGGCGAAGATTTTGTTCATTGCGCCGCGATCTTAAGGCGAAGCCGGGACGAAATTGCCCTTGATTCCTGCGCCTTTCGGTGTACGCTCATCCGCGTCATGAAGAGTTCCGATCTCGCAGCACCCTACATGCTCGTAGCTTCGCCCCTCATGAATGATCCGAAGTTCGCACGGACCGTCATGGTGATCGGCCATCACGACAAGACCGGCGCCCTCGGCTGGGTCGTGAACCGCGTTCTGGATGTGAGCGTTCAGGATGTCCTTCCTGACCGTCTCTCCTCAGGACTTCATCCCGACACTCCACTCCGTCTCGGCGGCCCGGTCGGCGCCACCGGCCTAACCGTGCTCCTTCGAGATCCGCTGAGCGAAGACGCGACGGAAGTGGCGCCCGGGCTGTTTGCCTGCGGGAACGCGAACATCCTCCCCATCGCGTTTTCCGAGCCGCCCGACGGAGACGTGGCCGGGGCCATCCTCGTCATCGGCTACGCGGGTTGGGGCGCCAAGCAACTCGACCGCGAGATCACCGACGGCTGGTGGTTCGTGCTCGGGTACGACCCGGAACTCGCCTTCACCCACGCCGCGGCCGATCTTTGGGACGCGTCGATGGAGAGGCTGGGTCTCGGCACCGCTACCGCGTTCGGAAGGTCAGAGCAGATTCACTGACCCTGCGTCCTCCCCGGGTCTCGCCAGGAGCCCTCGTTCTTCTCGGACTCTTCGGAATCGCTGCGTTCATCCTTCGCGACGCGCTCTTCTTCGGAGAGGCGTTCTTCGAGCGCGACCTCGCCTGGTTGTACTTTCCGGAGGTGGAGGCGTACGTGCGCGCGGTGGCCGAGGGCGCGCTGCCGCTGAGGGATCCGACCATCGGTTTCGGGCAACCCATCCTGGCCAGTCCGGATGCGCAGGTGTTGTACCCGATCGCCTGGCTCCACCTGATCCTCTTGCCGGATCAGGCCTACACCCTCATGGTGCTCGCTCATTTCGTGATCGGCGCCTCGGGCGCCGCCGCGCTCGGCTGGCGCATGTCACGCTCGGCGTGGTCGGGGTTCTTCGCCGGCGCGTTCTGGATGACGAGCGGTCCCTTCCAATCGGCGCTGAATCTCTGGCATCACTTCGCGGGGACCTCCTGGATGCCCTGGGTGCTGGTCGCCTTCGACCGGCTGCTGGAACGCCCGAACGCGCGAGGGATGCTCGCGCTCGGGGGCCTGTTTGGCCTGCAGATCCTGGCGGGATCGGCCGATCTGTGCGCGATGACCGTGCTCCTCGCTCTTATCCGCCTCCTGGTCGGGGGTCGCGAGCTCGCGACGTTCTTCCCGCGAAAGGGCCTGATGGTGGTGACGGCCTTCGCACTGGCGCTGAGCCTGGGGGCCGGGGTCTGGCTTCCCGCGTTGGAGGTGGTTCGGACCTCATGGCGCAGCGCGCTGTCTCGGGAGGCCCGGACGGAGTGGTCTGTTCACCCCCTCATCGCGACCGAATTCGCGCTGCCCACGCAAATCGGCGGCCTTCCCTTGAGTCCCGAAGCGACGCGTCGCCTCACCGACGGCCGGCCACCTCTGCTCAAGTCGCTTTTCCTGGGGACTCTGATCGCTCCGTTCATGGTCTCGGGATTGCTCAGCGCGGCGATATCGAAAAAGTACCGGGCCTTCCTGGCCATCGGGCTCGTCCTCGGCGCCCTCGCCGCGCTCGGAAGGTTCACACCCGCCTACGATGTGATGGTGGCGATCCTGCCGCCGCTTCGGATATTTCGATACCCGGTCAAGGCAGCTCTTCCGGTGTCGCTGCTCGCCAGTGTTCTGGCCGGCCTTGGAGTCAGGCCCATCCGGAACGGCAGCGAGCGTCGAAGCGTGGCCGGCCTTTGTCTCGGGTTGCTCTTGCTGGAAGGGGGCTTGTCCATGGCCGGGTCCTCCGCGTTTGCTTCGATCGCCGACGCTTCGGCTCCCGCCGCTGTAGCCGAGGCGGGCGCGAAGACCGCCTCGGGCCTCTTCTGGTCAGCCCTTCTCCTCGCGGCCCTTTTGGCCTCGATCGTTGCTGAGAAGCCCCGGCTCCTCAAGATCTGCGCCTTTCTCGGGATTGGGGTCACCCTCTTCATCAATCGGGAGATCAATTTCACGATCTCCCGCGAACTGATGCGATTCCGGCCCGGCCACGTCGCCCGACTCCAGGACCCTGAGCCCTCACGCCTCTACACTTTCCCCTACCTCCTTCACCCCGACCGCCTACCCGAGGTTCTGGCTCCACGCTCGCCGATTCCGGCCGAGACCTTCATTGTCTTGATCCGAAGCGCCCTGATGGCCCCCATCGGGGGCATCTGGAAACTCGAATACGGCTGGGACTACGATCAGAGGGGCCTCCTGGACAGGACGCTCGCCGGTCTCACCAGCTACGTGAATCAGCCCGAGCGTCCCCCGGCCTTTCTGCGCCTCCTGCAAATCGCCAACGTGACCCGCATCGCCGACTTCTATCCTTCCCGTGAGGCCGGCCTCGTCCTCCAGGACACCATCCCGATCGTCGGCATTCGACCCCTCTATGTCTATCGCGTGTCGGGCGCTTTGCCGCGAGCCTACGCGGTCAGCGGGGTCCGGGTGCTGAATCTTCTCGAGTCCCAGTCCGCCATTGTCGACCCGCGCTTCGACCCGCATTCCGAGGTTGCGCTCACCGAAGGTACGCCGGCTTCGGTTTCACCAGGCTTCACCTCGACGGTGACGATCGCGGAGCGGAGATCAGACCGAGTGTCGCTCGATGTCACTCTGAGCGAGAAAGGCCAGGTGGTGCTGGTGGAGGGGTATCTCCCGGGATGGCACGCCGCCGTGGACGATTCTCCGGTTCCCCTTCGCCGCGCGAACGCGCTGTTTCTGGCCGCTGAAGCCCCGGCCGGCCGTCACCGCGTGGTCTTCACCTACCGACCGTTAGCCGCTCTCCTGGGGATCGCCCTCACGGTTCTCACCGCGGTGGGGTTGGCGCTGGCCCTCGCCCGCCTTCGATCACAAGCGGTGGAGCCGTAGGCGGCGGAGAGGCTTCATCGGCGAAGCGAACCCGCACCGTCATTCCTGCGGCGTCGTTGTAGTTCGCGAGGAGGAAGTTGCGCACGAATTCCTCGGTGGTTTTTCTCCCGGTCTCCCGCACGAGGGGCAGATGCTCGCGCGCGCGGTCGGTGAGCAGCCCGGCGAGGCCGGTCTGCAGCGCCCTGCGTACCGCCTCCTCATCGCGCAGCACCGAGCCCTTCTTCGTTTCGAAGACCAGCGTCGAAGGATCGAGCGCAGGTGTCGAAAACTCGGGTGCGGGGGCCACGACCTCGACCGTGCGGTCGATGAGCTTCAGCTCCCATCGCTTCTGCAGGTCGAGGACGTAGGTGTAGACCACCGTGCCCCGTGCCTCGACCACCACGTCGGGAAGAGGAATGGCCCCCCAGGCGAGCGATGTCGAGTCCTTGCGCTCGAACGACTCGAGCTGCTTGAGCTCGGCGAACTGAAAGCGCGAGGTGCCGTGGACCTGGGCGCCGTAGCTTCGCAGCGTGGTTTCCACCTCGCCGGTGCGAAATCCGTCGGCCATGTGGCGAACGGCGACGAGAGCGCTCTCCGCGGTTCCTCCGAGGCTTCGCACCCGCCTCATCGCGGACTTGATCAGGACGATGGGGAGGACCAGGCAGGCGATGGTGAGGAACACAAGCGCGATTGCCCATCCGCCCCCGCGACTCCGGGGTTCGGGCGGGCGGAGCGCGGGCGTCTCGCTCACCCTAACCGGCCGTTCCGGAAGTCCTCGAAGGCAGCTTGGATTTCCTCTCGGGTGTTCATCACGAACGGACCATACCTTGCGATCGGCTCGTTCAGCGGCCGCGCGGCGATGCAGAGGAACCGGAAACCGCTGTCCCCGGAGCTGGCCACGATCCGGTCGCCTTTCGACAAGACTCCGAGAGCCTTCGGCGCCAGAGGAGTGGCCCCCACCGTGCCGCTGCCCTGGTAGGCGTAGACGAAGGCGGTGTGATCCTCGGGAATCGTGGTCTCGAACCGGCCGGCCGCATCGAGGCGGACATCGAGATAGACCGGATCGGTGACGATGCCCTGGACCGGACCGTTCATGCCCTTGAAGGCTCCGGCGATCACGCGCACCGAACCGCCGTCGATCTTCACGTCGGGAATCGCGGAGGGATCGATGTCTTGATACCGCGGGGCCGTCATCTTGCTCTTCGCGGGAAGATTGACCCAGAGTTGGAAGCCCCACATCAGGCCGTCTTCCTGCTTCGGCGTCTCCGAATGAATGATCCCGCGCCCGGCAGTCATCCACTGCGCCCCGCCAGAAGTGAGGAGACCGCGATTACCAGCGTGATCGGCATGCTCCATCTTCCCCGCCAGCATGTATGTGACCGTCTCGAAACCGCGGTGCGGATGATCGGGGAATCCGGCGATGTAGTCGTTCGGATCGTCCGAACGGAACTCGTCGAGGAGAAGGAACGGATCGAGATAGTCGAGCTCGGCATTCGCGATGGCCCGGCTGAGGCGGACACCGGCGCCGTCGGAAGTCGCCACCGCTTGCACGATTCTTTCGATTTTGCGATCGGTCATGCCGGTAGTTTGACCGATGGGACCGGCTCGGGATGAGCCGGGAGGTCGCCGTTCAGGGCCGCGGCAGGGGTGTGGGCAGATCCGCGACCACGTAAGCCAGGAATGCGAGCGCGGCCGCGTTGTCGGCGAGATCCTTCGGGTCGAGCTTGTCGACGGTGTCGGCGGCGGTGTGGTGGAGGAGGAAGTACCTCGACCCCTCCACTTCGAGACTCGCGGAGGGAATCTTCGCGGCCGCGACCGCGGGGCCGATGTCGGCGCCGCCGCCTTGCGCTCCGATGGCGTCCGCGCCGAGCGACTTGAGCAGAGAGGCGATCTCCGTGAGCGTCTTGCGCGCCGCATCCGACCCGGTGAAGCCGAAGCCTCTCGGACGGAACACGCCGGAGTCGGACTCGAGGGCGAGGACGTGCTTGTCGAGCTCTGCCTTGTGCGCGTCGCGATAACCGTTGCCGCCGGCCGTTCCGTTCTCCTCGTTGGTGAATAGCACCACCCGAATCGTCCGCTTCGGCTTCAGTCCGAGAGTCTTGAGGAGCCGCAGCGCCTCCCAGGTCACGACGCACCCGCCGCCGTCATCCATGGCTCCGGTACCCGGGTCCCAGGAGTCGATGTGGCCGCCCAGGAGGACGATCTCGTCGGGCTTCTCCGTGCCGCGGATTTCGCCCACCACGTTGGCCGACGGCGCGTCGTCGAGGAAGTGGGCATCCATCTTGAGACGCAGCGTAATCTTCTGGCCACGCTTCGCCATCCGGTCGAAGCGATCCGCGTCTTCGGTGGGGATCGCGGCGGTGGGGATCCTGGGAATGCCATCCTCATAGCGCATGCCGCCGGTGTGGGGCGTTCTCATTCCCGGCGGACCCACGGCGCGCACCAAGGCCGCCACCGCACCCACCCTGGCCGCGGCCGAAGCGCCGCCTCCGCGATAGCGCACGGTCTCCCCGTAGTTCGTGTAGGGGACGTTGAAGAGAACGATCCGTCCGCGCGCCTCATCCTTGCGAGCGGTCAGCTCGTCGAAGCTCTTCACGATCATCAGTTCGCCGGTAACGCCCTCGGACCGCGTGCTGACGCTGCCGCCGAGGCCGAGGATCGGAAGCTTGTTGGGGAAGGGCTCGAGGATTTCCAGGCTCTCGTCTCCGCGGATCCACTGCGGAACCATCACGGGCTCGAGGCGGACGTTTTCAAGCCCGTCCTTCTTCATCTCCGCTTCGGCCCAGCGCAGGGTCGCGTCGAGATTGGCCGAGCCCGAGAGGCGCGGGCCGAACGTGTCGGTCATGAACGCCAGCCGATCCCAGGCGAAATTGCCCCCCGCGTCCTTCGCGGTCGCGAGGATCTTGTCGGCGACGGGGCGATAGGGGCCAAGCCATGAGGGGGCGGGAGCTTCGACGGCTTTGGCCCCAGCCTTCCTGGCCTGAGCCCACGCCGGGCTTCCAAGGACGACCATGGCGATGAGGAACGACAGAATGGCTCGGCGCACGGGAATCTCCTTCGTTGGCACTGTCGAAGCGCCTCGGTGAGTCTAGGTTCTTTTACGAAACAGATCGAAGCTTGCGATCGCGAGAATCGCGCACGCCATCGCGGAGACGCCGAGCCCCAGAAGCAAGCCCGGAGTCTCGTACTCGAGTTCGACCCTGTGCTCGCCCGCATTGAGGTCCACCGACTGGAAGATCAGGTTGGCCGGGAGAATCGGCTGGCGCTTTCCGTCCACGCGCGCGCTCCAGCCGTCCGAAAAGGCGTTCAGGACCACCAGCGTTCCCGGCTGCGACAGCCGCGCGCGGACCACCCATCGACCCTCCTCTTCGGATTCGATCCGCGCCTCCGGGGACGTCGCCGCGATGCCCGCGCTCGGAGACGGCGGCGGTCCGCCGTCTTGAACGCGAAGGACTTCGTGCAAGCTGTCGAAGGCCGGGTCGATGAGGACGCGGATCGCGGCCTCAGAGGATGACTCTGATCGCACGCGGTGAACGATGTAAGCCATGGGGAGGGGGTCCGGGACGCGGAGCAGCAGCACGGGCTGCGCGTGGAAAGTCGGAGTGCTGGCGACCAGGGGTAGTTCGAGCGGCTCCAGACCGGGAAATCGGATGGCGTGCGTGACGCCCGCGAGCCGCAACAAGTTGGGCTTTAGGGTTTCCCCGCTACCGGCAATGCCCGTCAGCGTCGAGTATTCCTTTGAGGCGAGCCCGGAGAAGTCTCCGTCGAAGCTTCCCTTGATCGACCAGCGCACGGACTGGGGTGGAACCAGGAACTGCGCCTGGCCGAAGTAGTAGGCCTGTTCCTCTGACCAACC
>JANMVV010000296.1:0-3489 GCA_031392925.1 Vicinamibacteria bacterium
CGCCACTCCCCCCGCGCAGTTCGCGCCGATCATGAAGCACTTGAGCGATGCGAAACTCGCTGGCTTCGGCTACCAGCCTGCGGCCTCGGGATGGGCGCGCTTCGTCATCGAAAAGCCCTTCGGGCGCGACCTCGCCTCCGCCCGCGCTCTCAACGCCGACATCGCCCGCGGCTTTGATGAAAACGATATCTATCGGATCGATCATTTCCTTGGCAAGGAGACGGTGCAGAACCTCCTCGCCCTCCGTTTCGCCAACGGCATCTTTGAACCGGTGTGGAACCGTAACTACATCGATCACGTTCAGATCACCGCCGCCGAGACGCTGGGCATGGAAGGGCGCGGGGGTTACTACGAGACCGCGGGCGCCATGCGCGACATGGTGCAGAACCACCTGTTGCAAATCTGCGCGCTCATCGCCATTGAACCACCGGCCGAATGGAGTCCCCGGGCCATGCGCGATGAGAAGGTAAAGGCCCTGCGCTCCGTCCGGAGGATCAAACCGGACGACGTCTCCGGTTGCGCGGTGCGGGGGCAGTACGCGGCGGGTGAGATCGCCGCGGAGGCCGTTCCCGGGTATCGCGGAGAGGAGGGCGTAGCGAAAGATTCCGCCATAGAGACCTATGCGGCGCTCACCCTCTACGTTGACAACTGGCGATGGGCGGGCGTGCCTTTCTATCTGCGTTCGGGAAAGCGCCTCGCGGCGCGCAGCACCGAAGTCGTGATCACCTTCAAGCACGCTCCTCACACGCCGTTTGCCCGAAGGGAGGGTGGGGCGACGGCTCGCCCCAACACCCTCGTCGCCAGTATCTCCCCTCATGAAGGAGTGGTCCTGCAGGTTGAGGGCAAACAGCCGGGGCAGGAGATGCAGCTTCGACCCATCGACCTCGACTTCTGGTACACGGAAGGCAAAGGAGCGGTGGCGTCACCCTCCGCTTACGAGCACCTCCTTCTGGACGCCCTGCGCGGTGATCCGACTTTCTTCGCCCGCGCCGATGAAGTCGAGGCGGCGTGGGAGATCGTGGAACCGGTGATCGAGAAGTGGGAGGCGGAAGCGCCCAAGGACTTTCCCAACTACCAGGCCGGCTCATCCGGCCCTGAGGGGACGGACGCCAGGTCGTGACGCTGACCAGTCATCGGGATCGCCGAGATTAGAGAGACATTAGTGTTCTGGGTGCCCCATCGCACCGACGACCCGTTCTCCTTTGCCTAGGCTGGGCGCGACCGAACTAAAAGGCTGAACCAGAGCGCTGCTGCTTCTCGCCGCGGGCCTGCCCTTTCTGGAGAGCTCTCAAAACAAAGAAGGTAAGGAGCCGCGATGAAAACCAGCGTCATTGAAGCACACGACATGCTGTCGGTATTGAGCGTCGACGAAGTCGAAAAAAGGATTGGCAAGGTACCGGGCGTCGAAAGCGTTACCGTCAATTACGCCGCCGCAAACGCCACGGTGCGTTACGACGAAACCAGGCTCGAAGTCGGCGACATCAAGTCGGCGGTGCGCCAGCTTGGGTATGAGCCCGAGACGCCGGACCCTGGCCCCGCGGGCAAAGACCACGAAAACCACAAAGCGCCTGGAGCGCCACCCTCAACGCCCGGCCCTGCGCCGAAAACGCCTCCGACCGCGCCAACCGCCGTTCCTCCCGCGACCGTTCCTCCGGCCGCTCCTGCGAGCGCCACCTCCGCCCCGCCCCCGAGCCCCATGCCCATGGGCGACCATCAGAAGGCCCCGGCCAAGGGTTAGGAAGGACTAAAGACATGATGACCGCATCGAATGTTTCACAAGGAGCCGGATCCGGTTTGCCGCAGGTGTTGCGAACCGCGCAGGAGGCGATCCAGCTTCCGGAAGTCCAGGAGATGCTCCGGCGACTGGCGGAACACAGGCTCGGCATATTCATGCCGCACATCCATGCCGAAGAAAACGGTGAATTGCAGCCCCTTCCCGACAACCTCATGCAGGTGGAAGCTGGCTTGGAAGTGTCCTTCAAGTCAACGGAAGAAATCTCAAACCAGCCGGATCGCTTTCTTCCGGTGGGATGGCTTTGGCGTGGCGGCGCGCCGACGCCGGTCGCCGCGTGCGAAATGGTGTGGCAAGAGGGCCAGAGCAGCACAGAGCGCCATCGCAAACACAAACACAAGTGACTCTCGACGAAGTCTAAGAAAGCATATTCGTGAGGCCGGCCGTGAAGATGCGATGAAAACGAGCGTCATTGAAGTACACGACATGCTGTCGGTATTGAGCGTGGACGAGCTCGAAAGGCGGCTCGGCAAGGCGCCGGGCGTCAAGAGCGTGACCGTCAACTTCGCCGCGGGAAGCGCCACCGTGCGCTACGACGAAACCCGGCTCGCGATCAGCGACATCAAGTCGGCCGTCCGCCGGAGCGGTCATGAGCCCGATGTGCCCGCGCCGGGCCCTCCCAGGCCCGACGGCCACGAGGGAACCCCAGAAAGCGACGCCGTCCCCGCCGCATCCGTCGTCGAAAAACCAAAGGAAAACGCCAAGGCCGAAGCGCAGGCGCCCGCGCCCAGCGAGAAGAGCCCTTCGCTCGGCGACGAGGCGGGCGATCACACTGGCCACAAAGCCGGAGCGATGTCGCCCGACAAGGCGAAGATGGCTCATGAAATGGGGCACGGAGGGGGAGACGACATGGACGCGATGGCGCGGGACATGCGCAATCGCCTGGTCGTCACGTTTGTGCTGACCGTCCTGATCTACCTCTACGCGCCCATGTTCGTGAAGATGACGGGACTGACGCTGCCCGTGCCGTTCGGCCTCTCGAACGAGGTCATGATGTTCCTCCTCGCCACTCCGGCGGTTTTCTACGGCGGCTGGGTGTTCTACGTCGGGGCCTGGAGGGCGCTTGGAAAAGGCATCGCCAACATGTCGGTGCTGGTTTCGTTGTCGGTGCTGGCCGGCTACTCCTTCAGCGTCGGCGCGACTTTCTTCTTCAAGGCCGAAGTCTTCTACGAAGCGATCGCCATGTTGCTCGTCTTCATCCTGACCGGTCACTGGCTGGAGATGCGCGCGCGTTCGGGGGCTTCGAAGGCGGTCACCGCCCTGCTGAACCTCACGCCTCCCAAGGCCACCGTGATGCGCAATGGACAGCCCGTGGAGGTACCGACGTCTGAAGTCGTGATGAATGACGTCGTGCTGATTCGCCCCGGCGACAAGATTCCGGTGGACGGCGAAGTCACGGAGGGCGAATCCAATGTGGACGAGTCGATGATCACGGGCGAGAGCATGCCGGTCAGGAAAGCAGTAGGCGGCAACGTGACCGGCGCGACCATCAACAAGACCGGGACTTTTCAATTTCGCGCCACCAAGGTCGGCGCGGATACCGCCCTCGCGCAGATCGTCAGGCTGGTGCAGACCGCTCAGAACTCGAAGGCTCCATCGCAAAGATCCGCGGACCGCGCCGCCCAGGTGTTGACCATATCGGCCATCGTGTTCGGCCTCGCGACTTTCGCGGTCTGGTACTGGGTTGCCGGATCGAC
>JANMVV010000328.1:0-8670 GCA_031392925.1 Vicinamibacteria bacterium
TGTCGACCTGGGGCGGGGCCTTCTACGTGAGCGACGGTCTTGGCTTCCTCTACAACAATCACCTTCGCTCGTTCCGCCGTCAGCCGAAGCGCTTCAATTCTCTGACCCCGCTCGCTCGCGCCGCCACCGGAATAGCGCCCACGCTGGTCTTCAAGCGAGAGGGCGAGAAGTCGCTGCCCATGGTGGCGGTGGGTGCCGCGGGCAACGCCTGGATCTCCTCGGCGGTCTACCAGATCCTGACCGGTATCCTCGATCGCGGCCTCGGGCCGCAGGCCGCGGTGGAACAGCCGCGCTTCCTGATCGGCCGCAAACAGTTCCCGCCCCGGCAGCCGCCCATTCCCAGCCGCATTCTTTACGAGGACCTGATCCCGCGCCGCGTGGTCGACGAGATGCGCGCGTACGGGCATCGCCTCGAGCCCATCGGGCTCAAGGGTGAACTGGTGATGGGCTACGCGTCCGTGGCCGTGCGCGATCCGAAGACGGGCACGGTGAAGGGCGGCGCGGACCCACGCAGGTCACACCTGGCGGGCGCGATCGAACGATAGCGGCCCGCCATTTGGAGCCGCTCATGTCCTTCGGGACGTGACGTTTGGCAGAAATAGGCGCGGTTCCTGGTCCCGCTCCATCCTTGGACGAATCACCAATCCAGAGAAATCGCCTGAAAAGGACAACCGGTACGTTGAGGCTGCCGTCTGACACGTGCGATCACATTCCCAGCCGTTTCATCCGACTCTGGAGTGTGGATGGCTTGAGGCCGAGGATCTTCGCGGCGCCCCTCTCCCCGTAGACACGGCCTTCGGTCGCGGCGAGGATGGCCTTGATGTGACGCCGCTGGATCTCGTCTATCGTGACGAGTTCGATTTCAGCCGGGTCCGTCGCGGTTGAAGGCGGCAGCAGCACGGGCGTCGATGCGGTGGGGAGATCGAGAAACGCGGGCCCGAGGTCGCGGCCCGGCGCGATGATGGTGGCGCGTTCGAGGATGTTCGCGAGCTCACGAATGTTGCCGGGCCAGGCGTAACGGCGCAGGTGGGCGAGACCCTCCGCGGTCACCCGCATGCCCTGACGGCCGGTGCGTCGCTGCTGCTCGACGAGGATGGCTTGCACGAGTTCGGGCAGATCGGCGAAGCGCTCGCGCAGCGGGGGCAGGCCGAGAGGGAAGACGGACAGGCGATAGTAGAGATCCTCGCGGAACCGCCTCTCCGCGATGGCCTTCGCCAGATCGACGTGGGTCGCGGCGATGATGCGGACATCGACTCGCACCGTGCGGTCGGATCCCACGGGCTCGAAGCGTCCTTCCTGAAGCACGCGAAGGAGCTTGGCCTGAAGTTCGATGGGAAGTTCGCCCACCTCGTCGAGGAGCAGCGTCCCGCCGTTCGCCATCTGGAACCGGCCGGGGCGGTCCTTCAAGGCTCCCGTGTAGGCGCCCTTCACGTGGCCGAAGAGTTCGCTCTCGAGAAGGCCCTCGGGAATGGCCGCGCAATTGATGGCGACGAACGGGCGTTCGGACCTTTGGCTCCACGAGTGGATGGCGTGAGCGAGGCGTTCCTTGCCCGTGCCGGTCTCGCCGAGGATCAGCACCGGCGTCTCCGTCTCGGCCACCTGGCGCGCGCGTCGCACCACGTCGCGCATCGCCGGAGTCTTCGTGCGCTCGATCGCGGTGGTGGAGTCGCCTTCCCGATCGCGTTCCATCAGGCGGGCGCGCTCGCTCTCCGCGGTGTGAAGGCGGGAAAGAGCCTCGCGTTGCTGGGCGTTCTGAATGGCGAGCCCGAGAATCTGGCCGTAGACATCGACGAGATCGACGGTCTCTCGCGGATAGGCCTCACAGACGTTGCGGTCGAGGGTCATGACCCCGAAGCAGTTCTCGCCCGCGCACAGGGGCACCACCATGCACGAGTGGCCGTGAGGGAAGTCGAGGAGGCCATCGAAGGGATCACCCTCGCCGTGCGCGTGATCGGTTTCGAGGAACGCGCGGGCCCGCCGCGAGTCGAGAGCCTCGCGGATGGAAGGGAACTTCGCGAGGTCGAGGGTGAAGTTCTTCACTCTCGCGTCGGCGAGCGCTCCGCGCGCCACGCGGGAGATGAGCTTGCCGTGGTCGAGAACGAAGACCACGCCGAGGTCGTACTTGACGATGCGAGAGAGGGCGTCGAGCCCGCGGCGCAAGACGTCATCAAGAGACGAGCGATCCGCGGCGAGATCGACGAGGTCTCGCAGGTCGCGGGTCAGGTCCAGACTTTCGGCCATGGGCAGGGATTCTAACTGAATAACCGAAATACCGTTGGACTAATTTTCACCATTTTGACGGTGAAACCGATATATCGGTGTCACGGGAACGGGTCATGTCCTACATAAGAGATTGAATTAACAGCTCTAATCATGAACATGCCCGAATGGCACGTTCCTCGCTCTACAGGGGACTGAAGTCGCACGAACAACGTCTACTACCGCTTCCGTCAATTGATCGGGAAGCTTGCGTATGAGACCAAGCCCGCGCGCCTGCGCACGCTGGGGATGGTGAAGCCCGCCATCAGCACGGCGGAACCAGTTTCGAATCAAAGGAGCACACCATGTACAAGAGCCCAAGCCCCATAGAAGAAAACGCACGCGTCCGCCTGGTCGAGACCCTCAACGACCGCCTGGCTGACGGCCTGGACCTGTGGACTCAGGTGAAGGTCGCGCACTGGAACGTGAAGGGCCCGCTGTTCGCCTCGCTCCATCCTCTGTTCGAGACCTTCGCGGCCTCGCTCGCGAACTTCAACGACGCGGTGGCGGAGAGGGCGGTGACCCTCGGCGGCGTGGCCTACGGAACCGCGCGTCACGTCGCGGCCCACTCGAAAGTGCCCGAGTATCCTGGCGAAACGTCCCGCGGCATGGATCACGTCAAACTGCTCGCCGAGAGGTTCGATGTCTTCCTCGCCGGCCTGCGCGAAAGCCGCGGCCTGGGCGAGAAGTCCGGGGACATCGACAGCGTCGACCTCATCACCGGGGTGATCTCGGAGTTCGAGAAGAACAGCTGGTTCCTGCGAGCGTCGCTCGAGGGCTGAGGAAGCCGCGGGAGCAGAGAAAGACCGCGGCCTAACCGACCAGCTCGTCCAGGGCGCCGAGGAGCCGATTGACGTCCTGGTCGTCCACCCACAGATGCGGCGCGAAGCGGAGGGAGTTGCCGCGCTGGCTGATGTAGATGTGTCGCCGCCTGAGTTCGGTGACCAGATTGCCGCTGTACGAGGCGGGCAGGAGCGCGCCGAACATGTGAGGACAGCGGTGCTTCTCGTTCGGCACCCGGAAGCCAAGTTGTTCGAGATGCGCGGAGATGCGGGAGTTGACCATCGAGAGCGATGATCCGATGTTCTCGACGCCCCACGCCCCGATCTGCTCGAGCGCGGCAATGGCGCCCGGAAGGCCGTTCAGCGAGCCTTTCTCGCCCACATCGAACCGGCGGGCTCCCGGCATGTAATTGTCCGAGTAGTCCGAAAGCGAGGTGAAGTCATGGGCGTTGTCGCGGGCGAGCCAGCTCTCCTCCAGCGGGCGGGCGCTGCGCCAGCGCGGCGAGACATAGAGCAGTCCGACCCCATAGGGGCCCAGCTGCCATTTGTAGGAGGCGGCGGCGAGGAAGTCCGGCTGGATGATGTCGATGGGGAAGGGCATCGCGCCCAGGGTCTGAGTCGCGTCGACCACCAGAGAGCTGCCATTCGTGCGACCGGCGGCCGCGATGGGCTCGAGGTCGATCCGGGCGCCGTTCGTCCAGTGGCAGGTCGACATCACGACCACCTTCACTCGCGGCTCGATGAAGGGAAGGATCGCCTTCGTCCAGTCTCCGTCCAAAGGCGTGGGGACCGTGACCAGCGTGGCGCCCCTCTCCTGAGCCGTTCGTCTCCAGGGCAGGACGTTGCTTGGGAACTCGTCGGCGATCATCAGGATGCGATCGCCGGGCTTGAGATGAGGTTCGATCGCGCGAGCCGCGGTGCTGAGCGCGTAACTCGCGGCGGGCACGACGGCATACCCGTCCGGGTCGCCGCCGAAGGTTCGGGACCACAGACCGCGGAGCGTCTCTGCGTCATCGAAGAAGCTCGCAGGAAGGCGCGTCCACGCATGGCTCTTCGCGTGCACACCGGCGATCAGCCGATCCCGCGACTCGTTGAGTTGCGGCGAGTAGTACGCGCAGTTGAAGTAGGCGATGTCGCGCGGAATATCGAACAGGTGACGCTGAGAGGGCAGGATGGACATAGGGGTTCCGGTTCCGGCGATGATACGCATCCCCCGGCGGCGAACGTTCACTCGCGTTCCGGTCATGGAGGCACATGAGCATGAAGAAACCCCAGATCATCGCGATAGGCGGAGGCAGTTTCACCGTCGAGCCGGAGAATCCGCGGCTCGAGCGCTACGTGCTCGCGCAGACGCGAAAGAGGAGTCCGAAGGTCTGCTTCCTCGGCGCCGCCACCGGCGACGCCGACACCTACGTCGCGAAGTTCTACGAGGCGTTCACGAGGCTCGGGTGCCGCCCCACCCACATCCCTCTCTTCGCCCGCACTCCCGATCTTCTCAGAGCGCTCCTGAGTCAGGACGTCATCTACGTCGGAGGCGGCAATACCAAGAGCATGCTCGCGGTCTGGCGCGAATGGGGGATTCCCTTGATCCTGCGCGAGGCCTGGCGGCGGGGCATCGTCCTGACCGGAGTGAGCGCCGGAGCGATCTGCTGGTTCAAGTTCGGGGTCACGGATTCGTGGGCGGGGCGGCTCGCCGCGTTGCCCGGCACAGGCTTCCTGCCTGGAACATGCTGCCCGCACTATGACAGCGAGAAGGAGCGCCGTCCGGCCGTCCATCGTCTGGTGGCGTCGCGCGAGATTTCCACGACCCTGGCGCTCGATGATGGCGCGGCCGCTCACTTCGTCGGCCGCACCCTGCTACGGGTGGTCAGCGCGCGGCCGAAGGCGCGCGGCTACGAGATTCGGCGGAAGGGTTCGGCGGCGGTGGAGATGCCCCTCCCGGCGGTCATCCTGACCCGAACCGGCGGCCTGCCGAGCAAGGGGCGATAACTACCGGCTTCCCCTCAAGCTGCTGAAGACCCCTCGGCGTGATTCGTCGAACGATTCGCGAGACTTTCGGCGCCGAGCCTCCTCCCGTCCCGCCCTTTCTGGTCATGGGCGGGGTAGCGCGCAGCCTACCCTTGGGGTGTGCAGCTCTTCAGGCCGAACTGCTTGAAGATCCACATCGCGGGGCACCAGTCGGTGAAGGCCGACTGGAGCAGATTCAGGCCGACGAAGCCGGTGAAGAGGAAGAAGCCGGGGTGGACCCAGTAGCCGAGGGCCACGGAGAGCATCACGAAGAATCCGGCCATGGCACGGAGAGCGCGTTCGACCGTCATTGGTGTTAGTCCTTAGTGAAAGGCCGGGGCGTCCGGCGAAAGTCCCTCAAGGTTTAGCTCCGCGGCGCGGCCGCGCCGGGCGATAAGGAAGTAGACGACGGGGACGGCCATGCGCGAGAGAAGGGTGGCGGCGATCTCACCCATCATCAGGCTGATGGCGAGACCCTGGAAGATGGGATCGAAGAGGATGACGAACGAACCCGCCACCACCGCGGCCGCGGTGAGAAGCATGGGCCGGAAGCGGACGACACCCGCTTCCACCACCGCGTCCTCGAGCGGCATCCCCGCGCGCAGCTTCAGTTCGATGAAGTCCACGAGGATGATCGAGTTCCTCACGATGATGCCGGCCCCCGCGATGAAGCCGATCATCGAGGTGGCGGTGAAGAACGCGCCGAAGGCCCAGTGGCCGGGCAGGATTCCGATGAGTGAGAGCGGGATGGGCAGCAGGATCGCGAAGGGCACCGCGAAGCTCTGGAACCAGCCGATCACCAGGATGGCGATGAGCACCAGGACCATCGCGAAGGCGATACCGAGATCGCGGAACACTTCATAGGTGATCTGCCACTCGCCGTCCCACTTGAGGGCGGTGCGGTCGCTGGTCTCCGGCGCATCGACCGCGTAGCGCTCCACCGAAGTGCCGTCGGGGCGCTTCAATTGATCGAGCCGCCGGTTGAGCGCGGCGAGGGCGTAAACCGGGCTCTCCTGTTCGCCGGCCAGATCGCCGAAGACGTAGGTCACCGGTCGAAGGTCCTTGTGGACGACTTGCTGGTCTTCGTTGGCGCGAGTGACCCGAGTGAGGTCATTCAGCGCGGAAGCGCCGAGCGGGCCATCGACGCGAAGCGACAACCGCTTGGCCAGATTCGCGCGATCGGTGGCCGAGAGCCGGATCCGCACCGGCACCGGCTCGCGCGATCTGGGCGCGTCGAGCCGCGCCACCTCGCGCCCTTCGCCGGGACCGGCCAGAGCCTCGACGGCGTCGGAGGAAGGAATGCCGAGAAGCCCGGCTTTCTCGCGATCGACGGCCACGTCCACCCGGGGCCGCGTTGCCTCGAGGGTGTCGTCGACATCGACGACACCCGCCGTCGTCTCGAAGATACCGCGCACCTGACGTGTGAGGGCCTCGCGGGCTTCCGTGGTGGGACCGTAGATTTCCGCGACCAGGGTGTCGAGCACCGGAGGCCCGGGAGGAATCTCGATGACCTTCACGCGGGCCCCGCGCCGCTTCGCGATTGCCAGGAGCGGAGGGCGGACCCGCTTGGCGAGGTCGTGACTCTGGGTTTCGCGCCTGGATTTGTGCGCGAGATTCACTTGAAGGTCCGCGCTGGTGGGCGAACGGCGGAGGAAGTAGTGGCGGACGAGGCCGTTGAAGTTGAACGGTGCGGGCGCGCCCGCGTAGATCTGCACGTTCGCGACTTCGTTCACGGTGGCGAGGTAGCGGCTCATCTCCCGGGCGGTTTCCAGGGTGACTTCAAGGGGCGTTCCGGGGTCGTGATCGATCAGCACCTGGAACTCGTTCTTGTTGTCGAAGGGAAGCATCTTGACCCGGACGAAGCCCGTGCCCACTAGACCCGTGGCGCCGAGCAGCAGGACCATCACCAGCGCGAAGAAACTCCAGCGCGCGGACGCCCGGGTCACGAGCGCCGACATGGCGCGGCGGTACAGGCGGGTGCTGAAGGCTTCCTTGACCGCCTCTTCGCCCGACGCGTGTTCGGGGTGCGACCGGAAGATTCGATACGCGGCCCACGGCGACACGATGAAGGCGACGGCGAGAGAGAAGATCATGGCCGCCGATGCCCCGTTCGGAATTGGCCGCATGTAAGGGCCCATCAGGCCGCGGACGAAGGCCATGGGGAGGATGGCGGCGATGACCGTGAAGGTGGCGAGGATGGTCGGATTGCCCACTTCGTCGACGGCCTCGACGATCGAGCGCAGGAACGGCTGGCCGACCTTCTCCCGCAAGTGCCGCTCGATGTTTTCGACTACGACGATCGCGTCGTCCACCAGGATGCCGATGGAGAAGATGAGCGCGAACAAGGTCACGCGGTTCAGGGTGTAACCGGCGAGGAAGTAGATGAGGAGGGTCAGGGCGAGAGTGACCGGGACGGCGATGCCGACCACGAGGCCGCTTCGCCAGCCCATGGTCAGGGAGATCAGGGCTACCACGGAGAGCGTCGCGAGGAGAAGGTGCTCCACCAGCTCGTTCGACTTCTCCTTCGCGGTCTCGCCGTAGTTGCGGGTGACGTCGACCTGGACGTCGCTCGGGAGGAGCCGGGAGCGGAGAGCTTCGAGTTTTTCAAGGGCGCGCTCGGCCACCGCGGTGGCGTTCGCCCCCGGGCGCTTCGCGAGGGCGATGGCGACCGCGGCGTGGGCCGTTCCCGCGGGCCGATCCGCGGTGGCGGCGGCGGGACCGGCGACGAAAAAGACGGCGTCGGTGGCCTCATCGGGACCATCGACGATGGTCGCCACGTCGCGCACGTAGACCGGGCGACCGGCACGCACCGCCACCACGACGTTCGCGACATCGGCCGATCGCTCGAAAGGCAGACCGCTCATGACGCGGATCTCCTGATTGTCGCGGACCGAAGTACCGCCGCTCGCGCGCCCGCCGTAGGAACCCACGCCGTGCAGCAGCGTGTGCCAGGTGACGCCTTTCGCGTTCATCCGCGCGATGTCGGGAACGACCCGGATGGCGCGGGGAGAGCCGCCGGTGAGCGTCGCCTTCGTGGTCTCGGGGACTTCGGAGAGCTCCTGCGCGAGCTCGGCGGCCACCGCGCGGAGTTCGTCGCTTCCAAGCTTCGCGCTCGACAGGGTGAGGGCCAGGAAGGGAACGTCGTCGATGGATCGCAGTTCGACGGTGGGAGGCAAGGCGCCCGGAGGCATGCTGACCGCGAAGAGTGCGGACTGGCGCTCGAACACTTTGACCAGGCTTTCCTCGTTCGACTGGTTCACCTTGAAGCGCGCGGTGATGAGGGCGAAGCCGGGCCGTGCCGTCGAGTAGACGTGCTCGACGCCCGCGACGCCCCACAGGGCGCGCTCGAGCGGATCGACGATGTGCGTCTCCACCGCGCGGGTCTCGGCTCCGGGCCAGGCCACCATCACGTCAACCATGGGCACGCGGATCTGCGGCTCCTCCTCGCGCGGGGTCGCCATGAGGGCGAGGACTCCGGTGGCGAGGGCGGCGCCGATGAGCAGTGGCGTCAGTTTGCTGTCGGCGAAGCTCTGGGCGATGCGCCCGGCCAGACCGAGCTTCATTGCCGTTCCTCGCTCACCGGCGCCCCGTCATGGAGCCGCGACGGTTCGAGAGCCACGCG
>JANMVV010000362.1:0-1524 GCA_031392925.1 Vicinamibacteria bacterium
GAATCAGCAGATGGGCCAGATCCTCGACGCGCTTCAGGAGGTGGACGAGGCGCCCACGTCGCAGTTGATCGCCACTTTCGAAGAGAAGAGCAAGGCGCTCGCCGACCTCATGACCGCGTGGCCCAGGGCGCAGGCGGCGGCGAGGCTGGGGCTGCGCTAACCGACTTCCGACCGACCGGCCGCGAGCACCAAACACGCCAACAACGCCGCGGCCTTCTGGTCCGCGCCGCCATCCAGTGAGACATCGACGACGGCTGCCCACCCCGAGTGAACCGCGCAGCCGAGAGCGGTGGTGGCCATCTCCGTCATGCGGCCAGGAACATGAGGCCGATGGAGGCGCCTGCGCCGGCCACCACGGCAGTCAGGGCCAAGGCGCGGAAGCCGCCGTTCATTACATTTTCGAGTCGGCGTAGTCGCGAAGCGCGTCCCGGAGACAGTCCGGCCCCTCGGCCTCGGACTCCCAGGAGACGAGGCCCGTGGTCTCGGGAATGAGGCTGAGCCAGGCCATGCCCTCTTCGGTCCGGGCGACGCCGCCCATGGCCACGAGCTGGGCGGAGGCGGCCAGGGTCTGGAAGGTGCCGCGATGGCGCTTGTGGACGGGAAGGATGGTGATCGACAGCAGCCCGCCGGTGGGAGGACGCAAACGGACCACGCCCGGACCGTCATGCGGCAAGGTCATCTCGGGCATCGGGGCCTTGGTGTCCGTGGCTAGGGTGGAGATCATCTTGAAGATCTCGTGCGGTCCGTCTTCGGGATGGGTCACGAGCAGGATGCGCGAGCCGCCGCCGCCCAGGAACAGAAGCTTCTGGTGCCACGAATCCATGATGCCATGGAGGGCGATGGCCTGCGTGTTGTACTCGCCGAGGATCCCCGACGACGTCAGCCAGGCCACGGCCAGGCGGATCTTGATCGAAGCCAGGGGTATCGCGGCCATGAGCTGGGGCGTCGTCATCTTCGGCTTGTTGGCGATGACCTCGAGCACGTGAGGCGCGCCGCACGAGAGATCGTCGGTCACCACGCGGATGCCGCGCGAGCTCAGGCCCAGGCGGGTGGTCTCGTCGGGGAAATAGGAGGCGTTGCGCTCGAACTCGTCCTCGAGCCGCACCGTCTCCATGAGGAGCAAGGTGAGATCCAGGCCGCCCTTCACGTCTGTCGCGGGAGCGGAAGTGAAGAAGAAGGCGCCGGCATGGGTCGATAGCATCTCGATCAGGGCCTCGCCATCGCTGAGACGCAGGATGGAGGCAGAGACCAGGGATCCGCGGTTCACCAGGCACTTTCCCTCTGCGTAAGGGGTCACCACCTTGAGCTGGCCGCTCTTGCGACCGCTCGACAGCATCTCCATCACCTCGTAGAGCGAGAAAACCTCGACCCGGCCCGCGAGGTCGTGCTTCGCGATCGAACCGGTGCTCGTCGGCGTGGTGGTGGGTCGGGCGATCTTTCCCGTCTTGGCCAACTTCTCTCTCCCTGCGTCGCGTTTTTGCCGTGGTGAGTGCGTAGCTTAGCTTTCTGATAGGCAGTTTCCGA
>JANMVV010000411.1:0-1559 GCA_031392925.1 Vicinamibacteria bacterium
GACACCGCAACCGCCGAACCTCATGAATGGGTGGAGCTGGCGGAGGGAATTGAACCCCCGACCCGCAGTTTACAAAACTGCCGCTCTACCCCTGAGCTACGCCAGCGACGGAACAACGGAGGATAGCAAAAAGAAGAGCCCTCCCTCAATAAATTGAGAAGGGGCCCGGGCGAACGGCGGAGGGATCAGCGTTGGATCTTGACCTTCACGCTCAGCACGAAAGCGCGCTCCGACGCCGGATCGGTAGCTCGTGCGATCTCGACCGAGTCCCCGTCATTCAGGATCAGGGTCTGACTCTGACTCAAACCCAGCTTGGACTCCTTTTCGCTGGCCCCGGGGACGAGCGCATCGGCGGAGATCCTCAGTCGAATCTTGTTCCCAACCACCATGGGCCGAGCGTCTGCGTTGAACGTAAGGTCCGAGCCCACGGATCTCGAGCGGTTCATGGCTTGCTCCCCGTCAGCAACCGTCATCACCAGGGTCTTGAGCGAGCCTTTCCCGTCGGAAAGCGTCACCTCGATGCGCACGTTGATCATCTGCCCCATGGGTGGCGGCGGGGCGGGGACTGCGGGCGCTCCAGCAGGCGCCACCTTCGGGGTCTGGGGCGATTCAGGAGGGGGAGGCAGGGGCGGAACCTCGAGTGTGGCGGCGATCGGAGGAAGAGGCGCGAGCGCTGCCCGTGGAGCCCTGGGCGCCTTTGGCGCGGGCGCCCTCACGGCCTCCAGCGGTTCGGGATAGGTCTGAGCGAAGAGGGACGGCGTAGCGCCCAACAGACCCAGCGTGAGAAGAGTTCTTGCTTTCATTTGGGAAGGCTCCTACTTGTGTTCTTGTTCATTGGACAGGCTCGATATGGAAAGAGGTGCGATCTCGATGCGCGGAATCTGGATCGGGCCGGCATCGATCACGCCGGCGGAGAGGGGTTCGGGAAGATCGATCAGCGCGATCGTGAGCCGGGGAAGACCTTCATAGGGACCCCCGGTCGCGCCTTGAACCCGGACGCGCCTCGATGTCGGGGAGGCGGCGACGGCGGCCGCTGGAGTCGGATTCGCCGAGGGAGCAGGCCGCGCCTCGTCCGGCGCCGGCGCTTCAGCCGACCGCGCCACGGGAACGGGTGGCTGCCCCACCGGAGCCCGATCCTTCAGGGCAACACCGAGAGCCACTACGAGGACCGCCGCCAGGGCGAGCCACGCCGGACGCGAGCTCCGACGCTCCTCGATCGCCTGACGCACCGACGCGGCGATGACCCCGCGAGGCTCGCCTCCGACCATGGAAGCGAGGGCTTCGTCGATGTGGTGATCGAGAGCGTCCTTCGGATCGACGTTCATCGGTTCGCATCCTGGAGAGTCGCGCGAAGCATCGCGCGGGCCTCGAAGACCCGGCTTTTCACCGTGCCCTCGCGCACGCCGAGCAACGCCGCGATGGACGCGTAGTCGAGATCTCCGGCACTCGCAAGCAGAAGGGTATCGCGAAGATTGACGGGAAGCCGATCGATCTCGCGCCTCACCCGCGCATGAGCCGACGAGGCCAGGGTCGCTCTCTCCGGATCGGCCTCGCGCGAC
>JANMVV010000451.1:0-11633 GCA_031392925.1 Vicinamibacteria bacterium
CGTTCTTCCCGGCCACATCCTTCGTGGGCGCTGACGTCGCCACATCGTTCACGCCATCGCCGTCCACGTCGCCGATATTGCGGGCGATCCAGCCGAACTGATCGTTCGAGGCCTCGCCGCCCCATTCGCGGATGATCTTCAGGGGTTCCACGAAAGGATCGGCGAAGTCCTTCGCGGCGGGGAGCAGAGTCGGGAAGCGGGCATCGGTCTTGAGAAGGGCCAGCTCCGGCGAGTTCTCGATCTGGGTCATGTCGATCTTTCCCGAGGCCTTCGCCTTGGAGAGCCATTCGTATGCGTGCTCCAGGTCCTTCTTCGAGGCGTAGGTCATTCCGATGCTGTAGAGCGGCGCTTTCATCCGGGGCTCGACCTCGAGCGCCTTGCGCCAGGCCTCGATCGCGCCGTCGGGGTCCTTGCGTCTTTGTCGAGCCTGGCCGAGGATTCGCCAGGCCCGACCGTTCTCCGGCTCCCGAGCCACGAGTTTCTCAAGGATGGAAGACGCTCCTTCCGGATCATTGGCCTGCAGCCGGGCCAGGGCCTCGGAGAGGGAAGGCTCCTTGGGCCCGGGAGTCTGCGCTCTGGCGCCGCCGGGAGGGATCGAGAGGCCGGCCAGGGCCAGCACGAGGGTAAGTGGAAGCGCATGGGTCATCTTGGGCATGAAACCCCTTCTATCCCTTGGGATGCCCGGACCGATACCAGAATCCTGCGCCAGTTCTCAGATGAAACCGACCGTACCCCGCCGGCCCACCGGTGGCGGAGGCAGCCGGGCCTGTTGGATCACCGCTCCCGACAACGAAGCCGAGCACGACAAACCTCGGCTTCCTCCAAGTTGGGCAAGCAGACCCGCCTCGCGCACCTTCAGCAATTCCTCGTCAGGAGAGGCTACGAAGCGGCCCGTCCCGGAGGACTATCGGATTCCTGCTGATTTGCGATGAACGCTTCGAGAATCTTCCGGCCCTGGTCGGATCCGAGGATCGCCTCGCTGGCCCGCTCCGGATGCGGCATCAGCGCCACCACGTTCCGGGCCGCGTTGCAGATCCCCGCGATGGCGTTGCGGCTGCCGTTCACGTTGGCCTCGTCCGTGACCTGCCCGGCCGTGTCGCAGTAGCGGAAAACCACGCGCCCCTCGGCCTCGATCCGCGCGAGAGACTCGTCGTCCAGATAGAGATTCCCGTCGCCGTGCGCGATGGGCATGGCCATCACATCGCCCTGCTTCAGGCCCTTCGTGGCCGCGGTGTTCGTCGCCTCGACGCGGATGTGGACGCGCTGCGAAAGGAACTTCACGTGCCGGTTGCGCAGCATGGCACCGTCGAGTATCCCCGCTTCCTGAAGGATCTGGAAACCGTTGCAGATGCCGAGGACCCGGCCGCCCTTCTCCGCGAAGGCCTTCACCGAACTCATGACCGGCGAAAAACGCGCGATGGCTCCGGTGCGCAGGTAGTCGCCGTAGGAGAAACCGCCCGGGATGACGATCGCCTCGGATCCTTGAAGGTCGCTGTCCTTGTGCCAGAGGAAACGAGCATCCTGGCCGAGGACCTCGCCGAAGACACGCTGGGTGTCGTGGTCGCAGTTGCTGCCGGGGAAGACGACGACGCCGACTCTCATCCGACCACCCGTTCGATCTTGAAGCTCTCGATCACCGGGTTCGAGAGGACCTTCGCGGCCATCTCCCCGGCCTGCCGGCGAGCCTCGTCCTCGGTGATGCCTTCGAAGGACAGCAGGAACGACTTGCCCTGCCGGAGGTCGGTTATGGCCTTGTAGCCGAGCCCGTAAAGAGCCTCGAGGGTGGTCCGCCCCTGCGGGTCGAAGACCGAGGTTTTCAGGGACACGAGAACGCGAAGCTGGATCATGGGTTCTGGCTCAGGCCTCAAAGACTCGGGCGAAGAGTGTGTCGGTGTGCTGAAGATAACGCGTGAGATCGAAGACGTGCTCGAGGGCGTCCCGGCCGAGCGTCTTCACGATCGGCTCGTCCGCGAAGACCAGGGCCTTGAAGTCGCCCTCGTTCAGAAAGGCGTTCATGGCGTGGCCCTGGACGATCTTGTAGGCGTCCTCGCGGCGCATGCCGCCCTTTTCGGTGAGTTCGAGCAGAAGCTGGCCGGAGAAGACCAGACCTTTGCCGGCCTCGAGATTGCGCTTCATCCGAGACGCGTCCACGCGCATTCCCTTGACGATGCCGGTGAAGCGGCGCAGCATGTGGTCGAGAGCCAGGAACGAGTCGGGAATGGCGACGCGCTCGGCGGAGGAGTGCGAGATGTCGCGCTCGTGCCACAGCGCCATGTTCTCGAGCGACACCATCGAGTTCGCCCGGACGATGCGGGCGAGGCCCACGATCTGTTCGCACCCGATGGGGTTGCGCTTGTGGGGCATGGCCGACGAGCCCTTCTGGGTGGCGCCGAAGGGCTCTTCCACTTCGCGGAACTCGGTCTTTTGGAGCGCGCGGATCTCGGTTGCGAAGGTCTCGAGGCTTCCCCCGAGGATGCCGAGGGTTGTCATCACCTGGGCATGCCGATCGCGGGGAATGACCTGCGAGGCGATGGGTGCGGGGGTGAGCCCGAGGTCCCGGCACACCTCCGCCTCCACGTCCGGTCCCAGGTGCGAGAACGTGCCCACCGCGCCCGAAAGCTTGCCGGTGGCGATCTCCGCACGGGCGGTGGCGAGCCGCCGGCGATCTCGGCAGAGCTGGTCGTGCCAGAGTGCCAGCTTCAAGCCGAAGGTCATGGGCTCGGCGTGGACACCGTGGGTGCGGCCGATCATCACCGTGTGCTTGTGCTCCATCGCGCGAACTTTCACGGCGTCGAGGAGAGAGTCGAGATCGGAGAGCAAAAGGTCGAGAGCGTCGCGGATCATGATCGAGAGGGCGGTGTCGACCACGTCGGAGGACGTGAGCCCATAGTGGAGGAACCGGCCCGCTGGTCCCACGTTTTCGGCGGTGGCACTTACGAAAGCGATGACATCGTGGCCGACTTCCTTCTCGATGGCGTCGATACGGGCCAGGTCGAATCGCGATTTCTCGAAGAGGATGTTGCGCGCGTCCTCCGGTACCACGCCCCGGCGGCACAGGGCGTCGGTGGCGGCCAGTTCGATCTTCAGCCAGGTTGAGAAGCGATTCTCGTCCGACCAGATCTTCGACATCTCCGGCCGGGAGTAGCGGGGGATCATGGAAAGGGAAGCATACCGGGGCGGGGCGGGGCACCGGGAGCTAAGCTCGGCGTATGTCGAGGACGTTGGTCGCGGTCGTCATCGTAGTCCAGAAGATCGCGACCATCTGCCTCACATGAAGATCGACACTCGCCTCACCCTGGGTGCCTGGCTCGCCGCCGGGTTCCTCGCCGCCTGCGCGCCCTCCGCCTCGTCGCCCGCCCGTTCGAAGGTCACCCGCCTCTCCATCGCCACCGGCGGGACCGGTGGCGTCTACTATGTCTACGGTGGCGCCCTCGCGAGGCTGATCTCCGAATCGGTTCCGGGAGTGGAAGCCACCGCGGAGGTCACGTCGGCATCGATTGACAACCTCAAGTTCCTTCGCGACGGGAAGGCTGACATCGCTTTCTCGCTCGCGGACACGTTGAAGGACGCGAGCGAGGGGAAGGGCGCTTTTGAAGGCCGGCCCATCGACCTTCGCGCTCTCGCCGTCCTCTACACGAACGTCACCCACGTGGTGACGAAGAAGGGCAGTGGGATCACGAAGCTCACGGACTTGAAGGGCAAGGTGGTGTCGATGGGTTCGGCAGGCAGCGGCACCGAGACCATCGCCGACCGGACGCTCGTCGCGGCGGGCTTCGATCCCGGGAAGGACATCGAGCGGGAGAACCTCTCGGCCCAGGCCTCGGCGGACGCGCTGAAGGACGGCAAGATCGACGCCTTCTTCTGGAGCGGTGGATTGCCCACGGCCGCGGTCCTGGATCTCGCCCTTTCCGCGCCTACCGTCATCCTCGACACCGCGGGCGTTCTCCCGAAGCTCCAGGCGCAGTATGGCGAGGCGCTCTACCGGCCCGTCTCGATTCCGCCTTCAACCTACACGTCGATCGATGCCGAGGTTCACACCTTCGGCGTTTCGAATGTCCTGGTCGTCCCCGCGAACTTCGATGCGCAGCGCGCCTACCTCATCGTCAAGACCATGTTCGAGAAGAAGGGGGCGCTCGCCGCCGCTCACGCGGAGGCGCGGAACTTGAGCCTGCAGACTGCGGTCGCGGGCTCGCCGGTGCCGCTTCATAGCGGTGCCTTGAAGTACTACGCCGAAGCGGGCGCCCTGTCCTCGACGCCAGCGGTCAAGCCCTAGCCCCAAGCCCCGGGGGGCGGTGTACTCTCGCCACCCGTGACTGAGCCGAGGCCCGTCGTTTCGCACGAGGACGCCGAAGAGGCGATGGTGCGACGCGTTCAGACGGCGCCCCCCGCCGCCACCGTGGTGGCGATCGCGTTGTCTCTTCTGATTCTCCTCGCCGAAGTGACCGTGGTCGAGACCCTCCGCTTTCGCGCCATCGTGCTGGGACTGGGGCTGGCTCTCGCGTTTCTCACCCTTCGGGTCAGACTTAAATTCGCGGGGCTCGTGCCGCATGGCCTGGCGCTCATGGCCCTCGGCATCACCCTTTCGATCGCCGCCCTGGGACGCGGATTCTTGGCGCGCGCCTCCGAGCCCACCACCCTCGATCTCGGCCTTGGCCTGAGCCTGCTGGCATTGGTGATAGGGGCGGCCTGGGTCTCAACCGGCAGCGCGCTTCCCATCCTCTCCATTGCCACCGTGGTTTACGTCCTGTGGGGATCCGAGCTCGACCGGTTCGGCCTCTCCATGATTGCCCATCGCGGCTACGACATACCGCGCCTCGTCGGCTCCATGGTGATGGGCTTCGAGGGAGTCTTCGGCGTGCCTCTCGATGTGGCCGCCACCACCATCGGTCTGTTCGCCATCTACGGCGCCATCCTCGAGGCTTCGGGCGCCGCGCAATTCTTCCTCGACCTCTCGTTCGCCTCGTTCTCCGGAGGCAATTCCGCCCGGGGCGCCGGCCGGGCCGTGACCCTCGCCGGCTTCCTGCTCGGCTCGGTCTCGGGGAGCGGTGTCGCCACCACCCTGACCCTGGGGGGCGCCGCCGCGCCACTTCTCCGGCGCGCGGGCTTCGCTCGCGAGAACGCGGGCGCCCTTCTCGCCGCCGCCGGCATCGGCGCGATTCTGTCTCCGCCCACCCTGGGGGCTGCGGCCTTCCTGATCGCCGAGTTCCTGAAGATCCCCTACGGGCAGGTCCTGATCATGGCGACCGTCCCCACCCTGCTCTACTACTTCGGAATCCTCCTCATGATCGAGGCGGATGCGCCGCACAAGCCCGAACCCGTTCCGGGCGACCCTCCGGTTGCGGTGCCCAGGACGGTGAAAGCGATCCTTCGCGAAGGCGGGCATCACCTCATTTCGCCGCTCCTCATCATCGCGTTTCTTCTCACCGGCTACTCCGCGACCCGTTCGGCCTTTCTCGCCTCGTGTGGCGCCGTGCTGTTGAGCTTCGCGAACCGGGCCCAGTCGCTCACGCCGCGTCGCCTGCGCCGGGCCATGACCAGCGCGGGCGCGTCCCTGGTTCCCGTCATCGCCACCACTGCGTGCGCGGGCATCCTGGTGAGCGGCCTCACCCTCACCGGACTCGGCCTGAAGGTGGCGGGACTCATCGTCTCCCTCGCAGGCTCGAATGTCACGGGTGTCATCCTTCTCTCGGCCGTCTCCGTTTCCGTCCTCGGCCTCTCGGTACCGGTGACCGCGTCGTACATCCTGTCCGCCGTCACCGTCGCTCCCGCCCTCATCCAGGTGGGTGTGAATGAACTCGCCGCGCACATGTTCATCTTCTATTACGCGGTTCTATCTGAAGTCTCGCCGCCTACGGCTCTCTCGCCGATGGCCGCGGCCACCCTCTGCCACGGCGATCCGTATCGCACCATGATGGCGACGCTGCGGTACACCCTTCCCGCGTTCCTGGTACCCCTGGCGTTCACGCTGCGCGCCGACGGCCTGGGGCTTCTGCTTCAGGCCAAGTGGCCCGTGATCGTGAGTTCCGTGCTCTTCGCGACCGCCCTGGTGACCGCATCCGCGGCCGCCGCGTCGGGTTTCCTGCTTCGTCCGCTGAGCGCGCCGGTTCGGTTGATGTTCGGCCTCTCCGGCGTTCTCCTGCTCTGGTCGGTCGGGTCGATTCAGTACGTTGGAGCGTCCCTCTTCGCGGCGGCGCTGGCTCTGGTCTGGATGTCTTGGAGGACCGAGGCTCACCGCCTTCCACCCTCCCCGGCTTCTTAGCCGAGAATCGGTTTCGCGCGGGACCGGGAGGGAGGAAATTACCGGTCCGAAATTCGGTGGAACGCGCTTCCGCCCTCGCCTACGCTTCACACCATGCTGATGACCATGACTGATTCCCAAACCAAGGAACGCCCGCTGCCCTCGCCCCGCGCCATGTATGCGGCGGTGGTTCGAAGGGACGCGACCTTCGACGGCCTCTTCTACACCGGGGTCAAGACCACCGGCATCTTCTGCCGCCCCTCGTGCCGCGCGAAGAAGCCGCGTCGCGAGAACGTCCAGTTCTTCCCCGCGGTCAAGGACGCGCTTTTCGCCGGCTACCGCGCCTGCCTCCGCTGCAAACCCCTGCTCTCCATCGGAGCGCACCCAGCCTGGGCCAGGGACCTTCTCGCCCGGGTGGAGTCGCGCGAAGGCGCGCGTCTCAAGGATTTCGAGCTTGCCCAGGACGGCATCGACCCCACCCGCGCCCGCCGCTATTTTCAGGAGCACTTCGGTATGACGTTTCAGGCCTATTCCCGCGCCCGCCGGCTGTCCGGCGCCTTGTCCCAGTTGCGTCTCGGATTCGATCTCGACAACACCGCGGCCGATGCCGGATTCGAGTCACTGTCCGGATTTCGCGACGCTTTTTCGAAGGTCTTCGGCGCGCCCGCGGGCAAGGCCGACCTCGCGACCGCGATCCATCTGGGCTGGGTGGAAACGCCCATTGGTCCCATGATCGCCGGCTCGCGCGCGGGCGCGCTCATTCTGCTCGAGTTCACCAACCGGCGGATGATGGAGGCGCAGATCGAGACATTGAAGAAGCGGTTCAAGGCCGCATTTCTCCCCGAGGACGACGCGGTGATCCGGCGGACGCGCCGTGAGCTTGAAGAGTACTTCGAGGGAAAGCGCAGGGACTTCACGATTGCCCTCGACTATCCGGGCACGCCGTTCGAGACGAAAGTGTGGACCGAGCTCCTCAAGATTCCGTACGGGGAGACGCGCAGCTACCAAGAACTCGCTCTGATCACGAGCTCAAGGGGCGCGGTCCGGGCGGTCGGCAGCGCCAATGGTCGCAACCGCATCGCCATCGTGATTCCCTGCCACCGCGTGGTGAACAAGAGCGGGGCGTTGGGTGGCTACGGCGGCGGCCTGTGGCGGAAGCAGGCCCTGCTTTCGCTGGAGCAAGGGCTTAGCGCCTAGAACACATACGCGAGAGCGAAGCCGACCTGGGCCAGCATCATCATCTGGTACATGTGCGTCCAGGAGGGATGATTCTCGGTGGTCGCGAGCTCCTCGGGATTGCGCACCAGCAGCCAAACCGTGTAGCCACCGTAGACGACGAGGACGCTGCCGAGGAGGTTCAGGAGCAGCGCGTTGCCGGTGAGGACGCCGAGGTAGACCCCCACCGGAATCAGGATGAACGGGATCACGAAGAAGGGCGCCATGATCCACGTCGCCTTCCGGACCCCGTAGTCGATGGGAAGGGTGTGACAGCCGCCCGCGCGGTCGCCCTCGATGTCCGCGAAATCCTTGGTGGAGGCAGCACCCAGCAGGAACAGGCCGAACACCGTGCCGATGTACCAGGGCTCCCCGTCCATGACCGTCTTCACCGTGGACCAGCCGGCCACCTTGAGGAGCACGCCTCGCGGTATCGCGATGGTGATGTTGGCCCAGATGCCGCGGCGCTTCGTCCACAAGGGCGGCGCCGAATAGATCCAGCACATGAAGGTGGTGAAGAGCACGATCCAGAAGCACTCGTGCGCGCCGGTGGGCGTCACCAGGAAGGCCAGGATGTTCGCGATCACGAAGGTGATGATGGTGAAGGACCACGCCTCGGTGAGCGACATCCGGCCGGAGGGGAGCGGCCGAGAGGGCTTGTTGACCTTGTCGATGTCGAGGTCGTAGATCTGGTTGATCGCGTTGTTCGCCGCGTTCAGGACCGCGGCCATGGCCGTGCCCAGAAGAATCGGGTAGACGAGGGCCCAGGTGACGGGCACCTTGGTCTGATGAGCGCCCCAGGCACTCACCGCGCCGGAAATCACGCCCAAGGCGGGAGGAAGAAGGGTGAAAGGGCGGGCGAGTTCGGAGTAGAGCTTGAGTTTCTTCACGAAGCGGATTTTTCCAAGGCCGACTTTAATGGAGCAGGAGGCCGATTCCGGTGGCGATGGCCGCACCGATCGCCGTGTTCAGCGCATTGAGGCCGTGATTGTCGAGCCAGCCCCGCTTTTCGGCCACGGTTCCTATGACGCTCTCGGCGAGGGCGCCCAGCAAGCCCGCGACGGTTACGACCAGGGCGCCCTCTGCGGATATGAGGCCGGTGAGGAGGCCGAGAGAGGCGATGAACGCGCCTCCGAACAAACCGCCGAGCGTTCCTTCGAGGCTGATCGCACCCTCGGTGCCGGCGGGCACCGGACGCAGGGTGGTGATGAGGAACGTGCGCTTGCCGTAGGCCTTGCCCACTTCGGATGAGCAGGTGTCGGCAGCGGCGGTCGCCACCGCGGCGGCGTAGGCGATGAGGTAGGCCGTGCGCGTCGAACCCTGCGAGAACAGGCCGAAGAGCGCGAGCAGGGCGGGGATGCCGCCGTTCGCGAACGCGTTCCGCCATCCGCGCGCGCCGCCCTTCTCCTGCGCGATGCCGAGGGCCGCCTTCTTCGCGTAGCCGAGTTTCGTCGCTGTGGATCCGACGAGGAAGAAGCCCGCCATGAGGGCGAAGCCCGGCAGGCCGAAGGAGGCGGTGATGACGGTTCCGATGAGGACCGCCGACACGGCGCCCATGGTGTCGATCGATTTCGATCGCATGGCGAGCCAGGCGAAGAGGGTGTTCACGATGAGGCCTTGCGCGACCCGGACTTCGAGACCGAACGCATTGGCGCCCGGACTCCGAAGAGCGAAGAGAAGGGGAAGAAGGATCGCGCCGGCCAGGGGAACGGTGAAATTGTCATCGAGGGTGGTGTCCATCGATTCGACCAGGGCGGTGAGGAACGAAAGGGCCAGGACCACGCCGAAGATCCCCGCCGGATCCAGATCGGGCTTGGTCCAGACCGCCAGGCCGAAAGCCCCCAGCGTTCCGAAGAGAACGAAGGCGATGAACCCGAGCCACCCCTTCGAATCGTTCCAGGGGACGCTCGGTCCGCGAAGGGCCTGGCCGACGATCGAGGCCATGCCGTCGCCGAGAGCGAGCAGGCCCCAGATCGCGGCTGCCATCCAGAGGCGATCGTGGAAGATGAGAACCAGGCCGAGCACCGAGAGGGGATAGATCAGGATGCCGCGAGCCCGGCCCTTCACCAGTTCACCGGAGCGCCACATCGACTTGCCGCCGATTCGGGGCAGGATCTGCCAGTTGAAGACGAAGGCCGCGACCGCGCACAGGGCGGCCTGAAGCGGAGTCAGGAAGCGCAGGGCGAGCGCGAAGCTTCCGACGCCGATGTGGACGATCTTCCGCTTTAGTTCGCCAAGGGGAACGCTTGGCGAAGGCCGTGCTTCCGCGTGCTTCTCTTTCGCGGAATGCCTTCCTTTCCTGCTCACGGCGCGTGACCCTCTTCGATCAGCCAGTCGACGGTCAGGCCGATGCCCTCCTCGAGCGCGCGCGCGCGGTAGGCGAGCTCGCGGACCGCCTTGTCGCTTCGATACGCCCAGTTCTTCTCGAAGATGCCCACGGCCTGATGGGTGAGATCGGGCATCTTGCCGGTGATGTCCGCCCAGATCCACATGGCCCGCCCGATCACGCGCGCCAGACCGAAGGGAAGACGGCGTGGCGTGAGATCGCGGCCCGCGCGCTTCGAGGCGATGGCGAAGACTTCGTTCAAGGTCGCGTTCGCGCCGGCGAGGAGATACCGCTCGCCCTTACCGCCCCGTTCAAGGGCCACCAGGTGAGCTTCCGCCACATCGTCCACGAAGGCGTAGCTCCACAAGCGATCTCCGGGGCCGACGATGCCGGGAAGCCTGCCGTTCATCTGGTCGGCCAGGAGCTTCGCGACGAGATTGCCGTCGGTGAGTTCGCCCGGCCCGTACACCACGCCCGGGTACAGGATCACGATGTCCCCGCCCTCGCGGGCGTAGGCCCGCGCGACCTCGCCGGCCAGGGCCTTGGTGCGCTCGTAGTCGTTTCCGTAGTTTCCAGGGTGGCTCTGAGACTCGTCGGCGGGCGAGCTGCCGGTGGGTCCCACCGCGAAAAAGGAGGACGTGTAGACGAGCCTGACGCGGCGCGCGCGCGCGGCGGCGATGGCGTTCCTGATTCCGCCCACGTTGATGTCATCGAAGTCCTGGAGCCGCGGACTCCAGATCTTCACCATGGCCGCGGTGTGGATGATCGCGTCGCAGCCTTCGGCAGCTTTCACGAACAGGTCGGCATCGCGGATGTCTCCGTCGACGATCGAGGCCCTCTCCGGAAGGCCCGGCCGAGGACCACCACGAACCAGGAGGACGACGTCATGCCCTTTCGCAAGCAGGGCCTTGACAATGCGGCCGCCCAGGAACCCGGCGCCTCCCGTGACCAGGACTTTCACGAGTGCCGCGCCTCCATCTTCTGTCCCCGCGCCACCGCGGCGCGCCAGTCGAGAAGCAGATCCGCGAGGGCTCGGTCCAGCACCCCTGAGGGCGCGAAGCCCGTGGCCTCGCGAAGCCGCGATGGATCCCCGACGAGGACGGGCAGGTCGGAGGGCCGGAGGCGCGAAGGATCGACGTGAATCTGCACCTCCACGGTGGAGAGAGCCACGAGTGCGGCCAGGATCTCGCGCATGGCGACGCCTTTTCCCGAACAGACGTTGTAGACGGCGCCACTCTTTCCGCGTTCCAGCAGGAGCAGATAGGCCTGGATGACTTCACGCACGTCGGAGAAGTCGCGGATCGCATCGAGGTTGCCCACCTGAATCACGGGTGCGGCGCGCTCCAGTTCGATCTCGGCCAGTTGCCGCGCGAACGAGCTCTCCGCGAAGACGGCGCCCCGCCGCTTTCCGGTGTGCGGGAAGGTTCGCGTGCGCACGATCTCGACCGTCTTCCGACGGGCGAACTCCGAGCACAGAGCGCCCTGCGCGACCCGGCTCACCGCGTAGGGCGAGAGCGGCGCCAGGGGTCGATCCTCGCGCAGCGGCCCATCCTCCGGCCTGGTGTCGCCGTATTCATCGGCCGAACCGACCACCAGAACCCGGCGTACCTGGGCCTTCTCCGCGGCGAAGAGCAGATGCTGGGTCCCGAGGACATTGGCGAGCAGGGTGCCGCCTGGATTGCGGTACGACTCGTGGACGCTGCTCTGTCCGGCGAGATGGATGATCGAGTCGGGCCTGGCCTCTCTCACCGCCTCCTTGAGCCCCTCCTGATCGAGGAGGTCGGCCTCGACCCCGGCCACGAAGCCCTTGGGCAGGACCCGGGTGACGCTGGTCGGCCGCTGCAGGCCGATGAG
>JANMVV010000154.1:0-2538 GCA_031392925.1 Vicinamibacteria bacterium
CGTCCTGCCCGCCGACTAGATCCCCGAACAGGAGCTTCCACCCATGACCACTCCCGCGATTCCGGAAGCCTTCCAGCAACTCCTGGACCGGCAGCAGATCGAGGACGTGCTGGTGCGCTACAGCCGCGCCGTCGATCGCGCCGATGTCGATCTGCTCCGTGGCTGCTATCACGATGACGCCACCGAGGACCATGGCGGCGTCTTCAAAGGCACGGCGCGCGGCTACGTCGATCAGATCGCGGGCATTCTTCCCAAGGCGGGCATCCTCAATCATCTCGTCACCAACGTTCTCGTGGAGTTCGCGAGCCCCGACGCGGCGCGCGTGGAGGCGTGCATCCTCACCTTCGCGCGCATGAAGAAGGACGGGGAGAAGTTTGATACGCTGACTCTGGCCAGGGCGGTGGATCGTTTCGAGAGGCATGACGGGCGCTGGGCCATCAGCGAGCGCCGCCTCTGTTTCGAGTGGAATCACGAAATGCCGATGCGCGAGACCTGGGGCCGCGGGCTGATGGTGCCCGATCCCACTCTGCTCGTGCGCGGCGCCAAACGTCCCCACGACATCCTCTACCGCGACTGAACCAGGAGCCCTCATGGACATCAACGGCTGCGTCGCTCTCGTCACCGGCGGGAATCGCGGCATCGGGGAAGGGTTCGTGCGCGTCCTGCTCGATTCGGGCGCGCGCAAGGTCTACGCGGGGTCCCGGGATCCGGCAGCCGCGGCTGCGCTGGTCACGGAGTTCCCCGGCCGCTGCGAGGCGATCGAACTCGATGTCACCGACGCCGCGGAGGTGGCGGCGGCGGCGGCCGCGTGCGCCGACGTGAACCTCCTCGTGAACAACTCCGGGGCTTTCACCAACCGGCTGCTCATGGGCGCGCCCGACATGAGCGGAGCGCGCGAGGAGATGGAGGTTAACTACTTCGGCGTCCTCGCCATGTGCCGCGCCTTCGCTCCCGTGCTCGCGCGCAACGGAGGGGGCGCGATCGTGAACGTCCTGTCCGCGGCCGCTCTCGTGAACCTCCCGGTGATGGGCGGCTATCCGCCTTCGAAGGCCGCGGCCCGCTCGCTCTCCACCGCCGTGCGCGCCGAGCTTGCCGACCAGGGCACGCAGGTGATCGCTCTCATCGTGGGCTCGGTCGATACCCGTATGGCATCGCACGTCGCGGGCTCGAAGGAAACTCCGGAGGACATCGCGCGTGCGGGCCTCAAGGCCATCAAGCATGGCATCGATGAGATGGACACGGATGCCATGGCCATCGAAGTCCGGGCCGGCCTGGCCCTCGATCCCAAGGGCCAGGAGCGCCGTTACGCCCGCATGCTCAAGAGCACGTCGATCCGCACCGGGAAGTAGAAAGAGAACCCATGAGAGTCAACAAACTCCCTCCCATCCGCTCCACCCTCGAGCCGTCGACCCATCCCTACCTCAACGGAGCCTGGACGCCCCAGTTCGAGGAGGTCGATGCGTTCGACCTCGACGTTGTCGCAGGCCGGCTTCCGAGCGATATCGACGGGATCTACCTGCGCAACACCGAGAGCCAGATCCACGAGCCCCTCGGCCGCTTTCACCCCTTCGACGGCGACGGCATGATGCACCAGATCGACTTCGAACGCGGCAAGGTTTCGTATCGGAACCGGTTCGTGCGGACGCGCGGCTTCGAGGCGGAACAGGAGGCGAACGCCTCTCTCTGGGGCGGCCTGGCCGATCCCTGGGGAACCTCCAAACGCCCGGGCTTCGGCGCCCACGGCGGGCTCAAGGATTCCTCCAGCACCGATGTGATCGTCCACCGGAACATCGCCCTCTCGACGTTCTACCAGTGCGGCGAGGCCTACTGTCTCGACCCTTCGACGCTCGAGGATCTCGGCATCGCCGGCTGGGTGCCCCTCGACGGCATCTCCGCCCACCCAAAGGTCGATGTGCCGAAGGAAGAACTCATGTTCTTCAACTACTCGACGCACGCGCCCTATATGCACTATGGCGTGGTCGACGGCCACGGCAAGCTCGTCCACTACGTGCCCATCGAACTGCCCGGGCCGCGCCTCCCCCACGACATGTGCTTCTCCGAGCACTACTCGATTCTGAACGACTTCCCGCTCTTCTGGGAGGCGAAACTGCTGGCGCGGAACATCCACGCGGTGAAGATGGACCGAAGCATGAAGACGCGCTTCGCCATCCTTCCCCGGCACGGCGCGGTGTCAGAGATCCGCTGGTTCGAGGCGGAGCCCACCTACGTCCTGCATTTCCTCAACGCCTTCGAGGAGGGTGATGAGATCGTCATGGACGGCTACTTCCAGGAAGACCCGACGCCTCCGCCTTTGAAGGATGCGCCCGAAGGCTTCGATCACATGATGGCCTACCTGGACGAGCACAGCTTCAAGCCGCATTTGCACCGGTGGCGGTTCAACCTCAAGACCGGCAAGACCAGCGAGCACCGGCACGACGAGAGATTCCTCGAGTTCGGCACCATCAATCAGCACTACGCGGGAAAGCGTCACCGCTACACCTACAGCACCATGGCGGTTCCAGGCTGGTTCCTCTTCAA
>JANMVV010000205.1:0-3476 GCA_031392925.1 Vicinamibacteria bacterium
GACGGAATGGCGCGAATAGTCCTATCGTCGCTCGTATGAAACGCGACATGGACGCGCAGGGCCAGACGGTCACCGAGCGGTGAAGCCGATGACGCTGATCCCTACGCTGACGATTCTCATCAGCCCTGCCGCGCGATTGCCCAAAATTCCAAGAAGGCGGCGGACGAAGCCGATGCGTTGGCCACAGAACCGCGCGCGATGCGTCCGCACGGCATGGTCCAGTAGGTACGCCACCAATGGGCCAACTAAGCTTTGATGGGCCCGTACTACGAGATTCTGCTTTTCCAGGTAGAGACAGGTTTTCTGGAGTCATGCTGCTGGAATGGGCGGGATCGATCACCTGTGCTGTCTTGAGAGGTGTGACGCACTTCGGGACAGATATCGATACGGAGACTGACCCGAAATGCCTCACCGCCATCGAACTATGAGGTTTGATGCGTCGTGCTGGCTTGCTTAAGCGCATGGAATCATACGGGGTGCGTAATAGACCCCTCTGCCGGTCTTTCCGGTATCACTGTTGCTGAACAAGACAGGGGTGAGTCGAGCAACCTTGCCGAGCTTGCTCCAGATAGACCACAGAGTCCTTATGGAACACAAGCGTGAATCGAACAACGATGGCGCGATGAAGTCCAAGGCGAACATGGCCTTGATCGTCTTCTTGCTCATCGGCGCGTATTTCCTGGTTACCGAGCATAGGGCGCACCTCACCGGCTGGGTGTCCTATTGGTGGCCCTATTTGCTCTTGCTAGCCTGCCCTTTGATACACCTGTTCATGCACGGCGGCCATGGCCATGGAAGCCACGGGTCGAGTGACGCATCGGACGAAACAACCAAGGCCAAAGAAGATGGATCCCACCACTGAACCCGCCTATGGACTATGGTCGCTGGTGATCATCAATTCATTGGTGTTCATGATCTTCGCCTTCAGCTTTGCCAAACCCCAATCGTCGCGTGACTGGCGTTCCTTTGGCGCGTTCTCGGCTTTTCTAATTGCACTGTTTACTGAAATGTATGGCTTCCCGCTGACGATCTACTTGTTGTCGGGCTGGCTGTCAACGCGCTTTCCTGGCATCGATTGGATGTCGCACGATGCGGGGCACCTGCTCGAAACGATATTCGGCTGGAAAACAAACCCTCATTTCGGGCCTTTTCATATCGTCAGCAACATTCTGATGGTGGCAGGCTTCTGGCTGCTTGCCTCGGCCTGGAAGGTACTCTATGAGGCACAGCGCCATCACAGGCTTGCGACAACCGGACCTTACGCGCGGGTGAGGCACCCCCAGTACGCGGGCTTCATTCTGATCATGACCGGGTTTTTGTTTCAGTGGCCGACGCTGGTCACACTCGCGATGTTCCCGATCCTGATGTTTATGTATGTGCATCTCGCGCGGCGGGAAGAGCGGGATGCGCGCACGGAATTCGGGGATGCGTACACTCGCTACGAGGCGAATACGCCTGCGTTCTTTCCCAGGTTTGGCTCAGGAAAAGCGATAACGGAGCCGAGGTAAGGCGATGGCCACTGATCCGGTGTGTGGCATGCCGGTCGACGAACCGACTGCGGCCAGCAGCAGCGTGTACGAGGGTCGCAAGTATTCCTTCTGCTCCGCCGGTTGCAAGCAGAAATTCGAGGCCAACCCGTCCGCGTACGCCGGCCCACGGCCTCCCGCTGGGGATTCAGGGCACCCTGGGCACGTGCATCACTCTGCTCGCACGACGAAGGAGCCTCCGGGTCACGTCCATGACATGGCTGTCGTTGCAGGCGCGGTGCCGCCGGGTACCAGCTATACCTGCCCGATGCACCCGGAAATCGTGCGCAACGCACCTGGCGATTGTCCGCTCTGCGGCATGGCGTTGGTGCCACTCGCCGGTACGGGAGAGGGTGACGATGCCGAACTGCGCGATCTTCAACGGCGGCTGTGGATCGGAGTCGCGTTTTCAATCCCGCTAGTGGTGCTCGCGATGTCGCCGATGATCGGCATCCAGGACCCGTTTGGCCTTCAGCCACGGCCACGCGGCTGGGTCGAGTTTGTGCTGGCCACGCCGGTCGTACTGTGGGTCGGGTGGCCGATCCTGCGCAAGTTCTGGCTGTCGCTCACTCATGCTGCGCTCAACATGTACTCTTTGATCGGGCTGGGGGTGGGGCTTGCCTACCTGTTCAGCTTGGCCGCAGTGTTTGTACCTGGCCTGTTTCCGCAAGCGTTCCGCGAACACGACGGTGCAGTAGGGACGTATTTCGAAGCCGCTGCGGTGATCGTGACCCTGGTGATACTAGGCGACTTTCTGCAGGTGCGAGCGATGGGTCAGACCAGCCAGGCAATCCAGCAATTGCTGAAGCTCGCGCCTAACCTCGCCTGGCGTGTGCGCGACGACGGCACCGAGGAACAAGTGCCGTTGGAGCAAGTCACTGTTGGCAACCGGCTGCGTGTAAAGCCGGGCGAGAAGGTGCCGGTGGATGGCACAGTCCTCGAAGGTACCAGTAGAGTGGACGAATCCATGATCACTGGCGAGCCCATGCCGGTGGCCAAAGCAGTGGGCGATACGGTCACCGGTGCAACAGTGAACGGCAACGGCTCGTTGGTTATCCGTGCCGAGCGTGTGGGCTCGGATACGCTGCTGGCGCGTATCGTGCACATGGTGGGAGAGGCACAGCGCACGCGCGCGCCGATCCAGCGCCTCGCCGATAGCATTGCGGCGTACTTCGTACAAATCGTAGTGGTCACCGCCATCGCAACGGCGATTACTTGGTGGTTCTTCGGCCCCGAGCCGAAATTCGCGTACGCGTTTCTGAACGCGATTGCCGTGTTGATTATTGCCTGTCCCTGTGCTGTCGGTCTTGCGACGCCCATTTCGATGACCGTCGCCATGGGGCAAGCTGCTCGCGCGGGCATCCTGTTCCGGAATGCCGAGGCGATCGAACGCATGCGTGACATCGACACATTGGTAGTCGACAAGACCGGTACACTGACCCTCGGGCACCCCGCGCTGACTGATTTTGTCGCGGAGGGCATTCCAGAACATGAAGCGCTTGCGCTCGTCGCAGCAGTGGAACAGCTTTCCGAGCACCCCATAGGGCTCGCGATCGTCGAGAGCGCCAAGGCACGCGGCCTGACACTAGCGTCGGCTGGAGCATTCGACGCCGTGAACGGCCTCGGCGTGCAGGCCGATATCGATGGCAAGACCGTCCTCGTAGGAAGCCACAGCTTTCTCACTCAGCGCGGCATCGATACACAGCCTTGGGAGGCGCGTGCTGAGGTCTGGCGTGCGGAAGCCAAGACTGTGGTGTTCTTCGCCGTGAACGGTGCTGCAGCAGGAATTGCGGCGGTCGCGGACCCTATCAAAGAAAGCACACCGGAAGCGATTGCGACACTCAAGCGATCTGGCATACGAGTCGTGATGCTCACCGGGGATTCGCGCAGCACGGCTGAAGCGGTTGCTCGGCAACTCGGCATCGACGAGGCACTTGCCGAAGTGCTGCC
>JANMVV010000231.1:0-2713 GCA_031392925.1 Vicinamibacteria bacterium
GGAATGCCCACCGCGTTCGTGGCATCGTGGGGCAGCGGCAAGCCGATCATCGGCATCATGGCCGAGTACGACGCGCTGCCCGGCCTCTCCCAGTTCGACACGCCGGAGAAGAAGGCGCGGGTCGAGGGCGATCCCGGCCACGGCTGCGGTCACAACCTCCTGGGCACCGCGTCGGTGGCCGCGGCCATCGCGACCAGGGATGAACTCGTGGCGCGCAAGCTCCCCGGCACGATTCGTCTCTACGGCACGCCCGCGGAAGAAGGCGGCGGCGGCAAAATCTACGTGGCGCGCGCCGGCCTGATGAAGGACGTCGACGTGATGCTCTCGTGGCATCCGGGCGACCGCAACCAGGCGGGGGTCGGCACGACCCTTGCGAACATCTCCGCGAAGTTCCGGTTCCGCGGGGTCGCGGCGCACGCCGCGGGCGCGCCGGACAAGGGCCGTTCCGCTCTCGACGCGGTGATGCTCACCGGCATGGGCATCGAGTTCCTGCGCGAGCACGTGCCCCAGGAGACGCGCATGCACTACGTGATCACCAAGGGCGGCGAGGCCCCGAACGTGGTCCCCGCGTTTGCGGAGATCTACGTGTACGCGCGTCACTCGCACATGCCGACTCTCGACAACGTGTGGGAGCGCATCGTGAAGATCGCACAGGCGGGTGCGCTCGCCACCGAGACCACCATGGAAATGGAGCTCATCAACAGCGTCTACAACACTCTTCCGAATGACGCTCTCGCGGCCCTGACCGACAAGAACCTTCATCGGGTCGGCGGGGTCAACTACACACCGGAGGAAAAGTCGTTCGCGGCGACCCTCGCGAAGTCGTTCTCCGCCTCCGAAAATCCGCTTCCCCTCGGCAGCGAGGCCGAGATCCAGGCGCCGCGCGCCGAGGTGGGCTCCGGTTCCACCGACGCGGGCGACGTGAGCTGGCAGGTCCCGATGTCGCAGCTTTCCGCGGCGACCTTCGTGCCCGGCACTCCCGGTCACAGCTGGCAGTCGGCCGCGTGCGCCGGCGGCTCCATCGGCCGCAAGGGCATGATGGTCGCGGCGAAGACCCTGGCTCTCTCCGCGATGGATCTTTTCACCGACCCCTCCCTGGTCAAGGCCGCGCGCGCGAGCTTCGACCAGCGCCGCGCCGGCTTCGAGTACCGCTCGCGCGTCCCCGCCGACCAGAAGCCGCCCCTCAACTACCGAGACAAATAAGGAAACCCATGTCGAACATCGACCTCGAAGCCAGGATCCCGAACAACGTTGCCCTCGGGAGCGATAAGAAGCTTCAGCGCGCGCTCGAAGAGTGGCAGCCGAACTACATCGCCTGGTGGAAGGACATGGGACCGGCCGGGTTCCAGGAGAAGGATGTGTGGCTCCGCACCGCGATCAGCGTCGACGCCGAAGGCTGGGCGAACTTCGACTACGTGCAGATGCCCGACTACCGCTGGGGGATCTTCCTCGCCGATCCCATCAAGGACCGCACCATCGGCTTCGGCGACAACATCGGCGCGCCGATCTGGGATGTCGTTCCGGGCGAGCATCGCAACACCCTGCGCCGCCTGATCGTGACCCAGGGCGACACCGAGCCCGCGAGCGTCGAGCAGCAGCGTCTGCTCGGTCTCACCGCGCCCTCGCTCTATGACCTGCGCAATCTCTTCCAGGTGAACGTCGAGGAAGGCCGCCACCTGTGGGCGATGGTCTATCTCCTTCACAGCTACTTCGGTCGCGACGGCCGTGAGGAAGCCGAGGAGCTGCTTCAACGTCGCAGCGGCAATGCCGACAAGCCGAGGATTCTGGGCGCTTTCAACGCGCCCATCGACAACTGGCTCGACTTCTTCATGTTCACCATGTTCACCGACCGCGACGGCAAGTACCAGCTCCTCGCCCTGGCCGAGTCCGGGTTCGATCCCCTGTCGCGCACCACGCGGTTCATGCTGACCGAGGAGGCGCATCACATGTTCGTGGGCGAGAGCGGAGTCGAGCGCGTGGTCGCCCGCACCGCCGAACTCATGAAGCTCGACCCCAACGGCGATGCGCGCGCCCAGGGCGGCGTCCCCCTCGAGATGATCCAGAAGCACCTGAACCTCTGGTACACGCTCTCTCTCGATCTGTTCGGCTCCGAAGTCTCGAGTAACGCCGCGTCGTACTTCGCGGCCGGGCTCAAGGGAAGAGCCAAGGAGTCGACCTACGAGGACCACAAGGCCCTCGGCGGCACCTACCGCATGTCGCTCATGAAGGACGGCGCGATGGTCGAGGACGACGTCCCGCTTCGCAACGCCATGAACGAAGTTCTGCGCGACGAGTACGCGGACGACTGTCAGCGCGGCGTCGATCGCTGGAACAAGCGTCTCGCCGAGGCGGACATCGCGTTCCGGTTCGCTCTGCCGTCGAAGCGCTTCCATCGTCACATCGGCCTGTACGCGAACATGCCGTTCTCACCTGACGGTCGGCTGTTGAGTCAGAGCGAGTACGACAAGCTTAAGGATCAGTGGATCCCGAGCGAAGCCGACCGCGACTACGTGAGATCGCTCATGCAGCCGATCACCGAGCCCGGCAAGATCGCGAACTGGCTCGGCAAGCCGAAGTCGGGAATCAAGGGCCTGCCCTTCGAGTACGAGTACGTACGGTTGTAAGGGGAGGGCTGGGACGATGCTGAGGAGTATCAGCGCCGTAGTGGCGGGCTATCTGCGGTTCGCCGTCTCCGCGGTGGCTCTGTTCCAGG
>JANMVV010000275.1:0-2613 GCA_031392925.1 Vicinamibacteria bacterium
TCGTGCACGGCGGGGAAGGAGGAGGATCTCGACATGTACGCCCGGGTCATGACCCGCGCTCTGGCCGCGGGAAAGCGCGTGGCGGAGAACGTGAACTTCTTCATCCAGTTCGGATCGGAGTCGGTCGAGGCCTACGCGACCGCGAAGGGCTATCTCGATGTCTTCGCGAAGACGGGAGTGAGGGTGATCAAGCCCGGCTGCGGCGCCTGCATCGGGTGCGGCCCCGGGATCTCGGAGAACAAGCAGCAGGTCACGGTCTCCGCGATCAACCGCAACTACCAGAACCGGTCCGGGCCGGGAGCGTTGTACCTCGCCTCGCCCCTCACCGTCGCGGCCTCTGCGGTCATGGGTCGCATCGTCGCGTACGACCCGGAGATGTTCGGAGACGCCTAAGCGTCGTCGTCGCCGCCTCAGGTCCGCCGTGCCGGAGTCTCGCAGATTCGGCTCACCAGATCGGTCAACGACGGGTCGCCAGGCGACGGCTCGAGGGCCGAACGATTTTCAGGAACCCTATCCGGCGACTCCGGCGATCCACCGGGGCGCCGCCGCTTTGTAGCCGCTTGCGAATGACTGCAAAACCCGGCGAGCGCCGGTCGCCGGGTCGATGACCACGACATCGGTGCCGCCCGTGGTTGGGTTCGACTCAGAGAACACAATGCCGTCCTTGCTCCAGTCCGGGTCGGAGCGGAACCGAGGCCCGGAGGCAATGACCGTCGGCGTGCCGCCCGCGGCGGAGACGACGAGGATGTCCCACGCCCCCCCGGTGACCGAGGTCGAGGTCAGGCGGCGGAATACCACGCTCGCGCCGTCCGGCGAGTAGTCGGGGCCGGCGTCCGAGCCCACGAGGTAGAGCGTGTTCGGGAGCAGGTCGCCGGTGATGCCGCTGTCCGTGAGCCTGGCTTGTGCGGAATTCGAATTGCCGCTCCAGATCTCGCTCTTTCCCACGCCCGTCGAGGCGATGCGCTCGAAGACCGCGCGGGTTCTGGCCGGATGGATCCGGCCGCCGCGAACCCTCACGCCGGGGTCGGAGATGATGAGCTGATTGTTCTGCCCGTTGGCGTCAATGGTGTACAAGCCGTCCGGGCGTCCATCCGGCGAGGACGTGTGGATGAGGAAGGTGCCGTCCGAAGCCCAGTCGACGCTGCTGGTGGTCCAGCCGGCGGGCAGGAACGGGCCCTCGATCTGGCGCGCCAGGTCCACGAGCAGGAGGGTCACGCGATCGAATTCGTCGAGCCGGCCGTCCTTGTTCGCGTCGGTGGTGACCCGGCGAACCGCCACGCGGTTGCGGTCCAGCGAGGGCGAGGCGCTCAGGGTCTGGCAACCCGTGCAGTTCGTGAGGCGGGTGGGCTGGGAGCTGGCGCCCACCGAAAACAGCTCGAAGAAGGTGCCGGGCTTGGCCGACCAGGCATCGGAGCTGAGGAACACGGTGTCGCCCCCCGCAGGCACGGACGAATTCGAAGAGGACGGAATGACGGTGGGGACGACGCCCGCAGTGCAGGCCGGGAAGGCCCCGGCCGCGAGTGCTATGGAGATGAATGCGCGTGAACTGGAAATGAAGGTCATCTTGATCGCACGCTACGCCCGCAATTCACGGGGCGTCAAGCAGCCGCGGGGTAGAATCGCGCGCGAAAACCCCCACAAGGAGCCCCACCATCAAAGCCACGAAAGACATCTTCATCCTGGGCGGCGCACGAACCGCCATGGCCGAATACGTCGGTCACTTCAAGGACATCAACGCGAACTCCCTGGGCGCCCACGCGATCAAGGCGGCGTTGGAGCGATCGGGCGTTCCCGCGGCCGAAGTGGAGCAGGTGGTGATGGGAAACGCGATGCAGACATCGGCGGACGGGATGTACGGCGCGCGGCACTCGGCATTGAAGGCGGGACTCCCAATCGAGACCCCCGCGCTGACCGTGAATCGCCTGTGCGGTTCGGGTATCCAGTCCGTGATCTCCGCGTCCCAGCTCATGCTCCTCGGCGAGGCCGAAGTGACGGTGGCGGGCGGCATGGAGAACATGACCCAGGCGCCCCACGTCATCCGCGGCGCGCGCAAGGGCCTGCGCTTCGGCCAGGGGCAGCTCGAGGACTCGCTGATGGTCGCCCTGCTCGACTCCTACTGCGGCCTCTACATGGCCCAGACGTCCGACCGGGTCGCGGCGAAGTACGGGATCTCGCGCGCGGAGCAGGATGCCTACGCGCTTTCCTCGCAGCAACGCGCGGCGCAAGCCTGGGAGGCGTGTCGCCTGTCGGAGGAAGTCGTGCCGGTGGAGGTCAAGACCGGACGCAAGACCGTGCGCGTCGAGAAAGACGACCACCTGCGCCCCGACTCGACCCTCGAGGCGCTCGCGGCGCTGCCGCCTTCCTTCGGCAAGGACGGGAGCGTCACGGCCGGAAACGCGCCTGGCCTCAACGATGGCGGCGCCGCGCTCGTGGTCATGTCGGCCGATGCGGCGAAGAAGCGAGGGATCCAGCCGCTCGCTCGCATCACGGGATACGCGACGGGAGGTCGGGCGCCGGAGTGGGTCATGCTCGCGCCCCTCGACGCGATCCGGAACCTCGAGGGAAAGACCGGCGGCAAGGCCGCTTCGAGCTACGACCTCGTCGAGATCAACG
>JANMVV010000283.1:0-3525 GCA_031392925.1 Vicinamibacteria bacterium
TGAGGAGCCTGACCCCCGAGAGCAAGCCCTACCCACGGCCCGCGTTGCCATGATTCGCGAACCGCGTCATGCCCGCGAATCTTGCCAGAGCCAACCGAGGGCCAGCCTTGCCGGGATCGCCTAACATCGACGCACTCAGAATGACCTGGCGCTCCGCCCTGCTGATCCTCTTCTTGCCCCAGGCCGCCGGGGCCGGCTGGGCGTCCCTGGGCAAGATGCCGGTGCCCACCCGCGAGGGACAGACCCTGACCTGGCGAAACTCGCAAGGCGTGCTGGCTCTGTCCGTGCTGTCGCCGGAGATCGTGCGCGTGCGCTTCGTGCCGCGGCCCGAGTTGGGACGCGACCATTCCTACGCCGTGGTCGGCCGTCTCCCCGGGGACTCGCAGGCCACCTTTGAGGTGAAGGCGGATCGCACGCTCATCCGCACATCCGCGCTCCAGGTGACGGTACGGCATGATCCTCTTCGCGTGGCTTTCGCGACGGCGGGCGGCGAGAGCCTTGACGAGGACGACGCGGCGCGCGGGATCGGCTTCGTCGATGGGACGGTGCGCGTGTGGAAGCGGCTGCGCGACGACGAGCAGGTCTACGGCCTCGGCGAGAAGACGGGCCGCCTCAACAAACGCGGACGCAAACTGGGCGGCTACTCCTATGTAATGTGGAACAGCGACACCTTCGCGTACGGGGCCGATACGGACCCCATCTACGCGACCTTCCCCTTCTACATGGTGATGCGCAACGGCCGCGCGCACGGGATCTTCTTCGACAACACTCATCGCAGCCTTTTCGAGATCGGCCGGGAGTCGCAACGTCTGCTCTCGTTCGGGGCCGAAGGGGGAGAACTCAACTACTACTTCATCGACGGTCCCACTCCGAGGCAGGTGGTCGAACGCTATACATCGCTCACCGGGCGGATGCCCTTGCCGCCCCGCTGGGCGCTCGGCTACAACCAGTGCCGCTACAGCTACTATCCCGAGTCGCGGGTCCGGCTCCTGGCCGACACCTTTCGAGCCAAGCGCATCCCCGCCGACGTGCTCTGGCTCGACATCCACTACCTCGACGGCTTCAACCCGTTCACCTGGGACCTCCAGAGGTTCCCAGACCCGGCGAGGCTGATCGGCGATCTCGGCAAGCAGGGCTTCAAGGTCGTGACCATCGTCGATCCCCACCCGAAGAAGCAGCCGGGCTGGGCGCCTTACGACACGGGGCTTGCCGGCAATCACTTCGTCAAGAATCCCGACGGGACCATCTACGAGGCTTCAGTCTGGCCCTCGCACGCCGAACGCAATCCGGCCCCTAGTGTCTTCCCTGACTTCAGCAAGCCGGCGACCCGCGAGGGGTGGGGCGGGCTGTACAAGCCTCTGCTCGACCAGGGTGTTGCCGGCATCTGGAACGACATGGACGAGCCCGCGGTCTTTACCGCCGATGACACCGGCACCATGCCCTTCGATGTCCGGTTCGACGGAGAGGGCCTTTCAACCGACCACCGCGAGATTCACAACGTCTACGGCATGCTGATGAGCCGCGCGACCCACGAAGGGTTGCGCCGGTTGCGCCCCGACCACCGGCCCTTCGTCTTGACCCGAGCGACCTACGCGGGCGGGCAGCGCTATTCCGCCCTCTGGCCGGGCGACAACGTCTCCGATTGGGGTGACTTGCGCACCACCATCCCCATGTTCGCCAATCTCGGCCTGTCGGGCTTTCCGTTCGTCGGCGCCGACATCGGCGGGTTCGCGGAGGCGCCCTCGGCCGAGTTGTTCACGCGCTGGATGCAGATGGGAGTCTTCTATCCGTTCATGCGCACGCACACCACGTTCGGCACGCCCGAGCAGGAGCCGTGGTCCTTCGGCACGCGCCACGAGGATCTGAATCGCCGCGCCATCGAGCTGCGATACGAACTCCTGCCGCATCTGTACAACCTCCTCCAGGAAGCGAGCACCACGGGAGCGCCGGTACTGCGGCCGCTCCTGTTCGAGTATCCCGAGGACCCCGCGACCTGGAGCCTCGACGACGAGTTCCTCTGGGGGAGCGACCTGCTTGTCGCTCCGGTGTTGCGCGAGGGCGTGACCGATCGGGAGGTCTACCTGCCCAAGGGGGACTGGTTCGACTTCTGGACCGGGCGAAGGCTCGAGGGCGGGAGGAAGTTGCGGGTGCCCGTCACGATGGAGTCCGTGCCCATCTTCGCGCGAGCCGGAGCCTTCGTCTTCCGCCAGCCGGTGGTGCAGAACACCGGTGAGATGCCGGGCCAACCGTTGATCGTGTCGGCCTATCCGGCTGCCACTTCGCAGGCAACCCTGTACGAGGACGACGGTGAGAGCTTCGCCTACGAGCGCGGTGGGTCGATGCGCCGCTCCTTCGAGCAGCAACGTGGCGCGAGCGGAGCGATTGTGCGCGTTGGCGCGCCCGAAGGGACGTATCGGCCTCCCGCTCGAGACCTGGTGCTGCGGATCGAGGGCGTGAACGCGCGGCGTGTGTTCGTGGACGGTGTTGAAGTCCCACTCCTGAAGACGGACGACGAGCGGGGCCCGGGCTGGCGACAGGTCGAGGGTGCAGTCTGGCTGAGAGTTCGCGATCGCTTTAGTGCTATGGAAGTCCGAGCGGAGTTCCAATAGCTTTGGTTCGATGAATCGAAATCCCGCCGCTCATCCACCTTTCCTATGAAACTACCTACAATGTTGGCTGCCGGACCGTCGGTCCGGGCTCCGTCATGTTTTTCGCCGCCAATGCCGTCACCCGCCTGCGCAACGTCGACGCAACGCCAGCTACCTGCATGCTCATTAACTACTACACGCCGCTGACCCCGAAGTCCCAGGCCACGGAATGAAATTCACCTCCGCTTCCTGCCTTCTCATCCTCACCAGTTTGGCGGTGGGCGTGCGCGCCGAAACCGCGTCCCCGGTCAAACTCACCCGGCTCGACGACCGCGTGAGAGTGGAGATCGGCGGCAAGCTTTTCACCGAGTACATCTTCAAGGGAGCCTCGCGGCCCTACTGCTATCCCGTGCTCGCGGCCGACGGCACACCGCTCTCGCGCAACTTTCCGATGGGTAACACGCCCGGCGAGGACGTCGACCACCCGCACCATCGCGCGCTCATGTTCGCGCACGGCGACGCCAACAAGATCGACTTCTGGAACGAGGGCACGGCCGGCGGCAACCTGCCGAAGGGCAGCACGGTTCACGACGGCCTCATCGAGACGAAGAGCGGGGACGTGGGTGTCCTGCTCACACGCAACCGCTGGGTCTCACCCGACGGCAAGCTCATCGCCACCGATGAAACCACGATCCGCTTCCACGGAACCGCGACGACGCGCATGCTCGACTACGACGTGACCATCCACGCGCTGCCCGACACGCCGCTCGTCATGGGCGACAGCAAGGAAGGCGCGATGTCCATCCGCGTCGCCCAATGGATGACCCTGCCGCACAAGTACGAAGGCAAAGACCTCCCCGGAGCCGGACACCTCTTGAACGCGAAAGGCGACGTCGATGCGGCCGCGTGGGGCAAGCGCGCGGACTGGGCCGACTAC
>JANMVV010000305.1:0-33177 GCA_031392925.1 Vicinamibacteria bacterium
CTCGATCCGGCGCTCGCGCGTGCTCACCTCAACCTGGGACGCGCGCTCAAGCAGCAAGGGGACCTCGACGAAGCCGTGCTGCACTATCGCCGGGCCCTCGCCATCAATCCCCGGCTCGCCGCCGCCCACAACAACCTGGGCCGCGCCCTCGGGTCCCAGGGTCGCCTCGCCGAGGCGGTCTCGGAGTTCCGCGAGGCTCTCCGGATAGAGGCAGACTACGAGGAGGCGCACAACAACCTGGGGGTTGCTTTGCGGCTGATGGGCGAACGCGACCAGGCGCTCGCGCACTTCAAGGCCGCGCTCTCGCGCCGGCCGGACTGGGCCGCGCCCATGAGTGAGATCGCGTGGATTCTGGCCACGCACACCGAGGCCAGGGTCCGCGACCCCGGCCAGGCGGTTCGCCTGGCCGAACGCGCCGCGGAACTGACCTCGCGACGGGACGCGGTTGTCCTCGATACCCTGGCCGCGGCATATGCCGCAGCCGGCGATTGGGACCGGGCCACGACCACGGCGGAGACGGCGGTGGCACTCGCCTCGGCCCACTCCCGCGCCCTGGCCGAAGACATCACGAAGCGACTCGCGCTCTATCGCCTTCGCCGACCGTATCGGGAACCCTCGGGTGTCCGCCCGGAGACGGCGCGTTGAACCGGCCCGCAGGCCGAAGCCTGGCACTGAAAGGCACGCGGTTCGCGAACCGGAGTGCACGAGGCCCCAATAGGGGATGATTCGGAAGGCGGCGTTCATGCGCTATGAATTCCTGATCGATACCTACCGGACCGAGATCGAGAAGGTGCTGAGCGTCTGAGCCATGTTCGAGGATATGGACCTGCGCACCCGGCCCCATCCAACGGACGCGAGAGGCCGCAATCTGCTCGACCACATGGTTCACCAGAACGTGAGCGAACATCTCTGGTTCTCCAGAATGTTCGGAATCGCGGTGACCGACCATCCGCTGCCCGCGGAGGAAACGCGGATCTCGTTCATGAAGGCGTACGCCGAGAACGCGACGAAGAGGCTCGAAGCCCTCAGGAAAGAGGGCGAGGGCTGGTGGGAGGAAGAAGCGGATTTCTTCGAGGTGAGGCGATCGCGGGCCTGGATCATGACTCGAAGGATCGCGCATACCGCCCACCATCGCGGTCAGCAGATGGCCCTGCTGCGCATGTTCAATCGCGACGTCCACAGCAACTACGGCCCCACCGCCGACACGGGAGGGCTGATGCAAAACAACACACCCGTGATCTACGCCTACAAGGACCTGGGCTCGATCCTGGAGGAAGAGAGGGGATTGAGGCGGAAGGCGGCGCTTCCCGGTCCTGGCGAGAAGGCGCCCACCGAGCGCCCGGGGAACTGAGCGCGAGGGCGTCTATCCACGGTACTTCGACGCTGCATCCCCAAGGGCCCGATCGAGGTCGGCCCAAAGCTCCAGGGCATTCTCGATGCCGACGCTCAGTCTCAACAGTGACGGAGGAAGGTGCTCCTGGCCAGGGATACCTGCCCTGCGCTCAATCGTGGACTCGACGGCGCCGAGGCTGGTGGCGTGTTGAATCAGCTCGAGGTTCGAGCAGACAGAGTTGGCGGCGGACGCCCCGCCCCGCACGTCGAACGAGATGATGGTGCCGAACCCTTTCAACTGCTGGCGCGCGACAAGATGCGTCGGGTGAGTGGACAATCCCGGGTAGCGGGTGAGTGAGACGCACGGATGGGCGGCCAACCGTTCGGCGAGATAGCCGGCGGTCTGCTGGGCGCGCTCGAGCCTCAGGGCCAGCGTTCGAGAACCCCGGACCGCCAGGAAGGCTTCCAATGCGCCCGGTGTGGCGCCCGCCAGCTCGCGGGTCTGCCGGAGCGCACGGCCCAGTTCCTCGCTACGCACCGTGACGACGCCGCAGAGAAGGTCCGAGTGCCCGCCGAGATACTTCGTCGCCGACTGAAACGACACATCGGCGCCGAGTTCCAGTGGACGCTGGTTCAAGGGCGTGGCGAACGTGTTATCGACCCCGAGCAGGCTCCCACGCTTCCGCGGAGCGGCACAGATCGCGACGAGGTCCGCAACCACCAGGAGCGGATTTGACGGAGACTCCAGCCAGATCAAGTCAGTCTCGGCACAGGCTCGAATCCATCCGCCGGTGTCGTCCACCGCGATGCGTTGGACCCTCCAGCGGCCGCGGGCTTCCCCCCGGGCGGCGAGGCCAGCGACGCCCTGGTAACAGTCGTCGGGAAGGGCGACCATGGAGCCCCTCTGAAGTTGATCGAACACGGCGGCGATGCCCGCCATGCCCGAGGCGAACGCGACCGTCTCGCCGCCCTCCAGACCGCCAACGATTTCTTCGAGCGCCTCCCACGTCGGGGTTCCGTCGTCACGCGAGTAAGCGCGCGCCGCGCCGAGAACAAAGTTCGAAGCGGGCACGAGCGGCACATTGAGCGGCGCGCCGGGCCGGTTTTCCCGGCCCGCGCTGACCAGCCACGACTCGGCCGACCGTGTCCCACGTGCCTTCTTTCCTGGTTCGAAATTCATTGGTAGACGTTATACGCAAGACCTTCCACCGGTGAGCCGGGAATGAAGGATCTCAAGGGCTGGAGGGCTCCGCCATCGCGCAGGCGAAGGCCATGAGGCCGTCGGCGACCGTGAGATCCATTTCGCCGCAAGTCTATTCATCTCCGCAAACCGTTCGAATTGCCGATTGGCTGTCGGGATCGCGAATAAGATCCCCGACCATGATGACCTTCATTGCGCCCGCTCGGCGGGTTCTGCTTGCCGCCGCCTTCTCGGCTATCGCCTCCGGAGCGATGGCGCAGCCGTCGCAGCCGTTCGTGCGCGACCCGAAGATCGCCATCGACGAGGAATACACGAAGAAGATCAAGGAATACACGACCCTCCCCGTCTTTCTTTCGCCGCTCGTCGACTATCTCCCCGCGTCGAAGAACGTGCCCACGCCCAAAGCCGTGATCGGCGACATCGCGGGCGCCCCGGGCAAGCTGCCGTATGCCGAGGAGGTGTACCAGTACATGCGCATGCTCGAGAAGGCGAGCCCGCGCGTGAAGGTCTTCTCCATCGGAAAGACCGAGGAGGGCCGCGAGATGATCGCGGTCGCCATCGCCTCGGAGGCCCTGATCGCGAAACTCGATGAGAACGGCGCCAAACTCGCGAGCCTCGCCGACCCGCGCACGCTCAACATGGACGACGCGAAGGCCGAGCCCCTCATCAACAGCGCGACCCCCATCTACTACGTCACGGGGACCATCCACTCGCCGGAAACCGGCTCGCCGACGGCACTCATGGAGCTGGCCTACCGGCTGGCGGTTGATGACCACGAATACATCAAATCGATCCGCAACAACCTGATCACTCTCATCACGCCGGTGGTCGAGGTGGACGGGCGCGACAAGATGGTCGATGTCTACAAGTGGCACCTCGCGCACCCGGGCCAGAACTGGCCGGGGCTCGTGTACTGGGGCAAGTACGTGGCCCACGACAACAACCGCGATGCCATGGGCGTCACCTTGAAGCTCACGGAGAACATCGTCAACGCCTACATAAAATGGCATCCCCAGGTCCTTCACGATCTGCACGAGTCCGTGCCCTACCTGTACGACAACACCATCGGTGACGGTCCCTACAACGCGTGGATCGACCCCATCCTCGCCGACGAGTGGCAGATGATCGGCTGGAACAACGTCTCCGAGATGACCAAGTTCGGCATGCCCGGCGTGTTCGCGCACGGGAACTTCGACACCTGGTCGCCCGGCTATTTGATGTTCGTGGCCGCGATGCACAACGGCATCAGCCGCCTGTATGAAACGTTCGGTAACGGCGGCGCCGACACGGTGGAGCGCACCCTTCAGCCGAACGACTACGCGCGGACCTGGTACAAGCAGAATCCGCCTCTCGCGAAGGCGATGTGGTCGCAGAGGAACAACAACAATTACCAGCAGACGGGCCTGCTGACCTCGCTTCACTACTTTGCGGCCAACAACCGGCTCTTTCTTCGCAACTTCTACACGAAGAGCAAGCGCGCCATCCTGAAGGCGAAGACGGAAGGTCCTGCGGCCTACGTCCTGCCGGGAGACGATCCGCGCCCGGGCGCTCAGGCCGATCTGCTTCGGACGCTGCAAAAGCAGGGCGTCGAGATTTCGCGCGCCACCTCGGAGTTCACCGTCACCCTGCCCGCGAAGAAGGCGCCAGCGCGAGAGGGCAATGCGTCGGGTGGAGAAGACAAGACCCCTGAATCTCCCAAGACGCCTGAGCCTCCGAAGAACACGACCCGCACCTTCCCGGCGGGCTCGTACATCGTCCGCATGGACCAGCCCTACAGCCGCATCGCCGACGCTCTGCTCGACTATCAGTACTGGAGCCCGAACGATCCGCAGAAGACGCCGTACGACGACACCGGCTGGACGTTTCCCGAGCTGTACAACGTCCAGGCGGCCCGCGTGGTCGACACCAAGGTGCTCGATGCTCCGGTCGCGAAGGTTCCCGGCGAGGTCCGGGTGAAGGGCGGGGTCACGGACACTGGCTCGGTCTTCCTCGTCAATCACAACGCGGACATCGCTCTCGCGACGCTTCGCTACAGGTTCGAGGACGGATCCTTCGAGGCCGCCGAGGAGCCGTTCGAAGCCGCGGGCCGGAAATTCGCGCGCGGCTCCTTCATCGTGAAGAACGTCGACGCCACCGAGATTCAGAAGGCCGCGGCCGAGCTGGGCCTCCAGGTGAGCGCGGTCGCGGCTGCGCCCTCGGTGAAGACGCATCCCGCCCGCGCTCCGCGGGTCGCGATCCTGCACACCTGGGCGACGACCCAGACCGAAGGCTGGTGGCGACAGGCGTTCGACCTCGCGCAGGTCCCGTTCAGCTACATCAGCACGCAGCAGGTGGCCACCGACCAGAACCTCAACGCCAAGTACGACGTGATCCTGTTCCCGCCCGTAGGCCGCGGCACGGAGACAATCGTGAATGGCATGCCGATGTGGGGCAATCCTCTGCCCTGGAAGAAGACGCCGGAGACTCCGAATCTCGGCTCGGAAGATCAGACCGACGACATGCGACCGGGTCTCGGCTGGATTGGCGTCCAGCACCTCCAGGACTTCGTGCGCAAAGGGGGCCTGCTGATCACCACGATGGACACCGCGGAGTTCGCGGTCGGCACCGGTTTCACGCCGGGTCTCTCGGTCGCGGCGCGGCAGAAATTGAAGATCGTGGGCAGCGTGGTGCGCTCGAAAATGGTCGACGGGGCGAGTCCGATCGCGTACGGCTTCAATGACGGCCTCGCCATCTGGTGCGACAACGGACCGATTTTCAATCTCTCGAACATCTTCGGCGGCCGGGGAGGCCGGCGTCTCGGGCCTGACGATGGTGGAACCCGGCCGACCGGACGCGGCCAGGCCGACGATCGCGACACTCCGCAGGGGCGAACGGACGTGGAGCCGCCTGCGGAGCCCAAGGTCGACGCGTGGCAGGCGATGCCGGTGACCGACGAGCAGTTGCGCAACGGCATCAACGTGATCCCTCCGGGCGCGCGCCCGCGGGTCATTCTTCGCTATGCCGACAGCAAGGATCTCCTGGTCTCGGGTCTGGCCGAGAACGGCAGCGAGATCGCGCAGCACCCTGCCGTGGTGGATGTCCCGCTCGACAAGGGGCATGTCGTTGCGTTCTCGAACAACCCGATCTGGCGCGGTGAAACCAAGGGCAGCTACTTCCTGGTCTTCAACGCGATGATGAACTTTGATGGGCTGGACGCCGGGAGAAAGCTCGACCCACGCTAGCCGGCTCGTGCTTTGTTGCCAAAGTTTGCCAAGGTAGTTAGGATCCCGTTTCATGAGCACGATGAATATCTCGCTGCCCGAGGGGCTGAAAGCGTTCGTTGACGAACAGGTCAATCAGCGGGGGTACAGCACCTCCAGCGAGTACGTCCGGGAGTTGATTCGCATGGACCAGGATCGGCTGCAATTGCGCGGCCTGCTGCTGGAGGGCGCCTCGTCTGCGGCTGCGGAGCCCATCGGCCCTGCCTACTTCGAGCGTCTCAGGCGCAGGGCGGGCCGGAGCGCCAGTCCTCGTCCACGGAGTTGATGGTTCAGCCGGTCGTCCCTCGGGCGCTCGCGAATCGGGACATCGAGGAAGCGGTTGCTCACTATTCGGTCGAGGCATCCCGGGAGGTGGCCCTCGGATTCATCCGGGCGTTGGAACTGGCGTTCGATCACATCGGTCGCCATCCGGGGACCGGGTCGCAACGCTATGGGCACGAGTTGAATCTGCCGGGACTCCGTTCGTGGCCGCTGAAGCGGTACCCCTATCTCATCTTCTACGTTGAACGCATCGATCACATCGACGTCTGGCGAGTTCTCCATGCGCAGCGGAACATACCCGCCTGGATGCTTGGCGGCGGGGCAGGCTAGAAACCGAAGCGCTGGCCGGCGCCCGCGAGGGTCAGGACGCCGAGGATGGCGAAGATCGCGGCGGCGATCCGATGGACGATCTTGACGGGCATCCGGCCGGCGATTCGATCGCCGAGCAGGACGGCCGGGACGTTCGCGATCATCATCCCCAGCGTCGTGCCCGACACGACGGAGAAGAACGAGTGATACTGAGCGGCGAGGGCGATCGTCGCGACCTGAGTCTTGTCGCCCATCTCTGCCATGAAGAAGGCGACGAGCGTCGTTCCGAAAACCCCGAAGCGCTCGATCTTCGCGTCCTTCTCGTCGAACTCGTCGGGAATGAGCGTCCAGATCGCCATGCCGATGAATGAGATCCCCAGGACCCACCGCAGGATCTCGGGGCCGAGCAGAGAAGTGATCCAGGAGCCGAGCGCGCCCGCGAAGCCGTGGTTCGCGAGGGTGGCGGCCAGGATGCCGAGGATGATCGGCACGGGCTTGCGGAACTTCGCGGCCAGGATGAAGGCGAGCAACTGGGTCTTGTCGCCGATTTCCGCCAGGGCGACGATGCCGGTCGATACGAAGAAGGCTTCCACGGTGTTCTCCCCGGCCGTTCGGGAGGCAATGACTACGTCGCTTCTCCCCGCCTGCGCCACGACCCTCGCGGGCCAAGTGTGTTGACGCAGGCCTCTTCAGGAGAAGAGCGGCTACTCCCCAGTGACCTGAGGATGATATCCGCTCACACCGAGGCCAGGCGAATGGCCCCAAGGGCCGCGACCCGCGCGCCCGCCCGAACCCGGTAGAGGCGGCATGCGTGGGAGATCTCCGGGATGCTGTGCCGGGCCGTGGCGTCCCTGGCCGCCTCCCAATAGCCGGGAAGGGAAAGCGCGCCTCCGCCTACCGCCAGCCGGGACGGATTCAGAAGGTTGATGACAGAGGCGAGGCCTATGCCCAACGCAAAACCGCCCTTCCGAATGGCCTGGAGGGCGGAGGCATCACGCGCGGTTGCGCGTCGCGCGAGTTCGGCGGAGGAAATCCCCAGGCTTGCCGCGATGAAGGAGCCGCCGGCGAGCTCGTCCAGCCGCTTGACCTCCCCGTCGATGAATACCGGCATGTAGCCGAGTTCACCGGCCCATCCGCTCGCGCCCAGCAGCGGCCGGCCTTCGGTGATGAAGGCCGCGCCGATGGCCGTGCCCGCCATGACCACGCCCACCGTCGCTCCCGGAGCCGCGTCGTGCATCTCCTCCGCGAGTGCCGCCTTCACGTCGTTCGCGACCGCGATCTTGCCGCCGAGATCAGCGAACGCGGCCTGAGCACTCCAGCCGGCGAGGCGGGGCAGAACGTCGCAGGCGCTGATCCGGCCCGACAAGTCGACGAGCCCGGGGACCGCGATGCCGATCCCGGAGATGCTTAAGTCGTGCCGGGCCAGGAATGCGCGGAGCCGGGCCTCGAGAGTGGCGGGGGAGAACCCGGGGCCGGTTTCAGACCTCTCCTCGGCGTCTCCGCCCAGCAGCAGCATCTTGGTGCCGCCGAGATCGATTCCAATCGTCGTGGCCTGCATACGAGTCAGCTGCACTCTACCGAATGGGATTGCGCAGGCCGCGGGACGTAGCGCCTGTGGCAGACTAGTTCCCATAAGAAGGAGCCCCCCATGGCGAAATCCTCCCGGAAGCTCGCGTCTCGGAAAAAAGAGACGGCGCCTCGATCGAAGACCAGGGCCCGCGGAGTGTCCGCGCGTGGCGTCGTCGTTCTTGTCGCCACGCGCAAAGGAGCGTGGCTCTATCACGGCGATCCGGCCCGAAGAACCTGGCGCTCCAGCGGACCGCACTTTCTCGGTCACATCGTGCAGCACATGGTTCTCGACCCGCGGGACGGCCGCACACTGCTCGCCGCGGCGAAGACCGGGCATCTTGGCCCGACCGTCTTTCGCTCCACCGACTTCGGCCGCACCTGGAAGGAAGCCGCGAAACCGCCGGCGTTCGCGAAGCCGGCAGAGGGTTCGGCGGCTCCCGCGCGTTCGGTGGACCACACCTTCTGGCTGACCCCCGCGCACGGCGGTGAGCCGAATGTCTGGTACGCGGGCACGTCGCCGCAGGGCCTGTTCCGGTCCGAGGATGGCGGCGTCACCTGGGAACCGTTCTCGATCATCAACGACGACGCACAGTACCGGGTGTGGATGGGCGCGCAGCAGGACGGCACGCCCGACGGACCGAAGATGCACTCGATCATCGTCGACCCGCGCGACCCGAAGCATCTGTACTTCGCCATGTCAAGCGGCGGCGTTCACGAGACCAGAAACGGCGGGAAGTCGTTCACGCCCCTCGTTGCGGGCATGGAGGTGGTGGAGGGCCTCGATGCCTCGGTCCTCACGTACCACGATCCCCATTGCGTGGTGCTCTGTCCGAGCAACCCGGATCGCCTCTATCAGCAGAATCACTGCGGCATCTACAGGCTTGACCGGCCTTCGACGACGTGGACGCGCATCGGCAGGGCCATGCCCTCGAAAGTGGGGGATATCGGCTTCCCGATCGTGGTGCATCCGTACGACGCAAGCACCGCGTGGGTCTTCCCGATGGACGGGACCACCGTGTGGCCGCGCACCTCACCGGGCGGCAAGCCCGGGGCGTACGTGACTCGCAACGCGGGGAAGACCTGGAAGCGACTCGATCGGGGCCTCCCCCCGAAGGACGCCTGGTGGACCGTGAAGCGACAGGCCATGGCCGCGGACTTGCGCGATCCCGTGGGCCTGTACTTCGGCACGACGAGCGGCGAAGTGTGGATGAGCCGCGACGAGGGCGAGAAATGGTCGTGCCTCGCGGGACATCTGCCCGAGATCTACGCGGTCGAGACCGCCCTCCTGCGATGAAGGTTCTGATTCCCAGTCCGCTCCTGTCGTATACCAAGACGAACCGGGTCGAGGCCGCGGGCGGCACCATGGCCGAGGTGCTTCTCGACCTCGATCGTCAATTTCCAGGATTGCGTTTTCGGGTGATCGACGAGCAGGAGCGGATGCGTCCGCACATGCGCTTCTTCGTCAACGGCAGGCAGGTCTACGACCTCGCCCTTGAGCTGAGGCCCGACGATGCGGTGCACATCGTCCAGGCCTTGAGCGGCGGCTGAGCCTCCGGGTCGAGGCGCCCGCTAGACTCGTTCCTTGACCGCTTCAGGCTCTCGAACCCGGCTCCGGCGGTTGGCGCTTCTTGTCCTGCTCCTCTCACTCGCGGCGCTCGGCGTCTTCTTCATCAGCTTCGGACAGCACGAACCGCTCGAGGTCGAGGGCGAGATGCCAGGAGACGGCTATACCCGCGTCCCCGGGATCGTTCACGTCCACACCACGTTCTCCGATGGAGGGGGGACGCCCGGCGAGGTGATTCAGGCGGCGCGTGCCACCGGCTCCCGTTTCGTGGTGATCACGGACCACAACAATGCCGAGGCCAAATCCTTCGAGGGGTGGTCTTTTCCACCCACGGTGACTGGTACCTGGATCAACTCGCGCCGGACGAACGAGCGCAATTCGAATCCGGCGGGCTCGTGGTCCGCCACGAGGATCGCCCCGGCAGCAACGTCTGCGGCGCCTACCACCCCGAGGCCTACGTGCGGGACCCTGTCCCCAAGTCCCTGACGATTGTGGACCACATCCCTCAAGGGGCCCTCGGCAATCCATTCCAGGATCTCTGGCTCTTTCAACGTATCTGAGATCCCCGCACTTGTACAGTATCCTTGTACCATGATTGAAGCGAGCTACAGCGAGGCGCGCCAGAACTTCAAGGTCTTCCTTGATCGGGCGGCCGATGATGGCGAGACCATCGTGGTGAAGCGAAGAAATGGCGGCGATGTCGCGATGATCGCCGCCGATGAACTCTCGAGCATTCTCGAGACGGCGCATCTCCTTCGCTCCTCAGCCAACGCGAAGCGCTTGAGCGCTGCCCTGAAGCGGGCTCGGGCAGGCACCGGACGGAAACTGACCCCTCGGCAGCTGCGCTCCGTCGCCGGCCTGTAGTCTCCGTGCCCATGGAGTTCGAGGGACGGTTTCAGAAGGAATTCCTCGAAGACCTCCGTCATTGGGTATCGACGGACCGGCGGGTGGCCTTGAAGATTCTCGACCTTGTCGAGGCGGTGCTGCGCGATCCCTTCGATGGAATCGGAAAGCCGGAGTCCTTGAAGTACGAAGCGGCGGGTGCCTGGTCGAGACGGATCACCCAGGAGCACAGGCTCGTGTACCTCGTCGGGAAAGGGCGCGTCGATTTCCTCCAGGCGCGCTACCACTACTAGCGACAGGGCCGTGTTCGCCGGTCCCGAAGAAAAGGGCGCCCGATCTCTCGAGCGCCCTGGACGAGTCCAGCCTCTTACCGCTACTGCCGGGGCTTCGCCTTTCGCGGATAGTCCTTGGCGCCTTCGAGCGCCCAGGTGATGAAGCTTCGGAGGTCATCGTTGGCGTTCTTGAGATCGGGCTTGCGGAGATACATCATGTGGCCGCTCTCGTACCAGGCGAAGCGATAACGGTCCTTGAATTCGCCGCCAGGCTGGAGATGGTGGACGGTATACATGGCATTGAAGTAGTCGCACGCCGCGTCGTAGTAGCCGCCCGTGACCATCAGCTTGAGATAGGGGTTGTCGCGCATCGCCGTCCGGAGCATCTCGCCGACGCTGACGCCTTCGTCCTGAGCCCAGGGACGGACATTGCCCCAGATGTTGTACGGGATGTCCGGGTTGTACTTGAGTTCGGAGCGGAGGTACTTGTTGATGGCCGCGCCGAAGGGCCCGTTCCAGTCCGCGAGTTCGGGGGAGTACTCGGGGCGCTCGCCCGCGGCGTCCTTGTCAATGCCGATGTAGCGCGTGTCGAGGCGGCCGACGGTGTAGCGCTGATCGCGGAGGAGCTCCTTCCAATGCCGGGCGAAGTCGATGCGGAGGTTCGCCTGCAGGACGTACTCCTTGCTGAGTCCGGTGTAGCGCGCGACCTTGGCCGCGACGGCATCGCGCTCGGCGACGCTGAGCTGATCGCCCTTGCCGAGGGCCACGAGCAGCTCGTTCATCGCGAAGTTCTCGGCTTCCGCGAGCACGGCCTTGAGCGGCTTCGACTGAAGGTCGGCGGGGAGCTGCTTGTGGTACCACGCCGTCGCGGTCTTGGTGGGAATGCCGGTGGCGAAGTTGATCTCCGGACCACGGTCGACGTCGAGCTCGGTGGCGGACACGAGGATCACGCCGTTGATGTACATCTGAAAGCGCTGCTGCACGGAGGCGACGAGGCCGGAGGCGCGGGTGGTGCCGTAGCTCTCGCCGATGATGAACTTCGGCGAGGTCCAGCGGTCCTTCTTGTTCACATAGGTCAGGATGAAGTCGCCAACCGACTGAATGTCGGCGACCTTGCCGTGGAACTTGTGCAGGTCCTCGCCCTCGACCATGCGGCTGAAGCCGGTGCCGATGGGATCGAGATAGACAATGTCGGCCGCGTCGAGGATCGACTGGGGATTGTCTTCGATGCCCGCGGGCGGCTTCTGCTGGAAGCCGTCGTCGTCATAGGTCACGCGGCGCGGGCCGGTGAAGCCCAGGTGCATCCACACCGACGCGGTGCCGGGGCCGCCGTTGAAGGAGATGATGAGGGGGCGCGTGCTCACGTCGGTGACGCCATTCTTGGTGTAGCTCACGTAGAACATCTTCGCGACCACCTTGCCGTCGTCGCGGATGGGGATCCAGCCGGCTTCGGTGGTGTACGAGACAGTCCTGCCGTTGAACGTCCCCGTGTGCTGCGAGATCGCGGGCTCGGCGGGCAGGAGATCGGCTTCCTTGCCGGCTTTGGCGCCCGAACCCGCCGCGGGTGGGCTGGCCGCGCTGGGACGACCCGCGGGCGCCTGGGCCAGGGCGTCGCTTGGGGCGGCTACCAGGGCGGCAAGGGAGAGGGCTCGGAGAACGCGGTGGGCTTTCATCTGAATGGGACTCCTCTTTGGCGGCGCGGCGCGCCAGATAACAGGTGCCGGACTCTATTCGCCCGTCGGACGGCCCGTCAATGCTGAGGCAGTCTGCGAGCCACGGCGCCAACGCCGTGATGACCGCGCGCCCGCCCAAGGCGCATTCCCGGCTCCGTCAGCGCGCGTCCCCGGGCCGGGGCACGAGGTGGACGGCTGGGGCCTTGATTACCGCGGTGACGGGCGAACCCTCGCGCAGAGCCAACTCTCGCAGAGCCGCGCGGGTGATGAAGGCGGCCAGGGGGAAGCCGCAGTCGAGGTCCACGCGGGCGAGCGCGCTTTCCAGATGCACCGCGGTCACGGTGGCGGCGAGACGATTTCGCGCGCTGGTGGGCGTCGGCCCCGGCTCGAGAATGACCTCGTCGGCGCGGATGCACGCGAACACTTCAGTGACCTCGGTCCCCGGATCGAGGGCAGTGAGGGTGACGCCGCCGGCGTCCAGGGTCACGAGGCCCTCGCTGCGGCCGGTGATCCTCGCGGGAACCACCGCCTCGATGCCTACGACGCGCGCCGCCTCTAAAGACACGGGCCGCGAGAACACATCCGGGATGGGGCCCTGCTGCAGCACGCGCCCATCCGCGATCAGAACCACCTCGTCGCCCAGGGCCAGCGCTTCGGCGCGGTCATGCGTGACCAGGACTGCCGGCAGGGAGACGGCGCGAAGGAACCGTCCGAGGTCGCGTCGCAGGGCCTCGCGGGCGGTGGCATCGAGGGCGGTGAGCGGCTCGTCGAGGAGCAGGATGTCCGGTCGGGCCGCGACCGCGCGGGCCAGGGCCACGCGCTGCCTCTGCCCGCCCGAGAGCTCATGCGGAAATCGCCCGGAGAGGTCGGCGATGCCCATCAGGATCAGCATCTTGGGCACCCGGGTGGGTCGGTCGGGCACGGGCACACCGAAGCCCGCGTTGTCGAGGACGTTCAGGTGCGGGAAGAGGGCGGGCTCCTGCGTGACGTACCCCACGCGCCGTTTCTGCGGCGGGACGTTGGCGCCGGTCTCGCTGTCGAACCACGTGGCGCTTCCGAACTGAATCCGGCCACGATCGGGCCGGTCCAGACCGGCGAGCATGCGGAGCAGCGTGGTCTTCCCCGAGCCCGACGGTCCGAACAGGACCGTCGTCCCCGCGGTCCGAAGGGTCAACTGGAAACCGAGCGACGGTCCGCCGGGAAACGACTTCGCGATGTCGATCATCGGCGTCGCGCTCCTTGGAGAACGAGGCCGCCGAGAAGGTGCGACGTGACGGCGAGAATGACCAGCGATAGGCCGACCAGAACCGCGGACGTGCGGAAGGCGGCCGCGTAGTCGAGGGCCTGGACGCTGTCGTAGATCGCGATCGACGCGGTGCGCGTGACGCCGGGGATGTTGCCGCCCACCATCAGGACGACCCCGAACTCACCGAGCGTATGCGCGAAGCTGAGGATCACACCCGCGAGGACGCCGCGGCGTGAGAGCGGCAGGATCACGCGGAAGAACGTGCCCAGAGGGGACGCGCCGAGGCAGCAGGCGGCCTCCCGCAGCCGGATGTCGACGCCGGCGAAAGCGGTGGCGAAGGGCTGAACCGCGAAGGGCAGGCTGTAGAGGATGGAGGCGAGGAGGAGACCACCAAATGTGAAGACGAGGGCGTGGCCGGTGATCTGTTCGATCGCCCGGCCAAGAGGCGAGCGCGGACCGAGGGCGAGGAGGACGCAGAAGCCGAGAACGGTTGGAGGCAGGACCAGGGGCAGGGCCACGACCGGTTCGACGATCGCGCGGAGCCGGGAGCGGGTGAAGGCGAGCCAGTAACCAAGCGGAAGTCCTATGACCAACAGGCAGGCCGCAGTGGCCGCGGCGAGCAGCAGACTGACGCGAAGGGCCAGAAGGTCCATGGTCGTGGTCTATCGCTTCGGCAGGCCGAAACCGTATCGACTCAGGATAGTTCGCCCCGTCTCGCCGGTGAGGTAATTCCGAAACGCGCGCGCGGCTTCGAGGGCCGCGGTTCGCTTGAGGATGACGCCCGCCTGATCGAGGGGTGGGTGAGCGCTCTCCGGAACCTCGGCGAAGGCGAGGCCCGCGGACTTCGCCCTCACCAGGGCCAGCGCCACCAGGCCGGCCTGGGCCGCGCCGGAATCGACGAACTGCGCGGCCTGGGAGACGCTGTCGCCGAGAACCAGCTTTGCGGCGACGAGGTCGCGGACCCGCCAGGTCGTAAGCGCCGCTTCGGCGGCGCGCCCATACGGCGCGTGGGCGGGGTTGGCGATGGCGATCCGTCGGACCGCCGGGCTCTTCAGGAGGTCGCCCAGGCCCTTCGGATCGAGGCCGGAGTCCTTGCGCACCACGAGGGCGAGCCGACCCACCGCGTAGGGAAAGGGCGCCTCACTCAGATCCTCGCCGGCCAGGCGCCGCACGTATTCCGAATCGGCGGACAGGAACACATCGAAGGGTGCGCCTTCTCTGATTTGCGCGAAGAAAGTTCCAGAAGAACCATACGTCGCCTCCACCCGGATGTTCGGATTCGCGGCGCGGAATGAGGTGAAGATTTCATCCAGAGCGAAGCGCAGGTCGGACGCCGCGGCGATCCGCAGGGCCGGGCCGGCGCTTGCCGACGGCGAGGGACCGGGCGCCTGGGCGGCGAGGAGGGCGGACAGAACGAGACGGAGCATGCGCCGCACAGTCTCGCAGATGTGAGAAGGAGCCGGATCAGGGGGCGGCCAGCCGCATCATCTCCGGAGCCTCGATCCGCTCGCCTGAGTGGCGGCGAATGCTCCCGAAGCGACGGCGCTCCGCCCAGTCGGCCCGGGCCGACTTGATCTCGGCGGTGGTGCGCGCCACGAAGTTCCACCACATGAGGATCTTTTCTGGAAACGGCGGCCCTCCCACGAGAAGCACGCGCGAGCCTTCACGACTCCGGAACTCTCCCTCGGACCGGCCCGGAGGAAGGTAGTAAAGAGTGCGAGCCTCGATATCCTGCCCTTCGAAGGCGCAGTCGCCGTCCAGGAGGAAGAACCCAGGCTCGAACTCGGGCCGGGCGCGGTAGACCGTCAGCCCGGAGAGCAGCGTCTCGTGGCTTCGATGAGACTCAAGGGGAGAGCGGGTCACGCTGCCGGATATTGTCATAACCCTTACGTCCGAGATCGTGATTTCAAACGCAACCCGGACCGCGCGCCTATCATTCGTCCGTCCCCGATGTCCCGGGGTTGTCATGCCGAACCAACGGTTGCCACCCACGTCGAGCCGCGGCCTCAGCGAAGCAGAGGCGAAAGCGAGGCTCGCCGCCGAGGGTTTCAACGAACTGCCGCGGCCGGATCGGCGTACGCCGTTTCGGATCATTCTCGAAGTTCTGCGCGAGCCCATGCTCGCGCTCCTCCTGGTCGCGGGAGGGGTCTACCTTGTCCTCGGAGACCTTCGGGAGGCCCTGATTCTCATGGCCTTCGCGACCCTGTCGGTGGTGATCACGGTGGTGCAGGAGTGGCGCACCGAGAAGGTCCTCGAGGCGCTTCGCGATCTCACCAGTCCGAGGGCGGTGGTGATTCGCGATGGTGAGCGCAGGCGGATCGCCGGGCGGGAAGTAGTGCGCGGCGACTTCATGGTGCTTTCCGAAGGGGACCGGGTGCCCGCCGACGCGCGGCTCGTGCAGAGTCACGACGTGCAGACCGACGAATCCCTGCTCACCGGAGAATCGGTGCCGGTGCGGAAGATCGCCGCGAGAGAAGGCGCTGGGAAAGCGCCCCGGCCGGGCGGCGACGATCTGTCCTTCGTGTACTCGGGCTCGCTGGTGGTCCGCGGCGCCGGCATCGGGGAAGTGACGGCCACCGGCGCCTTGAGTGAGATTGGCCGGATCGGCCAGAGTCTCGGCGCCGTGGACCTCGAGCCGCCGCGCCTCCAGGCTCAGACCCGCCATATCGTGCGCGTGTACGGGATGGTAGGGGCAGGGGTCAGCCTTCTCGCGGTGATCCTCTACGGCACTCTGCGCGGCGGATGGCTCGACGCAATCCTCGCCGGCATCGCCCTTGGAATGTCCATGCTGCCCGAGGAGTTCCCGGTGGTCCTGACCGTATTCATGGCGATGGGGGCGTGGCGAATCTCTCAGGCGAGGGTCCTGACCCGGCGGGCCGCCGCCATCGAGACCCTGGGCTCCGCCACGGTTTTGTGCACGGACAAGACGGGGACGCTCACCCAGAATCGCATGACCATCACCGAGCTCCGCCTCAGGAGCGGGGAGAGGTTCCGCCCGGGCGAAGTGGCCGCCCCTTTCATGCCCGAGAGTTTTCGCGCCATCGCGGAATTCGGTGTCCTGAGCAGCGCGCGCGAACCCAGCGACCCGATGGAGAAGGCGTTCCATGCCCTCGGGAGGGAGCGCCTGCCGGATCTCGATCACGGCGCGGACTGGGCGCTGGTGAGGGAGTACGGACTGCGGCCCGATCTGCTCGCCATGACCCACGTCTGGAAACGTTTTGGTGCCGGAGCGGAGCTGATGATCGCCGCGAAAGGCGCGCCCGAAGGAGTGGCCGAGCTTTGCCATCTGAACGAGGTGGACCGAGAGGCGCTCGCGAAGGCCGTCGACGTCGTGGCCGCGGAGGGAATGCGCGTGCTGGCGGTAGCCCGCGGCTCCTTCAAGGGGACGGCGCTGCCGGAGTCTCAGCGCGACTTTGATTTCGAACTTCTCGGACTCGTGGGCCTCGCCGATCCCCTGCGGCCCGGCGTTCCCGACGCGGTGGCCGCGTGTCGATCCGCGGGCATCCGCGTGGTGATGATTACCGGCGACTATCCGGCGACCGCTCGGGCCATCGCGCGCGAGGCGGGGCTGAGCGCCGACGACGTCGTGACCGGCGAAGAACTCGGTAGCCTGAGCGAAGGCGCCCTCGCCCTTCGCCTCCGGACCGCGACCGTCTTCGCGCGCACCATGCCGGAGCAGAAACTGCGCATCGTCCAGGCCCTGAAGGCGAACAACGAGATCGTGGCCATGACCGGCGACGGTGTGAACGACGCGCCTTCGCTCAAGGCCGCGCATATCGGTATCGCCATGGGAGGCCGGGGCACGGAAGTGGCCAGGGAAGCCTCGTCGATCGTCCTGCTCGACGACGATTTCGGTTCGATCGTGAAGGCGGTGCAGCTGGGCCGGCGGATCTACGACAACCTGCGCAAGGCCATGGGCTTCATCTTCGCGGTCCACGTTCCCATCGCCGGCCTCGCCCTGCTCCCCCTGTCGTTCGGGCTGCCCCTTCTCTTCGGCCCGGTTCACATAGCACTTCTCGAGATGGTGATCGATCCCGTCTGCTCGCTTGTCTTCGAGGCGGAGTCCGACGAGGAGGACATCATGCGGCGGCAGCCCCGCGATCCGGAGGCGCCCATGTTTGGAGCTTCGCTCATCGTCTGGAGCCTGCTTCAGGGAGTGGTGGCCTTCCTGCTGGTGGCGGGGATTTACATCACCGCTCTGAATCGCGGCCTGCCCGCGACCGAGGTGCGGGCCCTGACCTTCTTCTCCCTGGTCCTGAACATCGTGGGTCTCATCTTCGTCAATCGCTCGTTCTCCGCGTCCCTGATCACGGCGCTGACGCGCCGAAACGGCGCGCTTGCAAGAGTGCTCCCGGCCGTGGCCCTCATGCTCGCCACGACTCTTCTGTGGCCCGGGGCCACGTCGCTTCTCCGCTTTGGGCCGCTGCACTCGAACGATCTTGCGGTTTCGATCGGCGCGGGGATCACCCTCCTGGTGGTGCTGGAGATCGCGAAGTCCGGGTGGCGCAGGCTACCGAGGGCCTGACCGCGTTATCGTCGCCGCATGATCCTGGCCCTGACCCTTGCCGCCACCCTCGCCTCCGCGGATACCGCGGTCCGCGCCGCACGGGAGGAGTTCAACACCGCCATCGCACGGCGTGATGCCGATGCGATAGCGCGGCTTCTCGCGCCGGGCTATCACGTCGTCACCGGACGGAGCGATCAGTCGCACGGGGTCGGGGCCGAGCGCGAGAAGTGGTCGGCCCGATTCGCGGCCGATCCAACCGTGATCTACCGGAGGACGCCTCGAGAGGTTCGCGTGAATGAAGGCTGGGGACTCGCCGAGGAGAGCGGCGACTGGGAAGGGAGCTACACCGTCGCCGGCGAAAAGGCTCGGGCCTCCGGGGCCTATGCCGCCAAGTGGCAGCGAGCGCTCGATGGCCGCTGGCTGGTCCAGAGCGAAGTGTTCACCACGATGGCGTGCGAAGGCTCCGCGGCCGCGTGTCCTACCCCCGATCCGATTGGCGCCGCCGGCCCGGCCGGAACCGCCCGGCTGGCGCACCCCGTTTCTAAACTGAAGGTCACGGTGCTCTCGACCATGCTGACCGGCAGCGCGCAGGGCATTGGAGAGTGGGGCTTCGCGGCTCTGGTCGAAGTGGATGGCCGACGATTGCTGATCGACACGGGCGCGCGCGCGGAGACCGTCCTCAAGAACGCGGCCGAACTGGGCCTTGATCTCTCCGACGTCGCGGAAGTGGTCATCACCCACAATCATGCCGATCACACCGGAGGGCTGCTCTCCCTGCGCAGGGAGCTGCGGGTTCGAAATCCGGCGGCATTGTCGCGCGCGCATGTGGGCGCGGGCATCTTCGAGCCGCGCCTGCAGGCTGATGGCCAGGACGCGAATGGCCTCTCGCCCCTCAAGTCCGCGTACGAGGCGACAGGGGGCGCCTTCGTGACGCACGAGAAGCCCGAGGAGCTGATGAACGGCGTGTGGTTCTTGGGCCCCGTGCCTCGCATTCATTCCGAGCGCAACTGGAGCGGCTCGCTTAAGGTCCGCGCGGGCGGCGCCCTGGTCGAGGACACGGTGGCGGAGGATTCGGCCATCGTCATCGAGACCGCCCAGGGATTGGTGGTCATTACCGGATGCGGCCACGCGGGGATCGTGAACATTGTCGACTACGCCCGCAAAACGGCAGGAAACGCGCCGGTGCACGCGGTGATCGGCGGGCTTCATCTCTTCGCCGCGACGGATGAGCATCTGGCCTGGACCGCGGCGCGGCTCCGGGAGGCCGGGCTCGTTCACCTTCTCGGCGCACACTGCACGGGGGTTGAAGCGGCCTTTCGCCTTCGCGACCTGGCGAATCTTTCGAGGCGGACCGCGGTCGTGGCAGCGGTGGGCGCCTCGTTCACTCTGGGCCAGGGGATCGACCCGCTGGCCCTCGCGCGCTAGTTCCGATAGGCGAAGTAGGCGCCCACCTGTTCGGCGACCCTGCCGATGGCGTCCTCGAGCGCCTCGCCCGAACCGAAGTGATTCGCGGTGAACACGGACAGAATCACCGTCCGTCCGGGGGCCTCGAGAACTCCCACGTCGTTGCCGATGTAGGGGAGGAAGTCGCCGGTCTTGTGGGGAATCCGCCAGCCGGAGAGGAAGCGGGGGATCCGCGTCCGATAGAGCTGACCCCGCATGATCTGAAGCATGAGCTTCGAGGAATCCGCGTCGACCAGCGTCCCCTTTTCCATGCGTTCGAGCAGGATGCCGATCTCTCGCGGAGAGGACAGGCCGAACGGAGTCTTCGCCTGACGATGGAACTCGTCGGCGCTCGCGGCCGCGCGCAGATCCGCGAACCATTTCGAAGCCGGCCAGGGCGCTTTCGTGACCTTGAGCCCGTAGGCCTCCATCCGCCTGGTCACGACCTCGGGCCCGCCCACCATCCGGTAGAGGACATCGGTGGCGGTGTTGTCGGAGACGATGATCATGTAGGTGATGAGATCCTTCACGGTCATCACCGCGCCCGGGTCCATGCTGCGCAGCGTCCCCGTACCCGGTCGGATGTCTTCCGCGGTCAGGGTGTACTTGTCGGTGAGCTTGAATTTCCCGGCCTTGATCTGCTCGAACACTTCGGCGATGAGGGGAATCTTGATCACGCTCATGGTGTCCATCTGCTGATCGGCGTTGATCGCGATCTCCTCGCCGGTCTCCAGGCATTTCACGTAGATGCCCCAGGTCGCGTTGGCGCCGCGGGTGATTCGTTCGATCGACGCCTTCAGCCGCTCCAGGGGCGTCGGGGTCGGCGCGGACGTTGGGGCCTGCGCCCAGGTTGTGGCCGCGCCGGCGAGGAACAGGGAGAAGATCAGGGATCGCATGGAAACCTCCAATGGGGCAGTGTAACGCCCGGCCTGTCTGCCTGAGATCAGATCTCGACCGCGGTCGAAAGAGATCCGGGCGCTATTTCCGTGGACGGCCGAACACCGCCATCACGATAGATCCGACAATCCAGCCGACCAGCGTGCCCAGAGTGGTTCCAAGGAAAAGATGAGCGGCGGCGTGAGCCAGGGGAGAGGCCTCCCTGGCGAAGGGAGGCCGGAACTCCGCGACATCGTAGATATTCGGCATTCCCATCACCGCCAGGCCGATGCCGAGAATCGCGATGCCGTTCGCGATCAGGCCCTGATTGAAGATGAGGGGAAGCATGTGACGGTAGCTGCCGAAACCGCTCGGCCGCACCCGCACGCCGTAGTAGACGATGCCCGCGAAGCCAACCACGGTCATGGAGGCGAACTTTGCGATCGAGTCGGGCTGTCCGGCGAGCGACAGGGCGAGGCGAATGAGGCCGACCAGCGCGATGGCGATCAGGAACGGGGTCTGGAAGCGGATGTATTGCGAGTAGGGTTTTCCGAACATGGCGTCTCTCCTTGGTTCTTGGTCTACTTCCTTGCCTTGGCCTGGGTTCGGGCGGGCTCGGCGAAATATTCCGTGGAGTATTTCACGCAAGGGGGCGACGGAGGCGACCGGAATAGAATCGCGGCCTCCGAGGAGCCCCAAGAGCGACGTGAACGACACCATCGCGCCGCGCCTGAACGCCGCCCTCTCCGGGCTCACCACGTTCGGTATCGGCGGCCCCGCCGATGTCCTGGTCGAAGCGCCCACTCCCGACGACGCGGTGCGGCTGTGCGCGCAGTTTCGTGCCGAGGGCGCGCCGCTGACGTTCCTGGGCGGGGGATCGAACGTCCTGGTCGCGGACTCCGGCGTGCGCGGGGCGGTGCTGCGCTTCCACGGTGGGAGCATCACGCGAGAGACCACGGACGTTGTGCGCGTGGATGCGGGCGTCACCGTGAATGGACTGGTGCGCTGGTGCATCGCGCATGGCCTCGGAGGATTCGAGGCCTGGGCGGGGACGCCGGGAACGCTCGGCGGCGCGGTCTACGGAAACGCGCACTTCCAGGGCCGGCTCATGTCCGAGGTCGTAACCCGGGCATGCCTTCTGGACCGGGCGGGCGACCTGAAAGTCGAACCGGTGGGCCGGCTGGGCTTCGCTTACGACGTGAGCCGTCTCCAGACGACGGGGGAGGCCCTGCTCTGGGTGGAGATCCGGGTGCACGACGAAGATCCCGCCCGGCTCCGTGCCACCGCCAAGGAATCGCTGACCTTCAGAAAGCGAACCCAGCCGCTGGCCCTGCCGAGCGCCGGTTGCATCTTTCAGAATCCCGAGGCCCTTCGGCATCTTCTGCCCGAGGGTGTGCCCTGCTCCGCAGGCGCCCTGGTCGATCGCGTGGGTCTGAAAGGCGCCCGGCGCGGCGGGGCGCGGATTTCCACGGTGCACGCCAACTTCTTCGTCAATGAAGGTGGAGCGACCGCTCACGATGTGGTGGCGCTGATCGACGAGTCCCGGCGTCGGGTGAGAGACGCCTTTGGCATCGAGTTGCGCGAAGAGATCGTGCGACTTGGGGATTTTGCGACGGACTGAGAGAGTGAATCAATGACTACGCTGGTGGTGAATGGCGGGAAGCAGCTGAACGGCCTCGTCCGGGTGGGCGGGAACAAGAACGCCGCGCTACCCGTGATCGCGGCCTGTCTGCTCACCGACGAGGAGTGCGTCCTCGAGAACGTCCCGCGGATTCGAGACGTGGAAGTCATGGCGGATCTGCTGAGACAGCTCGGGGCGAGGGTCGCGTGGGAAGGATCGTCGATCCTGCGCATCCGCGCCGAGACCATCACCTCGACGGAGCCGCGCGCGGATCTCGTGGCCAGACTTCGCGGTTCGGTATTGCTCCTCGGACCCCTTCTCGCGCGCAAAGGCGAGGCCATCCTGGGCGCGCCCGGCGGCGACTTTCCATCGCGCCGGAATCTGAACCAGCACCACGCGGCGCTCAAGGCGCTGGGCGCCCGGCCCTTGGGATCGGGCGGCTTCGAATCGCCGGAAGGTCTCAAGGCCGCGTCCTTCTACATGCTCGAGGCCTCGGTCACCGCGACCGAGACCGCCCTCCTCGCCGCCGCCCTCGCGCGTGGCACCACCGAGATCCGGCACGCGGCCTGCGAGCCTCACGTCAGCGAACTCGCGCGCTTCCTCTCCAAGATGGGGGCGGAGGTGTCGGGCATCGGTTCGCCCACGCTCCGCATCACCGGGGCCATGAAGCTCCGCGGCATCACGCACCGGATCTCCGGCGACTTCATCGAGGCGGGGAGCTTCGCGGTGGTGGGCGCCATGACGCGCGGTCATGTCCTCGTTCAAGGTGCGTCCGAAACGGACCTCGAGCCCCTGGTGGCGGTCCTTCGTCAGTTCGGCCTCCACTGCCGGACGGATGGCGACGAGTTGGAAGTGCGCCCGAGCCAGATGCGCGCGGCGCATCGCGTCACCACCGGGCTCTGGCCGGGCTTCCCGAGCGACATGGTGAGCCTGGTGACGGTGCTCGCGACCCAGGCCTCCGGCGCCACCCTCATCCACGACTGGCTCTATGAGCTGCGTTTGTTCGCCCTCGATCAACTCTCGGGCATGGGCGCGGACCTGTTCCTTTGCGACCCGCATCGCATCCTCATCAACGGGCCGCGGATGCTCAAGGGACGCTCGCTCGACAGCCGCGACATTCGCTCGGGAATGGCTCTCATCGCGGCGGCCCTGGCCGCGGACGGCGAAAGCCGGATCGCCCCTCTGGAGACCGTCGAGCGGGGCTACGAGGGCCTGGTCGAACGCCTGAAGTCTCTGGGCGCCTCGGTCGAAACCGAGGCCTCCTAGCCGGCCCGGCCGCTTCGGTGCCGACCGGCGAACTTCGATAGAGTACCCAGTCGAACCATGCCACGATTGATCGCCAAACCCACGCAGATCGAAGCCGTCGGGCAGCCGCCGAAAATCATCCGCGAATACATCGGCCGGGTGAATTCCGGCACCTCCGTGGCGAGCGTTGCCCACATGAAGTCTCCCTCGGGCTGGAGCGAGCCCAAACAGACGCCTCAGTTCGACGAGTACACCGTGGTCCTGGAGGGAATGCTCCGGATCGACTTCGAAGGCGGATCCCTCGAGGTGAACGCGGGCCAGGCCGTCATCGCCGAGCGCGGCGAATGGGTCCGGTATTCCTCGCCCGGGAAGGACGGCGCCGAGTACATCGCGGTCTGCCTTCCCGCGTTCAGCCCGGACACCGTTCATCGCCACGCCTGATCGCTCTCACGCCATGACGAGCGCCAGACCTTGACCGCTCACGCTCGAATCGCCCTTCTCGCGGCGGCGATCGGGGGCCTCTTGATTCAGCCGTCCGGAGCCGCGGACGAGGTGGTCGTCCTTTCGGGCGGCGGTGGCCATCGAGCGGTGGTCCTCGTCATCGAAGGTCCGAAGGGCCCGGAGATCGCACTCGAGGAGGCGGCGAAGGGTCTGGATGTATCTTTCTCCCGTCAGGGCCGCGATGCGAAGGTGACGCTCAAGTCGGGCGGCCGCGAGGTCACACTCGAAAACGGCAAGAGCCTCTTCAGCGTGGGCGGGCAGCTGAGAGCGATGGCGGCGCCCGTCCGCGTGGTCGGCGAGAGGACCTACGTCTCGCCGACCTCTGCCGCGACCGTCCTTGGCGCGGCTCTCGGACAGCCCGCCACCTATCGCGCCGCCTATCGCGCCCTGGTCATCGGGGCGTACGAGGCGGCACGGCTCAAGATCGCGAACGTGGTCGCGGCGTCCACCATCGAGAGCACGGTCGAGCTGAGCAAGCCGGTTCCCTACGACGTCCGCAAGGAGCCGAACCGCGTTGTGGTGACGTTCCAGGCCGACGTGATGGAGACGGACTTCATCGCCGAGGCGCTGCCCGGGAGAATCGTGGGCTCGGTCAGGTTCGAGCGGGCGACCCCGCCCCGGCTCGTCTTCGACCTGGGTGAACGCTTTGCATCGGTGCGAACGTCGGAACGCGACTCTCAGCACGTGGGGCTGATCTTCGACGTGGCGCCCCTCGCCGGCGTGATCCCGATTCCAGGCTCCCCGGGCGCCGCGCCGACGCCTCTGCTCAGGCCGTCCGTGGCTCCGGCCTCAGGCTTCCGGCGCCCGATCGTGCTCGTGATCGACCCGGGCCATGGCGGCGAGGATGGCGGCGCCCAGGGCCCGGGAGGACGCTTCGAGAAGGATCTGACCCTGACCCTCGCGAGGCGACTGCGCGCGGCTGCGGTGGACTCGCTTTCGATCCAGGCCTTCCTCACGCGCGACGGTGATAACGAGGTGGCGCTCGATGAACGGGCGGCCATCGCGAACAACTTCAACGCGGATATCTTCATCTCCCTCCACGCGAACGGCTCACGCTTCGCCTCCGCCGCCGGCACCGAGGTCTTCTTTCTTTCCTATACCGCGGCCGACGACGAGGCCCGCCGGCTGGCCATGCAGGAGGGCGCCATCATGGAGAAGGCGCCGGCGAACGACAAGGACGTGGGGCTCATCCTCTGGGACATGGCCCAGGCGGCCCAGCTCGATGCCTCGTCGAAGCTCGCGGGAAACATCTACGGTGAAATCTCGCAGGCCGCCCTTTCCCGCTCCCGCGGGGTCAAGCAGGCGCCGTTCCGCGTTCTGGTGGGAGCCACCATGCCTGCGGCTCTGGTCGAGGTCGGCTTCATCACCAATCCCGAAGAGGAGAAACTCCTCTTCTCCGAGGCGCACCAGGCGCGTCTCACCGACGCCCTGATCCAGGGGCTGGGCCGGTTCATCGCCGCGCTTCGCGCGAACCCGTAATGGTCGCCGACTCCTCGACGCCGTCGCCGCGCGGCTTCCCGCGATGGGCCTGGTGGACCCTGTTCCTGGCGACCTTCATGTTCTTCGTTCCCCTGACCTCGCCGTGGTGGTCCACCATCCTGCGCGGCGAGATCCCGGGCGCCGAGGAGGAGGGGGAGGCCGCGGCCCCGGGTCAAAACGTCGGCGGCACGCCGGAGCCCGTGGTTCCAGGCTCGATGCTGAAGGTGGTCCTCCACACCCGGCTCCCGGGTCAACCGGGCCTGGGCACGGTTGAGAGGGAAGTGCCCTACGTGCGCGGCGTCATTCCCCAGATCCGGGCCGCGGTGTCCGAACTCGCGGTCGCTTCCGCGGATGCGCCCGCGCTTCTGCCCGAGGGCACGCGCGTCCTCGACGTGGCCTACACCGCGAGCGGCACCGTGTACATCGACTTTTCCCCGGAACTCGACGCGAGCCGGGGCATCGGAACGGAGGAGGAGAGAGTCGTGATCCAGGGGATCGTGACCACCATCGCCGATAACTTCACCGCGGCTCGCCGCGTGGTGATCCTGGTGGACGGGAAGACCCCGAAACCGGGTCACTTCGATCTCAGCCGACCGCTCCGTCGCGACGAACCTCTCTTCGCGGCCGAGGAGGAACCCGAAGCCCAGGCCTCGGCTCCCGCGCCGCCCGCAGCCGCGGCCTCGACTCCTCGGCCCCCGGCGAAACCCACAGCCACCCCGGGGCCCTTAAAATCCCCCGGACCTTCCAACCAAGGACGAACCCTGCTCTCATGAACCGGTCCACATCCGACAAGGCCGCCCGCTTCACGGAATCCGTGATCCGCGAGATGACCCGTCTCGCGAACGCGCACGACGCCGTGAACCTCTCTCAAGGGTTTCCTGATTTCCCCGCCCCCGATGAACTGAAGAACGCGGCCATGCACGCCATCGCCGCGAACATCAATCAGTACGCGGTGACCTGGGGCGCGCCCAATCTGCGCCGGGCCATTGGGGAGAAGTTCGAGCGCTGGTACGGCGTGCCGGTCGACGCGGACAAGGAGGTCACGGTGTGCTGCGGCGGCACTGAGGCCATGGTCGCTTCCATGATGGCGCTCCTCAATCCCGGCGACGAGGTGGTGACCTTCGAGCCCTTCTATGAGAACTACGGGCCGGACGCGATCCTCGCCGGCGCGGTGCCGAAGTTCGTCACCCTTCGCACCCCCGACTGGTCGTTCGATCCCGACGAGCTGCGGGCGGCCTTTTCGAACAAGACGCGGGCGATCATCATGAACTCGCCCCATAATCCCACCGGGAAGGTGTTCTCGCGGGAGGAACTGAAACTGATCGCGGCACTGTGCCAGGAGTTCGACGTGGTCGCGGTCACCGACGAGATCTACGAGCACATCCTCTACGACGGACACGAGCACATCCCGATGGCGACGCTCCCAGGGATGAAAGACCGGACCATCACCATCAACAGCATGAGCAAGACGTACAGCGTGACCGGCTGGCGCGTGGGCTGGACCATCGCGCCGGAGTGGATCACGGGAGCGATCCGCAAGATTCACGACTTCCTCACCGTCGGAGCCGCGGCGCCCCTGCAGGACGCGGGCGCCATCGCTCTGGCCCTGCCTCATTCCTACTACGTCGACCTCGCCGCCGAGTACACGGAGCGCCGGACGCGGATGCTTTCGATCCTCGATGCGTGCGGCTTCACCGTCTACAAGCCGAGCGGCGCTTATTACACGATCGTCGACACCCGGCCGCTCGGCTGGACCCACGACGTCGAGTTCGCGAAGTACCTCGTGAAGGAGATCGGCGTCGCGGTGGTGCCGGGGTCGTCGTTCTATCAGGACCCCGAGAAGGGCCGCACCCAGATCCGCTTCGCATTCTCCAAGAAGATGGAGACGTTCGCCGAGGCGGAGCGGCGGCTCGCGAAACTGCGCCCGAAGGTCTAGCCCAGGAACAGGGGCGGCCGTCTCGTGTGCCAGGGAGTCTCTCGCTCGAAGGCGAGTCCGGCGTCGAGCAGTGTCGCTTCATGGTCGAGCGGGCCGGTGAGCATGATGTTCTGCGGCATGTCGATGCCGGTCTCGGAAGTCACGAAACCGGCGGGGAGCACGAGCGCCGGATGGCCGGTGAGATTCGTCATGTTCACGCTGTCCGACGAGGGCGGCGCGAGGAAGACGTCGATGCGGTCGAACAACTGCTCCACCGCGCCGATCATCAGCGTTCGCACGCGCTGCGCGCGGATGTACTCCACCGCCGGAATGAAGCGCGAAGCGCGAAGCTGGCTCGAGCGGTCATTGGGGCCCTGGCCTTCGAGTTCATCGATGGCGCCGCTTCGGGTGATCTCGTCGAACATGGCTCCCGCCTCGGCGCTGTGGATGGCGTACAGGGAGGCCGCGGGAAACGGCGGCAGGGTGATGGGAACGACTTCGAATCCCAGCTTGCGGTAGATATCCACCGCGGCCTCGAAGACCGGACGCGCGAGGGAGAACGCGGCGCGCTCCTTCTCGCCGACATTCGGGCCGGGGTCGAGGAGCTCCGACTCGACCACGCCAAGCCTGATCCGCCGCCCGCCCCGGATGCTCGTGGGAGTCCATTCGAAAGGAGTCTCCGCGACGCTCCCATCCAGGCCATCGGGTCCGTGAATGGCCTGAAGCACGGCCCCGCAATCCGCGACCGAGCGCGCGATGACGCCCACTTTGTCGAGAGTCCATCGCAGGGTCATGACTCCGTGGCGGCTGACCCGGCCGTAGGTCGGCCGAAGTCCGACGACCCCGCAGGTGCTGGCCGGCGAAACGATCGATCCGCCCGTCTCGGTGCCAAGGGCGAATGGGACGAGGCCCGCCGCCACCGCGGCCGCCGGGCCCGCGGAGGAGCCACTGGCGCCCGTGGTCGGATCCCAGGGGTTTTTCGTCTTGCGTCCCCTGATCCCGTCGCCCGTTCCGGAAAGGGGTCGTCCGTCCTGGAACTGCGGCTCGCCGGACCACGCGTCGCCGATCGCGAGTTCGCCGGTGGAGAGCTTGGCCGCGAGGCACGCGCCCGCGGTCTTAAGCCGGGCGATCGCGCTGGCGTCCGCAGTTGGAACCTTGCGATTCCGGTACGGCCGGGCGCCCCACAGAGTGCGGATACCCGCCGAGTCGAAGAGGTCCTTGGCGCCGTAGGGGATTCCGTGGAGTGGACTCGCGGGGCGGCCGCTCCGTCGGTCGGCGTCCGCGCGTTTCGCTTCGGCGAGAGAGCGCTCGTCCGCGAGCGTCACCACGCACGAGAGCGCGGCGTCGTGCTGCTTGAGCCGGTCGAGTGAGACCCGAACCAGCCGTTCGCTCGAGACCTGGCCGGAGGCGAGCCAGGCCTGCAACTCGGAGATGGGAGCGAAGGCGATATCGGCCTCCGATGAGGGTGCGGCCGGCTTCGCTGATCGCCTGGCCGCCGGGGGAGCCGGTTTCGGAAGCGCCTTCAGGTCGGCCTTCACCGGCCGCGTTCGGCGCGGGTTGAAGGAGAACGCCGGCTCCACGTCGGTTGGGACCTCGACGCCCCGGAGAGTCTCGATGTGCGCCCGGTATCGGGTAACCAGGGACGCCGCCTTGCCCAGAGCCTCATCCGTCTGCTGAACTCCGGCCACGGACTGCGCGGTGCGGAGGGTCGAGACGTCGATCCCGGTAGCGGCTGCCGGAGGGGCCTGCGCGGGAGCGGCTGGGGCCGCGGCGGTCAAAGCTGGCGCGGCCAGCGCCGCGACGCCCGCTCCGATGAAGCCGCGCCTCGAGGTGTGCCCGGAGTCTCTGGTCTTCGTCATCGAGTTCCTCGCCATGAATCCGCCCGGAGCTTCGGGGGAGTGGACCGAATTGTGGCATGTTCGTCTTCGATATCGACGCGGTGCGGCGCGCCCGCGAGGCCCTGGTCATCTTCGCCCCGGCCGGGGGTTCGGCGGTCGCGAGGCTGGCGCGATAGTCTCCCGCCATGGCTGAAGATAAGAAGATCACAAGAACTCCCGAAGAGTGGGCGAAGATGCTCACTCCTCAGCAGTTTCACGTGGCCCGGGAGAAGGGGACCGAGCGGGCCTTTACCGGCGCCTACTGGGACAATCACGACAAGGGCATGTACCGCTGCATCGGATGCGGCGCCGCGCTCTTCGATGCGAATGACAAGTTCGATTCGGGATCCGGCTGGCCGAGCTTCACCAGGGCGGTGGACGCGACGAACGTCGAGACCGAAACCGACCGCAAGTTCATGATGACCAGAACCGAGGTTCACTGCGCGAAGTGCGATACCCACCTCGGGCACCTTTTTCCGGACGGCCCCAAGGCCGCGGGCGGAATGCGCTACTGCATCAACTCCGCGTCTCTGGAGTTCGAGCCGGGCAAGGATTCGAAGTAGGCGTTCGCCCCTAGATCGCCATCGGTCGCCGGATCGCCGAGGTCTGGCTCATAGAGGGCGGCGACAGGGTCGCATCCCACACCACACTCCACTCGCAGAAGGCGTCGCCCTTTTCGGTGCAGGCGATCTTGGTGACCACGAGCTTCTGCGCGTTCACGAGTTCGAGCGAGCGCGTGAGAAAGCCGGTGGTGCGGGGGCAGCGGACATCGGAGCCGCGGACGGCCTCGAATCGCAGCCGAACCTTTCCGTCACCGACCAGATTCGCGTCGACGCCGCCCTCATCCATGAACTGGCCCCAGGATCGCTCGGCCGCCCGGAGGAAGTCCAGCGGCGTGGGTCGCGCCACCAGAGCCCGGTGGACGCCATTGAGGCCGAAGGTGGCGTTGTGGGCGCCCGAGCGCTCGTAGAACCTCTCGTCGCCGCCGAAGTGCTGCCGGGCCTTCCGGGCGAGCGACTCCAATTCCTCGACCGGATAGAACGCGGAGGCCAGGACCAGACCCTCGCACCTCTTGCGGAGGTCCGGTTCAAGGGTGGCGATGAACTCCTTCAAACGCAAACCGCCGTACTCCGCTTCAAGGAAGCCCAGAAACGACGCTATGGATGTGCCCTTGATCCTCAACTAAGTCCTCGTTCGCTGAATAAACGGATGGTTGGCCTGGGTGCGCGGGGAAGTCGGAATGATACGGCTTCTCTCGCCCGCCTAAAAGAGGCCTCGAGCCTGGCGCTCCGATGGAAGGAGGACCGCGTAGAGGAACGCGTTGGCGGGCGTGGGCACGCCCGCTTCCCGGCCCAGGCGAACGATCGCTCCGGTCTGCGCCTCGAGTTCGGAGGGCCGGCCTTCGAGCAGGTCGCGCTGCATGGAGGCGGTCGCGTCCTCGGGGAGCTTGTCGGCGAAGCTGAGGGTTCGATCCACCGCTTCAGGGGCGAGGCTCACTCCCCGCGCGCGGGCGAGATCCACGATCTCGTTCATGGCCGCGGCCAGCAGGGCCCGGGTTTCCTTCACCTGACGCCAGGCCCCTGCGGGCTTCCGGGCGGCCGCCCCCACCGCGCTGAAGGGAGCGATGAAGAGGAACTTCTCCCACAGCGCCACCCGGATGTCCTTCGAGACCGCGGCAGCGACCCCCGCGCACCCGTCGAGCGCCGCCTGCAGGGCCTCGGCCCGGGCCGACGTCCCCCCGGCCCACTCCCCGAACTCCACCCTGGGCCTTACCCCGGCGTGTCGGATCACACCAGGCTCGGCTACGTAACTCATCAGACGGCACACCCCCGCGAGCACACGCTCGCGTCCGCAGACGCTCGCGACCTCGTCCGGTGCCTCCACTCCGTTTTGCAGGGTGAGCACCGCGCTTGCGGGCCCGAGCAGGGGAGCGAGGAGTGGCGCCGCCTCCGCCACCTGCCAGGTTTTCACCGCGAGCAGGGCCACGTCGACCACGCCGATGGTGGAGGGGTCGTCGGTGGCCTTGGCCTTCGGAATCTCGAAGTCGCCTTCGGTGCTGTGGACGCGCAGGCCTCGCTCCCGAATGGCGGCGAGATGGGCGCCCCGCGCCACCAGAGTGACGTCATGACCGGCCTGGGCCAGGCGCCCTCCGAAGTAGGCCCCAACTCCTCCGGATCCCATGACCGCAAATCTCATCGGCCAAGGCTACGACACCACGGCGGGTCGGGCACGGTGGCGACGCTACAATCCACGGACTTTGCAGATCCTCTGGACGTATCTGAAGCCTCACCGGGCGATTGTGGCTTTCGCGCTGATCCTCGCCGCGATCAACCAGATCTTCTCCCTCCTTGATCCGCTCATCTTCCGGCACGTGATCGACGAGTACGCCACGAAATATGCCGAGCTCGATCGCGGGTCGTTCTTCCGCGGCGTCCTCACTCTGCTCGCGGCCGCGGTGGGCGTCGCTTTCGTCTCGCGCGTGGCCAAGAATTTCCAGGACTACTTCATCAACGTGGTGACCCAGCGGGTGGGCGCCGCCATCTACGCGGACGGCGTCCGCCATTCGCTGAACCTGCCCTATCAGCTCTTCGAAGACCAGCGCAGCGGCGAGACCCTGGGAGTCCTCCAGAAGGTCCGGACCGACGTCGAGAAGCTCATCTCCACCGCGGTCAACATCCTGTACCAGACTCTCATCGGCGTGGTGTTCGTGATGATCTACGCGCTCAGCGTCTATTGGATCATCGCGCCCGTCTATTTCCTCACCATCCCGATCCTGGCCGGGCTGGTGTCGACGCTCTCGAAGAAGATCAAGACGGTTCAGAAGGAGATCGTGGCCGAGACGACCGCGCTGGCGGGTTCGACCACGGAGTCCCTGCGCAACATCGAACTCGTGAAGAGCCTGGGCCTCGCCACTCAGGAGATCTCACGGCTCAATGCCACCACCCAGAAGATCCTCGTGCTCGAACTCAAGAAAGTCCGGTACCTGCGGAGCCTGTCGTTCATTCAGGGGACGGTGGTCAACGCGCTGCGCACCAGCATCCTCTTCCTGATGCTCTATCTCATCTACGCGCGCGCCATCACGGTCGGCCAGTTCTTCGCGCTCTGGATCTATTCGTTCTTCATCTTCGGCCCGCTGCAGGAACTCGGCAATGTGATCACCGCGTACCGCGAAGCCGAGGTGTCGCTGGGCCGGTTCGAGAAGCTGATGAAGCTGCCCGGCGAGCCCGCTCCCTTGAATCCGGTTCCGCCCTTCACCCTCGATCGCCTCGAGTTCGAGAAGGTGAGCTTTACCCACCTGACCGGCGCCTCGCCCGCTCTCTCCGAGGTCTCCTTCGGTCTGTCGAAGGGCAAGACCATCGCCTTCGTCGGCCCGTCGGGTGCGGGAAAGACCACTCTGGTCAAGCTCCTGGTCGGCCTCTATCGCCCGGAGGCGGGCCGCATTGTCTACAACGGGAACGACGGCAAGGACGTGGACCTTTCCCACCTGCGGTCGCAGATCGGTTTCGTGACCCAGGAGACGCAGCTCTTTTCCGGCACCATCCGGGAGAATCTCCAGTTCGTGAGGCCGGACGCGACCGACGCCGAGTGTCTCGACTCGTTGAAGCGCGCGGCCTGCGACTCGCTCCTGGCGCGGGCCGAGAAGGGTCTCGACACGGTGATCGGCGAAGGCGGCGTGAAGGTCTCAGGTGGAGAGCGCCAGCGGTTGTCCATCGCACGCGCCCTGCTCCGCCGTCCCCGCCTCCTCGTCTTCGACGAAGCCACCTCATCGCTCGACTCGATCACCGAGGAGGAGATCACAAGTACCATCCGCGACGTGGCCACGAACAAGGATGTGATGACCGTCCTGATCGCGCATCGCCTCTCCACCATCATGCACGCCGACACCATTCACGTCCTCGAGCAGGGCCGGATCGTGGAGTCGGGCGCGCATGAGGAACTACTTTCGATCAAGGGTCTTTACTACGCCCTCTGGCGCCAGCAAGTGGGCGAGCGCAGAACCCTGGCCACCGCCAAAGTTCCAGCAGCGTAACCCGCCGCCCCACGTCATTGCGAGCTGGACACGGACTACGTCCGTGACTGTTGGAAGAAACCGGAGTTGGGTGGATCCTCTGGGTGAGGGTTCCAGCAGCTATGGCCGACGGCTCCTTGGTACTTCGTGTCCGGTTGCGAGCGTGGCTCCGAG
>JANMVV010000312.1:0-8915 GCA_031392925.1 Vicinamibacteria bacterium
ACCACGTAGGCCGTGTTCTCGAGCGCACGGCAGCGATTCACGATCGTCCACCAGTCCATCGGCTCGGTGGCGCCCCAGGGATCCATGTACGCCGACACGCGGATCATCACCTCGGCGCCGTTCGCCGCCAGCTGCCGCATCGCCTCCGGGAAAAGCCAGTCGTAGCAGATGGCGCAACCGATCCGACCGATCGGTGTATCGGCCACCGGGAACAGAGGCTCGTCGTAGCCGGGCAGGTCCTGGGGGCTCGCGTGGACTTCGTAGGGGATCCACGGATTGACTTTGCGGTATTTGTAGAGAATCCCCTCGGGTCCAATCAGGCACGTCGCATTGAAGATGCTGCCGGGCCAGCGCGGATCGCGTTCCAGCATGGAGCCCGTCTGGACGTAGACATTCCGCTCGCGGGCCTTGGCCGCGATCCGGTCCGTGTGCTCGTTCGGGATCTCGACCGCGAGCTTCTCCATAAGCTCCGCCACGGTCTCGAACACCGGCGCTGAATGTGCGAACTCGGGGAATACCACAAGGCGCACGGGCAGGAACGGCGCGGCGCCGGCCACCGCCGAATCGATCATCGACAGCATGCGATCGGTGTTCGCGCGCATCCTCCCGCGGTCGATCGGATTGGGCAGGTCTGTCTGGCAGGCCGCGACGGAGTAGCGGATGGGTTGCATGTCGAGGGCGGTCATTCTATTGCGGGCGCCCGCCGACTTCGCAGGCGGGCCTTGCGGGAGGGGGCCGGGGAGTTTGGCGCGTGAGCTCAGTGCGCGCCCCGGGCCTGCGCCTCCAGGCGCAGCAGCGGGTAGCTCGCGACGCGTGTGTTGTAGCGCTCCATCACACGCAGCCGCTCTTCGGTCGAAGGGTACCTCTCAGGAAATGCATAGGGATACCGGCTCATTCCGTGAAAGGGCAGCGGCCCCAGCACGTCGGGGGTTGCGGAGTTGATGTCCATCTCCTTGCTGAAGCCGTCGGAGAACACCAGGAAGGTCCGCTTCCAGCCACTCGGAATTTCCGGAAGGGCCTTCGCATCGAAGCTGACGGAAACCTCATCCCCCGGGCGCGAGATCACGAAGAGGTCGTCGCTCCGATCGAGCAACTCCAAGACGTCACCCTCGCGTGTGTAGCTTCCGAGAAACTGCTTCCACGGAGAGAGGGGGGAGACTTGAGCGTAGTCGTAGCCCAGGGGTTCGCGTCCATCCGGTGTCGTCTCCGCCGAGAAGCCGCGCTCTCGCAGCTGGGCGGATGAAGGACGCAGCTCGACTTGGGATTGCGCCCCGTCCACGATATCCGCGACGCGTATTTCGTCCCAGTAGATGCGCATGTTTGTCGAGATACGGACACGCCGGCTCGGCCCCTTCCAGATGCCGGTTAGATCGGCGACCACGGTCTGCGGCCTGCCGATCGGGATCCCGATCTGCAGGGTCGCCACCACCCACCGGCCGCTCTGATCCTCGACCTCCAGTGAGGGTGGTTTCATCAGGAGTCCGGCCTGGTGCGCCGCGACGTTGTCGCTGGACCACGCGTAGTCGGTCCAGCCGGAGAGGAGCAGGGCCGAGCGCGGTGCCACCGCTCCGAGGTCGAGGGTCAGGGTGTGCGGCTCGGCGTAACCTCGGATCCGATGCAACTGGAAGTCGTCCGGATAGCGGCGGTCGAGCCGCACGATCCGGTCGAGCACCTCGTGACCATGATCATCCAGCGCGCCCTTCGGGGTGCGCGGGTTCTTGAGGGTGAAGATGTGGCGCGGCTTGGGTGGAGAGGTCATCCCCTCGTTTGGAAAGACGAGCACGTCCGCCGGGTGCGCCACTGCTACCAGAGCGATTCGGTCGACGAACAGGGCCTCTTCCAGCTCATTGGTGACTCGCAGTTCGTACCGACCATCCCGCACCCGCAGTTGCTCGTCGGTGAGGCGCACGTATTCGACGGGGTTCGGCTGATTCCAGACCCCGGGCTCTTCCAGATAGCCCATCTCTCCCCCGCCCATGAAGTCCGTGATGAACTCGAAGGCGCTGCCGTTCCACGAGTAGAGATAAGGGCAGGAGGAGGGTTTGCGGTTCAGCTCCTTCACCTCGAACGCGGCTACGCCCGAGGCGTCCGGCGAGCCCATGCCGGGAGTCTCCGTTTGCACGATCCCGGAGGGCCAGATCACGCGCACGGCGTCGGCCATCTCGCGCTTGCCGAGACCAAAGACCAGATCGCTCGGAGCAGCGGCGGGAGTCGACGAAGAGCTCTCCAGCTTCTGGAACAGACTCCCGGCGCGTAGTTCCACCTTGGCGCCAACCCCGGAGCGATTGCTGACCAGACCGGAGAGCCGCACGCGAACCGAGCCGTTGCGGCCCCCCTCGTTGTGCAGCACGCGCAGCGCGCCGGACGAAAGGCGCAGCACGAGGTCCGTCTTGCCATCGCCATCCATGTCTCCGGAAGCGAAGCCCGTGACGGTCAGCGAGCGGGCCGCGGCCAGGGCCTCGCCCGTCACGTCCGTGAAGCGACTGCCGAGGTTTCGGAGCAACCGGCCGCCTTTCTCGGAGGACGCGAGGATGTCGAGTAAACCGTCCCCGTCGTAGTCGATGAACTGGGCCGCGGTCGAGTTCCTGGAACCGCCCGAGGCAGGCTTCACGTTGAAATGCCCATGGCCATCGCTCAACGCGAGCAGGTCGAGGTCCTCGGCGCCGAAGAAGAAGTCGGGATAGGAGTCCTTGTTGACGTCGCCCACGGCGACGCACGTGACCTTTGCCACGCTCCCGAGGCCCGCCTCTTTCGCCACGTCCCGAAACGTGCCGTCGCGGAGATTGCGCAAGAGCCGCACCCGGCCGTCTTCGGTGATCTCGATGAGATCCATGTCCCGTCCGTTGTCGTAGTCGGTGGCCACGACCGCGCTCGCGCGCGCCGCTGCGCCCAGCCCCGAGCTGCTCGCTACGTCCTTGAAGGCCGCGTTGCCCGCGTTTTGGAACAGGCGATCGGGGCCGCCCCCGCCCAGCAGGATGTCGAGGTCGCCGTCGTGGTCGAGGTCTGCAAGGGTCGCCGTGGTGGCGGCTCCTTTTGCTTGCAGGCCCGACCCCGCAGTCACGTCGAGCAGACGCTTCCCCGCGTCGTTGCGGTAAAGGGTGAGTCCCCCCTGCCGCAAAACGAGCAAGTCGGACCAGGTGTCGTTGTCCAGGTCGCCTGCGACCGCGCCGACCCCGCCCTGGCTCGGATCGAGGCCGAATGACGCAGTGACGTCCACGAGCCGACCGCCGTCGTGGCGATACAGGCGCTGTCCGCCCGGACCCACGTCGAACATGTCGAGGTCGCCGTCGCCGTCGAGGTCGAACAACGTGACTCGCCCGCCCACTCCCGAAAGGAGCGGCGTTCCCTTGGGCAGGGTTGCCGCCGTAACGTCCACGAAGCGCACCGGCGGCAGCGTCTCGTCCACCAGATCGGCCTCCGCGCCGGTCGACGCGATCGCCTCGGCATAGCGGCCCTGTTCGGGATAGCCCTGGCCGATCACCGTGGCATAGCCGCTCTCGCGCAGAACGCGAAACTGGTCCATCGCTTTGCGGCCTTCCTCCGTCAGGCCGGCGCGCGTGAGTGCCAACCCGAGGTTGTAGGCGGCGGTGGCATTGTGGGGCTCCGCCGCGATCGCGGTGGTGAATACGGCCGCCGCCTCCTTGTAGCTCCGCTCCTGGAGCAGCAACTGCCCGAGGTTGATCTGTGCGCCGACGTCCATAGGATCGAGAGTCAGGACCTTGCGAAACGCCGCCTTTGCTTCATCGCTCCGGTTCGCGCCGCGCATGAGCAGCCCGAGGACGTAGTGGGCCTGCGGAGAATCGGGCCGGGCCGCGACGGCCGCGACAGCTTCCTTTTCTGCAGCCGCGGGATCGGGGACATTCAGCAGCGCGATCGCGAGGTTGATTCTAGCGATCGCGAGATCCGGCGCGAGGGCGAGCGCCGCGCGAAAAGCGGACGCGGCGTCCTCCTGGCGAAACTGCTCGAGAAGCGCAACGCCATGGTTGTTCTCGCGATAGGCCTGCTCGCGGGCCCCTTCGGCTGCAGGAATGGCGGCGGCGGCCTGGCTGCCCGCCGGAACGCGTACGATTCCTGCCGCGGCCAGGCCAAGCGCGGCCAGGATGATGGCGGGCCCCCTCATCTGACGGCGCCGGGACGGCCCTTGCCTTCCTCAACCGTGAGAGTCTGGTTCGCGGCCACATCGGTCAGCACGTCGACGATGCCGCTCGGCCACACGATTTCGACACGCGGCACCTTCACCGCGGCGCCAAGCCCGAAGGTCAGGGTCAGCTCGCTCTGCGAAAGGTAACTCGATCCGGTGCGCACGAGGCCCCAGGGCTTTCCGGTCGCCGTGGTCAAGGTGACGCGCGCGCCGATCCCGTCGCGGTTGGACTTCGTCCCCACCGTGCGCACGCGCAGCCAGTGGTTGCGGTTGCCGCCGTCGTTGCGCAGCAGCCGCGCCGCGCCGCCGTTTTCGGTGACGAGCAGGTCCAGGTCGCCGTCGTTGTCGAAGTCCGCGTACGCGGCACCTCGCCCGACCGTCGGCTGTTGGAGCGCCTCTCCGGTGCTGGCCGCGACCGACTCGAACCGCTTGCCCCCGAGATTCCGGAACAGGTGAGGGGCTTGGGCATATTTCACTTTGGGCTGCACGGACTCGATGTCGTCCGCGACGTGGCCGTTCAAGGCGAAAATATCGGGCCGGCCGTCGAGGTCGAAGTCGAAGAAGAAGCAACTGAAGGTCAGCGAGAGCAGCGAGACCTGGCCGATCGTCGAGGTGGGGGCCTCGTCGATGAACAGGCCGGTTCCCTCGTTGTGGTAGAGCCCCATCATCTCGTTCGAGAAGTTGCCGATGAGCAGGCTCGGCCGGCCGCTGCCGTCATAGTCCGCGGAGTCTGCGCCCATCCCGGCGCGAGCGACGCCGGCTTCGCTGAACGCGATACCGGCGCTGGTGCCGACGTCCTTGAACGTCCCATCGCCGTTATTGCGGTAGAGCTTGTTCGGCTGGGTGTCGTTCGCCACGAACAGGTCGGGCCAACCGTCGCCATCGAAGTCGAGCAGCGTCACGCCGAGAGCCTTCGACGCGGGATTGAGCAGTCCCGCCCGCCTGGTCACATCCTCGAACGTTCCGTCGCCGCGGTTGTGATAGAGCGCGGCGCTCTGACCCCGGTAGGATTCCGGCGTGCAGTAGCTTCTGGTCTTGCCGTTCAACGTGCAGCGGAGGTCTTTCTCGACCGACCACTCCACGTAGTTCCCCACGAACAGATCGAGCTTGCCGTCCTTGTCGTAGTCGAAGAAGACGGCGCCCGTCGAGAAGCCCCCGTTTCCAACGCCGGCCTGCGCGGTGACGTCCACGAAACGTGCCCCCATGTTGTGGAACAGGTGGTTGCCGCCTAAACCCGTCAGGTAGATGTCGACGCGACCGTCGTTATCGTAGTCGGCCGCAGCTACGCCCATGCCGTACATCTCGATGTCGAGGCCAGACGCCCTGGTCACGTCTGTGAACGTGCCGTCGTGCTTGTTCCGGTACAGGGCCGGGGTCGAGCGGGGGCCCTGATGGCCGGGCCAGTTCATCGAATTGACGAGCAGGATGTCCTGCCAGCCGTCCCCGTCGAAATCCAGGAACGCGGCGCCCGCGCCCATCGTCTCCGGGAGGTACTTCTTGCCGGCGGCGCCGTTGACGTGCTTGAAGCTCACGCCCGCGGTTTTGGTGACGTCCACGAAGACGACCCCTCCGCCGCTTTGGGCGGTGGCGAGCGCCGCGGCGGTGAGCGCGGCCCATGCACCGAGCATCAGCCCCGCACGGACGCTCACCGACCCGCTCCGACCGCCGACCTGCTCCGGTGTGTCACTCTGGCCTCTTTTTTTGTGTACCCGGGCAGGGGCGCGCGGGCGCTGCCGTGTTCGTGGATCGATTGCCGCTCATTGTTGTCCTCTTCGTGCAGTTGTCGATACGGCCCCGTGATGAATTGTGCGGTTTCGTCGGCCTTGAAGCGTTCGTACAACGCCTGCTCGGCCTTCGCCTGTTCCGGCTTGCCCAACCCTTGAAAGCACAGCATCAGGTTGTAGTGCGCCTGCAGGTCTTCAGGATCGACCTGCAGCACACGCCGAAACGCATCGACGGCCTCCGCATACTGCCGTTTCAGGAACAACGTCCGCCCGATCTGATTCAGCACCACACGATCGCGCGGGTATTGGACGCTCGCCTGCTCGAGTTGTTCGAGCGCCGCATCGTATTGTCCCATCGCTTTCAGCGCAGTGCCAAGAAAGAAGTGCGTCTTGGCGAGCGTGGCGTCCTTGCCGAGCGCCCGCCGCAAGTACTCCTCCGCGCCCTGGATGTTGCCTTCCGTGATCCGGGCCCGCGCGACATTGACCCAGCCGTCGGCGTAGTCGGGATCCATGTCGGTGACCTTAAGGAAGGTCGCCTCCGCAGCCTTGATGTCGCCCTGCAGGAGCAGGCCGATGCCATAGTCGTTCCAGCGCTCCCGCACCGCCTTGTCCATGACCGGCTTGTCAACGGGGAGGGCGGCGCCTCGCTTCAAGACGGAGAGGGACGCGCTCGCCTCCGCCATCACGGTGATCGGGATCTCGGGGATCGCCTTGATCTTGCCCGAGACACGCGAGGTGTCGCCGGTGAAGAGCCAGCGCCCGTCGTCGTGGTTCGCGGTCACCGAGAAGTCCTTGTGCTCCGGATCGCGCACGCCGGCAAAGGACCACTGCGTGTTCCACCAGGAGAACTTTCGGTAGTTCACCTTCGCGGTCAGCGTGAGCTTGTCGCCGCAGTCCTCCGGGATGAGCAGACGGTAGCGGATGGTGTCGGCGGCCCCGGGAGGGATGAGCCGAACATAGGCCACCGACCGGGTCATCCAGGCGTTGCGCTTGTTGATTGGGTTCCCGTGGTCGTCGAGCATCAGGCTCCGATAGAAGTGCGCTCCAGGCTCGACCGGCCCCTTGCCGCCATCCTCCACGAACCCGCTGTGGAACACGCTACGGCCGTGTTCGTCCTTGGCCTCGAACTCGACCCACACATCGAAGGCGTCCACCGTCCCGCCCGGGAAGAAGTGGCCCACCTTCCGGGTTCGCACCACGACGTCGACGCGCACCGACTCGCCGCGGCGCACGCTGGGGGAGACCTTGTCGAGGGGGGCGAGCACCGGGAGGGGTTTCGACAGGAAGGCCTGCGCCGGGCCGAGGCTCCCCGACTCCTCTCCTTGCGCGAAGGTGCTCGACAGGCGTGGCTCCGTCCCCGCCACGGTTCGACCCGCGACGGGGGCGCCATCGTCGCCCCGCACCAGGCCGAACACGTCTACGCTGATCTGGCCGTCCTTCAAGAACTCCTGCGTGACGCGAAGCTGCTCATGGTCCTGGTTGACGAACGGGAGCGCCGTGTTGGCGCCGGGAAAGCGATGTGACCGCACCTTGCCCTCTTTCGCCGCGGGGTCGTTGGACGCCACTCTCGGCATGTGACACTCGGCGCAGCGCTGGGGCTTTGGGGGATAGTAGAAGGAGCGCGCGCCCTCGCCCGAGACGCCCGAGGCCTGCCAGTTGTCGTATTCGTTGAAGCCTCGGAACCAGCGGTACGAGTTAACCGGCACGTCCAGGTGCACTTTGTGGCACGAAGAGCAGAACTCCGGCGTCTGGTCGCGGTGGAAGCTCTTCAGAAAGGTATGGCGGTGCGGCCGAGGGGCCAGCCGCAGCAGGTAGTCGTGCGCCACGCTGAGCAGCGGGTTTTCGCTCACGGCCAGGTCGTGGAGCGCCGGATACTCGATCTCGAAGTCGGCCTGTCCCATCGTGCTCTTGACGTGCACGATCGAGTGGCAGGAGGTGCAGGCGAGCCCCGCCTGCGCTTCGGGCGTGTCGATCTGCTCAGAGATCTTCCGATCGAAGCGCCCATTGAAGAAGACGGCGTGGTCGTGGCAACCGGCGCACCACTTCGAGGGCTTTGTCCCCACGACGTCCTGCATGTACTCGATCGACTTTCGATACCACTGGTTGTTGAATGAGGAGAAGTGATGAGCCGAGGAGTTCCACTGATCGAAGATGTCCTTGTGGCAATGGGCGCAGGTGGAGCTGGTCAGGAAAAAGTTGGACGGGATGATGCCACCCACGTTGGTCTCGGCCGACGACGGGAAGAACGGGCTCGCTGGCCCGGCACCTTCACCCTCCATGGTGAGCGGAGGAGTCAACGGGTTGACGATCAGGTGCCTGGGGGGGGCATCGTACCCGACACTCAGGATCTGCACCGGGATCACCACGATCGCGGCGCAGCTCACGGCCACTGCAGAGAGCGCGGTCGCGCGGCCGGAAGGCGCTTCCATCGAAAAGGCCGCGCGGGCGAGGTGCGCGAGCGAAAGCGCCGCGCCCAGGACCACGAGTCCGACGTGGGTGGCCACGATGAAGCGATAGGGGCGCGTGGCGCCGGTGAGGAGCAGCACGACCCCGAAGGCGCCCCCCGCCGCGAGGAGTGCTATGGCAGCGCGGAAATAGGCGGGCGTCGCCTCCCAGAGATCGCGGCGCCGTTGTCCCGCCAAGAGCAACAGGGTCAAGCCGAGCACGGGGTGAAGGGCCACGTTCATGAAGTAGGGGAGCGTCGCATCGGCCCGCGCGGCGAGGTAGGCGCTGTTGAGCGCCAATAGAAGGAAGACCGCGGCAAGCCTGCTCATCGTGCTCTAGCTCCCAACCTGTCGCGGCCGTGCTGATCCTCGAGGCTCTCGTTCACAACTCTTGATCCTAATGGTGCGAACCGGCTTCTCATATCAACATCTGCTCAAGACTCCAGACCGCGCCATGCCACCCTGAAGACGCTTGCCGAGGCCGCTGGCCAGTCAGATTAACCTAGTGAAATCAGATTAACCTATTGAAAATTGAAGGAATCGTCGCGTGCTTTCTCCCTAATCTGTTGCTTTTTATTCCTCTCCGTTCTTTTGGGATGCACGACA
>JANMVV010000314.1:0-8300 GCA_031392925.1 Vicinamibacteria bacterium
TCCGACCTACGCCTACAACCCGGACCTTTTCTGGGACGCGAAGGCGGACCAGGCAAAGGCCACGCTGCCCGCTGGACCCAACAGTCCGGTCGGGGTGGTGTGGATCGATCTGTCGAAGGAGAACATGGGCATCCACGGCACGCCCTCGCCATCGCTCGTCGGCAAGCTGCAGTCGCACGGCTGCATCCGCCTGACCAACTGGGATGCCAGTGAACTGGCCGGAGTGGTGGCGCCCGGCATGCCCGCGCTCCTCACCCGGTAGACCCATGAAGCTCTCTCTCTTCGTTCTCGGCTTTCTTACCGGCACTCTCGCCACCTATCTCTTCCTGACGCAGTTCTGGTGGCCGGACGTCCGACTGGACGCCGCGCATGCCACCCTGCCGGGCATCACCAGCGTTGCTCCTTCGCCGCTGCCTTCGGCATTCGCCACTCCGGAAACCCCCACGCCAGAGGTGCCCTCGGAGCTGATCGCAGTGTCGCCGCCCTTGCCTTCGCCTGCAGAGGCCATGCCGAGCCCTCTTCCAACGGAGACCGCGACTTCAGCCGCTCCGCCAACCGCGGTCAAGTCATTGGACCTCCCGCTGCTGCAGACGGATCTCGACCGGTTGCGGATGCGTGGCTTGGTGATCCCGGTCCAGGGTATCGAGAAGAGGTCTCTTCGTGACACCTTCACCGATGACCGCAGCGGCCAGCCCCATCAGGCGATTGACATCATGGCGGCGCGCGGCACGCCGGTGCTCGCAGCGGGCGACGGACGCGTGGAGAAGCTCTTCACCAGCAAGCCGGGTGGTCTGACCGTCTATGAGTTCGATCCCCAGGGCGAGTACTGCTACTACTACGCGCATCTGGACAGTTATGCCGCGGGCCTGGTCCAGGGCAAGGTCCTGCGGAAGGGCGATGTCATCGGCTACGTCGGCTCAACCGGGAATGCGTCGGCCACCGCACCGCATCTCCACTTCACGATCTTCCGGCTCGGAGCCGCCAAGAAGTGGTGGGAAGGCACGGCCATCGACCCCTACCCTGTCTGGACCTCGCCCGTCGTTCCCTGAGAGCCGTCGGATCGGCGGCGCGCGCGCGCCGCGGTCGGCCAGGATTTTCGCAGCCGATTCATCTATGGTCGCGCGGTCATGAAACGACGCGACCTTCTCAAGCTCGGCGCGACCGCCGCCGCCGCTCTCGCCACCACGGGGGTGGCCGCGCAGGAATCGTCTCCCGCCATCGCCATCGACTTTCTGCCGCGCGGACTCGGGGGCCTGTGGCCGGTGGCCCAGGCCGTGCTGCCCGCGGAGATCGGAGCGGCCGGACAGAAGGCGGCGCTCGTCGCGTTCCTGGCGTGGATTCACGATCACGACTCGGGCCGGTATCTCGAGCATGGGTACGGGCACACTCGGGTCGCGAAGAGCGCCGCGCCTCCGGTGGAGAAGTATCCGGCGCAGCTTCAAGCACTCGGGGCGGCGGCTCGACGCAGGCATGGAAAGGGTTTCGGCGCTCTCGATCTCGCGGCGCGGCGTGCTCTCCTCCTCGAGGCATTCGCGGCGCTGAAGATCGACGGGCTCGGCGAAAGACCCTCCGGACGGCACGTCGCCGCCGACCTGATGAGTCACTACTTCGCGAGCATCGAAGCGAACGATCTGTGCTACGAGGCGGAGATCGGCCGCGACTCCTGTCGATCTCTGGCCGGCTCCGGCGAAAAGCCGGCGCCGCTGGCTAAGGCGCCCAGGTCATGACCCATCGCCAGGTCCGGGCCGACGTCGTCCTCATCGGGGGCGGCATCACCGCGGCCATGGCCGCGGCCCGTCTCACCGAGAAGTGGCCGGGGCTGCGCGTCATCGTGATCGAGGCCGGGCGGCGCCTCTTCGACTTCGAGAACCGGATGGCCCAGCGCGAGCGCTATCTCGCGTATGGCGAGAATCCGTGGCCCGGAGACTTCATTCCCGATCAGGGCGGTCATGGAGTGATTTCGCGCTCGATGGCGGTGGGCGGCTCGGCCATGCACTGGGGTGGGGTCACCAACCGCTTCTCCCGAGAGGACACGCGGCTGCGCTCGATGTACGGCCTCGCCACCGATTGGCCCATCGAATGGGAGGAGCTCGAGCGTTACTACGGCGACGCGGAGCGACAGCTCGGCGTGTGCGGTGAAGAGCCTCCGCTGCCCGAGGACAAGCGCTCGCAGCCGTATCCGATGCCGGCCATGCCGCTCTCCTACAACCTCAAGGTGCTGAAGGCCTGGTCGGAGAAGAGCGGCATTGCCTTCGGGCCGACACCGGCGGCGAAGAACACGGTCGACGGCTACGACGGTCGTTCGATCTGCATGCGCTGCAACACCTGTGAGGTATGCCCCACCGGGGCGCGCTACTCGCCCGACTGGACGTTCAAGCGGCTCCTCGAACAGAAGCGCATCGAACTGCACGATCAGACCCTGGTGCGGCGCCTCGTTCCCCACGACACCGTCAACTGGATCGACCACGCCGAGGCGGTGAAGGAGGATGGAACCGGGGACACCGTTACCTACGAAGCGGGCTCGTTCCTTCTCACCAGCGGCTACGCGTGGTCATCGCACCTGCTCCTGCTCTCGGCGGGCGGCCGCTATCCCGCGGGCCTGGCCAACCGTTCCGGCCTCGTCGGCCGCTACATGACCGGCCACTCGTTCAGCCAGGCCTGGATCGAACTGGATGCCCAGCTCTATCCCGGCATGAACGATCAGCACAGCCTGATTTCGCGCCAGTTCTTCCGCTGCGCCCTCTCCTCTCCGTTCGTGCGGCACGATCTGCGGGTCTGGGACAGCTCGGCGGGGAAAGCCCCGCGGCTCAAGAACGAGACCGGAGCGGTCCTCTTCGGCGACGACCTCCTCTCCGACTGGCGGAACAGAACGCGCGGCCGCGCGGTGGCGCGCGTGCGCGCCTATGTCGATGTCCATCCCGATCGGGACAGCCGCCTCACCCTCGATTCGACGAATCTGAATCGCTGGGGGGATCCGATGCCGCGGGTCGAGCACCGTCTCGACGCCGCGACCAACGCTCGCGCGGAGGCCACGCGGGCGCACGTCTCGTCCCTGTTCGAGCGCCTCGCGAAGGCCGACAACGGCCGCATCCTGCGCACCAGTGAAGGCGACTACCTCGACCACCCGGGCGGCGGATGCCGGATGGGCACGGACCCGGCCGAAAGCGTGGTCGACTCGTACGGGCGCGCGCACGATCTCGAAAATCTCTGGGTGCTCGGTTCCCCCACGCTCCCCACCGGCGGCTGCACCAACGCGACCCTGACCTTCGTGGCCTTGGCCCTGCGATCGGCGGAGAAGATCGCGACCTCACTCCAAAGCGGCCGGTGAGAATCCCCAAGGCCTGGTCACGGATCGCATCCGCGACCTGGTAGATGGCGGCAAGTCAAGAGTGGCGTCGATGAGACGAGAGCGACGCGCAAAACTTTCGCGCATGACGGCAGTCATGCACTGTTTGCGGAAAAGGCGTCAGACTTGCGCCCGTAATAAGGCAACAGGAGTCAAGCATGAAGAGATTGTGGATCGCACTGGCGGCGGTGATGGTGTTCTCGTTCGCGGTGCTCGGATGGATCGGCTCGCGGATCTACCAGGAAATGCCCCCGATACCGGACCGGGTGGTCACCGCGGACGGCGCCGTAATCGTGCCGGAGGGGGCGATCGGCCGAGGCCAGAACGTCTGGCAGTCGATGGGCGGCATGGAGGTGGGGTCGGTGTGGGGCCATGGCAGTTACCTGGCCCCCGATTGGACCGCCGACTGGCTTCATGGCGAAGCGACGTTCATGCTCGACGAGTGGGCGAAGGCCGACTTTTCGGGCAAGGCCTACGCGGACATCGCTTTCGAGGATCAGGCGCGTCTGCGTGGACGCCTGGAGAAGGCCATGCGGACCAACACCTACGACTCCGCGACCCGCACCATCACCATCGATCCCATGCGGGCCCGGGCCTTCGAACACTCGGTCGGGCGTTTCTCCGACGTCTTCATCAAAGGCAACCCGCGATACGCCATTCCGCCCGGAGCGGTTCGCAGCGAGGAACGCATGCGCGACATGGCGGCGTTCTTCTTCTGGACGTCATGGTCGGCGGCCACCTCGCGACCCGGCCAGGCGATTTCGTACACGAACAACTGGCCGCATGAGCCTCTCGTGGGCAACCGCCCCACCGGCGACAGCGTGCTGTGGACCGGGGTCAGCATCCTGATGCTGCTCGCGGGTATTTGCGCGATGGTCTGGTGGCGCGCCACCCAGCCCGCCGAGCCCATCGAAGTCGCTCCGGACCATGATCCCCTTGGCGGCTGGCACTCGACACCGTCGCAGCTCGCGACCCTCAAGTATTTCTGGATCGTGGCTGCGCTGATCCTGGTCCAGATCTGCGTGGGCGTGATCACCGCGCACTACGGGGTCGAAGGCGGCGGGTTCTACGGCATCGACCTCGCGAAGATCCTCCCCTACGCGGTCGCGCGCACCTGGCACGTCCAGCTTGGCATCTTCTGGATCGCGACCGCCTGGCTCGCCGCCGGCCTCTACATCGGGCCGCTGGTGTCCGGCAAGGAGCCGAAGTTTCAGCGCCTCGGGGTCAACGTGCTCTTCGCCGCGCTCCTTCTCATCGTGGTGGGCTCCCTGACCGGCGAGTGGCTGAGCGTTCAGAACAAGCTGACCGACACCCAGTCCTTCTACTTCGGCCACCAGGGTTACGAGTACGTCGACCTCGGGCGCGTCTTCCAGGCGGCGCTCTTCGCCGGCCTCCTCATCTGGCTCACCCTCGTGGTGCGAGCGGTGGCCTCCGCCCTGAAGCAGGATGACGAACAGCGTCCGCTGCTCTGGCTCTTCGTCCTCTCGAGCGGCGCGATCGGCCTCTTCTATGGAGCCGGACTCAACTGGGGACAACACACCCATCTCTCCATCGTCGAGTACTGGCGCTGGTGGGTGGTCCATCTCTGGGTCGAGGGCTTCTTCGAGGTGTTTGCCACCACGGTCATCGCCTTCTTCTTCGCCCGGCTGCAGTTGATCCGGCCGCGACTCGCCGCCAAGGCCGCCATACTCTCCGCCACTATCTACCTGGCCGGCGGCATCATCGGCACCTGCCATCACCTCTATTTCTCCGGGACGCCCATCGTGGCCCTCGCGTGGGGTTCGGTGTTCAGCGCGCTCGAAGTGGTGCCGCTCGTGATGGTCGCCTACTCGGCCATCGGCGATCTCCGCCGCGGCCGGTCCACCCAGTGGACCCGCCAGTACCACTGGCCGATCAACTACTTCGTAGCCACGGCCTTCTGGAACATGGTGGGCGCGGGCCTCTTCGGATTCATGATCAACCCGCCGATCGCCCTGTACTTCATGCAGGGTCTGAACACCACTCCGGTGCATGGCCACGCCGCACTCTTCGGCGTTTACGGAATGCTGGGCATCGGCCTGATGCTGACCTGCCTCCGGGCCATGTCGCCGGCCTCGATCTGGAACGACCGCTGGATGGCCTTCTCGTTCTGGGCCATGAACCTGGGGCTTGCCGCCATGTGCTTCCTGAGCCTTCTTCCCGTAGGCCTGCTTCAGACCCGGGCCAGCGTCGAGAAGGGTTACTGGTTCGCGCGCAGCAGCGAGTTCCTCGACACCCCGCTCATGCAGACCCTGCGCTGGATGAGGGCGCCCGGCGACATCCTTTTCGCGCTCGGTGCTCTGACCCTGGTCGCCTTCGTCTTCACGGTAAGGCCGCGGCGAAAAAGCGCGGAATGACCTCGCGGACCCCCGAAGGTCTTCGATGACGTGAACCATGCCTCGCGTCGACCCGAGGCATGGTTCTTTGGTCGCGATCCGCGATCCTTTACGTCAGGCCACGATCTTCGCGGGACGGATGACCGGCGTCATGTGCGAGGCTGACGCGATCGGACAGAATCCATCAATGAGGACGATGGTCTCCGCTCCCGAAACCCACGAGCGGGGGGACGCCCGCCCCGCCCCACCCTGGAAGTCCGTAGCTCTTCCCGTCGAGCACGGCGGCTGGAGTTTCCTGATCGAGCCGTTGATCCTGGGCCTGGTGGTGGCGCCCTCTCTCGCAGGCGTCTGGATCGCGGCGAGTGCCGTGGCGGCCTTCCTCGCCCGCCACCCGCTGAAACTCCTCGCCCTCGATCGACGCCGGGGCGTTCGCTATCCGCGCACCCGGCTGGCCGAGCGGTTCTTCGCGGCCTACGCCGCCGTCGCGGCGTACGCCTTCATCTTCACCCTGGCGCTCACCGATCTGAGGATCCTGGCGCCGCTCGGGGTGGGCGCGCCCGTCGCCCTCGTGGCGTTGTGGCACGATCTCAAGGGGCGGGGCCGCGAGGCACTGCCAGAGATCGCGGGGGCGGTCGGACTCGGCGCCTCTGCGACCGCGATCATCCTGGCCGGATCTGGCAACGCTGCGACCGCGTGGCTCAGCTGGGCCCTGGTCGCGGGCCGGGCCACTACTGCCATTCTCTACGTGCGCGCGCGGGTCCGGGTCGACCGCGGTGTCACCCTTGAGACGCGCGCCCAACTCGCGCGCCCGGTGATGGCGGCTCACGCGATCGCGCTCCTCGGCGCGATCGTGGCGGGAAGCGTAGGTCCCCTCCCTCCGGTGGCCGCGTCCGCGTTTCTACTCCTGACCATCCGGGCCGTTCACGGTCTGGCCCCTGGATGCGCCCCGATCCGCGCGCAGATCCTCGGGATTCAGGAGGTTCTCGTGGGAGCGGCCTGTCTCTATCTGTTCGCCAGCGGACTCGCCTAGACCGCGCGCGTCGCCGGGCCTCCGAGCGCGAACCAGAGAAACGCCATGTTGGGCGCGAGCCCGCCCATGACGAGCATGCGGTCGATCTCCGCGGGCTCGAAATACTCGAGACCCGCGAGTTCCTCTTCCTGATGCTTGAAATCGGCGAGGGCCAGCGCGGTCCGGCCGAGGTAGATGGCCGCGTGATATGTGACGTTGATGACCGGACGGTCCTGCGTGGCCGCGTAGCGTATGTCCCGCAGGCCGAGTTCCATGCGGACGCGCTGAACCCGGACCGGACGCGGATCCACGGCCTCGGCGTGGAGGTCGCCCACCAGAACCACGCGGTCGGCGTCCGCGCGGCCGAAGAGCTCTTCGTTGGCCTCGCGAATCAGCGCGGCGTCGAAGGTCTCTCCTGCCTGGACGTGGCCGCCGACGCTCTTGTCCCACAGACCGCCGTTCTCCTTGTCGCCTCGGCGGCGCTGCAGGAGAACCCGGCCCTCGGGATTGACCAGAAGCAGTTGTACCGCGCCCGCGGCGAAGCCCTTCGCCTTGGCCTCGCCCCGTTCCATCGACCCGACCACGGCGCCCGCCTCGTCGTAGACGTTGAGCAGTTCGCGGACCCGATCGGCCACTAGGACTTCTTTGCCCGAATGAGGAATTGGAACATCACCCGACGCATGAACATCGGCCAGCGTTCGTCGAGAACGGGCACCGCGGCGGTGGCCCCGGGCTCGTTCCATACGTTGGTGGGCCCGGTGACGTCCCAGATGAGATCGGCGCCCTTGAGGCCGGCCGCGAGGATGGCCTTGTCCGCCTTGCTCCCGTTCCCCGAATACGAATTCGCGTGAACGCGCGTCCGATCGGAGAAGGCGCCCACGTCGAAGGGGCCGCGGCCGGGGAAGAGGCTCTCGAGGCCCAGGACGGCGACCCCGAACGAATTGTTGTCCCTGATTTCGTTCTCGGTGACCTCGGTGTCGTCGGCGGCCAGGATGAAGACACCGCCGCCCGAAGGCACCTTGGAGACGATCGAGCCGGGATCGGCGAAGTTTTCGTGATTGTTCCCGGTGATCTTGTTGAGCGCCACCCGCGTTCGCGTCGCCTCCTTGGAGGGGTTCCCGGGGAGGGCGAAGACCAGGATCCCGCCCGCGTTGTCGTAGACCCGGTTCCGCTCGACCCGCGCATCCACCGAGTTCTCGATCTCGATTCCGGTGACGTTGCCGTGAGCGATGCAGTCCTCGACCACGATGCCCTTGGACTGGCCGACATAGATACCGGCGTCGCGCGCACCGATCACCTCGACCCGCTGCACCTTCACGAAAGACGAGCGGACCGGGTAGACGCCGTACAGTCCTGTGTCCTCGAGCTTGCTGTCCTTGAGGGTGAAGTTCGTGGTCTCCTGCGCGACCACGCCGTTGCCGACGAAGTGCCGCACTTCGAAGTTCGACATGGTGAAGTCGTGGCCGGAGACGATCACCGCGTCCGAATGAACGCCATGGCCATCGAGGGCTGGGCGCGTCGCGGGAGTGCCGTCACCGCCGATCAGGGTGATCTTGTCGACGTCGATGGTGATCGACTCGTAGTACTCGCC
>JANMVV010000330.1:0-1907 GCA_031392925.1 Vicinamibacteria bacterium
CAAGTCCTCTGCGGCCGGCCTGCGCGGCGTCTCTCACCTGGTACAGCCGCTCGAAAATGCGTGCGGTATGTTCGGGGTCAAGCCCGCTGCCCGTGTCCGTCACCTCAAAGCGCAGGAACGCCGGATCGTTGTCGCGCTCCACCCGCGCGATCACGGACCCGCCCGCGGGCGTGAACTTCACCGCGTTGCCGATGAGGTTGATCAGGACCTGACGCGTCCTCACCGGGTCGGCGTAGGCGGTGGGTAGATCGTCCGCCACGTCGAAGGAAAGGCGGACATCCTTCAGTTGAGACGGGCCCCGCAAGGTGTCGACCGCGTCGGCCACCACCTCGGAGGGAAGCACGGACTGAAGCTCGATGGAGAGTTTCCCCGTCTGCATCCGCGTGGTCTCGAGCAGGTCGTTGATCATCGACTCCAGCTGGTGGATGTTTCGAAGAACGACGCGCAACGCATCCTTCTGGTCCGGGACCAAAGGCCCGGCGAGCTCGTCCATCAGGATGGTCGAAAACTGATGGATGGCGGTGAGGGGCGAGCGAAGCTCGTGAGAGACATGGGACATGAACTCGTCCTTGAGCTGGAGTTCATGCAACACCAGTTCCTCCCGAAGCTGCTGCTGCTGCTGCCGGACCGACTCGGAATCCGCCAGCAGTCGCTGCCGTTCGATGGCGTGAAGGAGGACGCGCTGGAGTGGATGCTCATTCAGGCGACCCTTGACCACGTAGTCCTGGGCCCCCGCCTGCAGCACCCGCGTGGCCGCCGCCCGGTCGGTGTTTCGCGCGGTTAGCACCACCAGGGGAATACTGGGAGCCGCGCCGTGCACGCGCTGCACCGCCTCGAGACCCGGGAAACCGGAGAGCTCGAGGTCCAGGATGATGATGTCGACCCCCTCCCGGCCCAGGCGCCCCATCGCGTCATCGAGGTTGCGGGCATGGGCCACTTCAAACAGGCCGGCCTCCCGATCATCAAGCACGCTGCGCAGACTCTCGGCATCCTCGAGGCTGTCATCGATCAGCAGGACCCGGACCCTCTCCAACGAAAAGGAGATGCGCCTCGCCCGGCCCTTCTCCTCGACGGCCATCCGACGTCGCTCCGCGGCCATGGCCAGGCGGGCGCGCAGCTCCTCGACGCGAAACGGCTTGAACATCAGGTCGAGGGCTCCGGTGGCGAGCACTTCGGGCAATGTGTATCGCCCCCAGTAGCCGGTGACCGCGATGGCCATGAGTTCGGGCTGCATGGAACGGGCGGTCCTCACCAGTTCCAGCCCATCAGGAGGGGCCATAGCGATATCCGTGATAAGGAGATCGACCGGATTCATCGCCAGATGTTCGGTGGCGCTCTTCGACGAGCCGCAGGCGGTGGCTTCGTGACCGTCCGACTCGCAGACGCTGGCGAGGAGCTCCGCCATGTCCGGGTCGTCGTCAACGATGAGAACCTTCATGGAGGACTCAACGTCCGAGGGGCAGATCCCTCGGCTCGATCGCTTCGCCGGTCGCGAGAACGCCGGCGCGCTGGATGACCATCTGCAGTTCCCGGACGTTGCCGGGCCAGGAATAGGCTTTGAGGGACTCCAGGGCCCGCGGAGACAGCGACCGCCGGATTTCGTGGCGCTTCATGAAATGGAGGGCCAGGGGCAGAACGTCCCCGGGACGTTCGCGCAGGGGCTTGAGCTTCAGGGTGACGCCGTTGATCCGGTAGTGGAGGTCCTTCCGGAAGGCTCCGCTCGCGACCATGGCTTCGAGATCCTTGCTGGAGCCCGACACCAGCCGCGCGCGAAAGCGGACCGGGCGCGTCGAGCCCACGCGGCAGAGCTCCTGAGTCTCGAGAGCGCGTAGGAGCTTCGGCTGCAACGCGGCGCTCAAGTCGCCGATCTCATCGAGAAACAGGGTGCCGCGATCCACCACCTCGCA
>JANMVV010000344.1:0-3919 GCA_031392925.1 Vicinamibacteria bacterium
ACCACGGTGAAGCGCTTGTCCATGTATTTCACGCGCTGGCCCACCTGCAGTCCCTCGATGCGTCCCATGATCTTGCGGCCCACGATCACCTCGTCGAGGCCGGGCTGAAACTTTCGTCCCTCCACGAGCTCGATGCCGCCGCGGACTTCGAAGGCCTGCGGTGTCACCGCGCGCAGCGTGACGTTGGTGGGGCCGCCCTGGTCCACCTTGGGCAGACTCATCACCACGACCCATTCCCACGACGCCATCGGCGAACCGTCGGGTCGACGGGCGATTCGATCGTCCGCCAGGATGGTGTTGCGATCGTCGATCCGGACGCCCGATGTCAGTTCGGAAGCGGAGCCGCGCTGGACGATGAGGGCGTTGTCGGGCCGGCCGGTGGCGCGCAGCGCCATCTGGAAGCCCGCGGACATCGAGAGGAGGATCGAGAAGACCGCGACCACGAGGGCGATGCCGGAGATCGCGAGCAGGGTGACCTGCCAGCGCACGCGGACGTTGCGGATGTTGTACGAGAGGGGGAGAGCCATGGGCTAGACCGTCCTCAGGATGTCGGTGATCTTCGCGCGGTAGGCCGAGAGAGCCGGGACGAGCCCGGCGACGAGACCCAGCACCACCGCGATGAAGAAGCCGAGGGCGGCCACCGCGGGCTTGAGCTCGAGGCCGGTGAGGCCCATGCCCGCAAGGATCTCGGTGATCCCGGGGGCGTGAGACAGGCCGTAGAGGAGGGTCTGGCTTCCGAACACCCCGAGCGCTCCACCCAGAACACCGAGCAGGAGGGCCTCGCCCACCACGAAGCCCATGACGTGCGCGCTCGAGAAACCGAGGGTCTTCAAGACGCCGATCTCGGTGCGCCGTTCGCGCACGGCCATGCTCATGGTGTTCGCGGTCACGAGCAGGATGGTGAAGGCGACGGCGAGGCCGATGCCGTTCAGAAGAAACGCGAGATTGCCGGCCATGGCGATGAAGCTCGCTTTGAAGGCCTGCTCGGTCTCCGTGATGCTGGTGGCGCTGCTGTTTTCGAAGAGCGTATCGATGGCCTTGCCGACGCTCGCGGCCTGGTTGCCGTCCGCGATCTCAACCATGTAGGTGCCGACCCCGATCTCCCGGCCGACCCCCTCCTTGACGTATTCATAGTGGAAGTACATGGTCGAAACATCGGTCCCGGGGTACTTCGCGAGGTCGGCGTCGTAGATGCCGCTCACCACGAACTCGAACGGTCCGCTGTTCCGGCGATAGGGCGGGATGAAACTCTCGAGGAAGAACCGGTCTCCCACCTTCCAGTTGAACTTCTTTGCGAGCTTGCTGCCGAGGACGCAGCCCTGACGGGTCTCCCGGAACGATTTCCACTGATCGGGCGGAATGGTGAGCTCTGGATACATGGGGAAGAAGTTGTCGGCGTCGACTCCCATGTTGTTGAAGAACTTGCTCCAGTCCGTCGTGGAATCACTGTCGGTCGCGGCCCCCTCCGCCTGACCTTCCTTCTTCGCGGGTAGGGACCCGCCGAACCAGATGGTCTTGGCCACGCCCTTTACCCCGGGGACGGACCGGATGCGCGACTCGTAGGCCACCGGCAGATTGAAGGTGAGGCTCACGGAATGGCGGGTCACGAGCCTGGTGGAGCTCGAGGCCTGGAGCATGCTGTCCACCTCGGCCAGCACGGATCTGAGCGTGCAGAGCAGGAAGATGCAGACGGCCATGGCCACCACCGTGCTCGCGGTCCGGACCCAGTTGCGGCGCAGGTGTTTGAAGACGAAGGGCAGATATTTCATGGCTTCTCTCCTAGCGGAGCTGCAGGACGCCCTTTTCGAGATGACGCTGCACGTGGGCCCGCTCGGCCGCCCGCGGGTCGTGGGTCACCATCACGATGGTCTTCTTGAAGTCCTGGTTGAGCGTCTCCATGAGTTTCAGGATCTCCTCGGCGCTCTTCGCGTCGAGGTCGCCCGTGGGCTCGTCGGCCACCAGCACCTGCGGGTCGGTCACGATCGCGCGAGCGATGGCGACCCGCTGTTCCTGACCGCCGGAGAGCTGCCGGGGATAGTGTGACGAACGGTCGGCGAGTCCCACCACCTTGAGCGCGGTGAGTGCGCGTTCGCGCCGCTCCTTCTTGTTGAGCTTCGTCAGCAGCAGGGGAAGCTCCACGTTCTCGACCGCGGAGAGCACGGGGATCAGGTTGTAGAACTGAAAGATGAAGCCCACGCTGTGGCTGCGCCACTTCGCCAGTTCGCCCTCGGACAAGACCGCGATGTTCTTGCCGCCCACGACCACCGCGCCGGACGTCGGCTGATCGATGCCCGCGATGAGGTTCAGGAGAGTGGTCTTTCCCGAACCGGACGGGCCCATCAGGGCGACGAACTCGCCCTCGGGCACGTCCAGGCTCAGGGAGTCGAGGACGGTGAGTTCCTCGGACCCGCGCTTGTAGATCTTGGTGACATCCTTGACGGAGACCATTGTTGTCATCGTTCGTTCCTTCTCACTTAGTTCGCTTTCGCGCGAATCGGATCGCCGTCCTTCAATTCCTTGCCCGGAACATCCACCAGCGTTTCGCCGCCATAGAGGCCGCTCTTGATTCGCGCCACGCCCCCGTTCCTCGTTCCCACCTCCACCGGCCGGAGCTTCACCCGTCCCTCCAGGATCTCGAACGCCACCGTCTTGCCGTCGCGGGTGACGATCGCCGACAGGGGCGCGGTGACCACCGACTGCATGGCCGCGGCTGCGCCCGCCGCCTTGGGAGAGGCCGGCGCCGCCTTTTCGGTGAACTGAACGCGCGCGCTCATTTCGGGCTTCAGGTCTTTGTCCTTGTCGAGAATCGTGACCTTCACCTGAACCGTGGCTTTGGTCCGGTCCGCAGTGGGGATCACCTGACGCAGGCGCCCCTTGTACTTGCGGTCCGGAAACGCCTCGGCCGAAACCTCGGCCGGCTGATCCGGCCCGAGCTTCGCGACATTCGACTCGGCGACGTCCACCTCGACCTCCAGGGTATCGAGATCGGCGAGGGCCACGATCGCGCCCGAGGCCGTCGAGATATTCACGCCGGGAGGGATCGGGGCGACGCTTTCGCCCACTTCCGCCATCTTCTTGACCACTATGCCGGAGAATGGCGCCCGAATCTCCGTGTTGGCCAGGACCGCCCGGTAGAACTCCGCGTCGGCCTTCGCCTGACGCAGCGCCGCCTCGTACACGGTGACTCGCGAGTTGGCTCCATCCAGGGCGTCCTTCGTTCCGATCTGTTCCCGCGTGAGGCCATCGGCGACCCGGGCCTGGCGCCGCGCCTCCGCCAGATCCGCCTCGGCTCGCTGGATCGCCGCCTCGGCTCGTTCCACCTGGGCGAGATAGTCGCGGTCCTCGAGTCGCGCGATGATTTCGCCCTCGCGGACGCGGCTGCCTTCCTCGACCCGAAGGCTGGACAGGCGCCCCTGGATCTTCGCCGACACCACGGCCTTGCGCCGGGCCACGATGTAACCCGAGGCCGTGAGGAGGGGAGTGCCCGCGCTCGAGGCGCTCGCGGACTCGGCGGATACCTCGGTCTTCGTGACCATCGCGGTCGCCACTTCGACGGGGCGGCTCTGGAACCTCAGGAAGTAGGCTCCGCCCAGAAGGAGGGCGGCCGGCAACAGCAGGAGGAGGGGCCAGCGTCGCGGCGAGGGGTTGTGGTGAAGGCCGCGCTCGATCTTGAGAGCGGCGAGGTCGTTTCTTAACTCGGACAACGTGGGACTCCAGCTGGGATCGAGGTGTCACCCCGCCAGTACGCCGGCGAGCACCCTGAGGGGAACGGAAGTCTACGGGACGCCCCCACTTTGGCGCATGTGAAGGTTGTCATACCCGCAGACTGAACGAGGGCTCCCCCTGGAGACCTAGGGAACGGTTATCGGCAGCTCTGCGCCGAACAGCATCGACCGGTCGCCGTCCCGGGCCGCGTACC
>JANMVV010000018.1:0-5860 GCA_031392925.1 Vicinamibacteria bacterium
GCACCCCGCGGAGTTCCCGCTCGCCATCTGGCAGACCGGCTCGGGCACCCAGTCGAATATGAACGCGAACGAGGTTCTGGCGAATCGCGCCTCCGAGCTCATGGGAGGCGTGCGCGGCGAAGGCCGCAAGGTCCATCCCAACGACGACGTGAACAAGGGCCAGTCCAGCAACGATGTGTTCCCGACCGCCATGAGCGTCGCTGCGGTGGAAGCTCTCACCCGCGAAGTGCTTCCCCAGGTGCTCGCGCTGCGCCAGGAACTCGACGGCAAGGCCAGGGCGTTTCGGGACATCGTCAAGATCGGCCGCACCCACCTTCAGGACGCGACGCCGCTCACCCTCGGCCAGGAGTTCTCGGGCTACGTGGCCCAGCTCGACCACGGCCTCAAGCATGTCGAGGCCGCGATCCCGCACCTCACCGAGCTGGCCCTTGGCGGCACCGCGGTGGGCACGGGTCTCAATGCCCATCCCGAGTACGCGGTCCGGGTGGCGAAAAAGCTAAGAGAACTCACCGATCTGCCTTTCGTGACCGCGCCCAACAAGTTCGAGGCCCTCGCCGCGAACGACGCCCTCGTGCACGCTCACGGCGCTTTGAAAACGCTGGCGGCATCGCTCATGAAGATCGCGAACGATATCCGCTGGCTCGCCTCCGGTCCGCGCTGCGGCATCGGCGAACTCACGATCCCCGAGAACGAGCCCGGTTCCTCGATCATGCCGGGAAAGGTGAATCCCACGCAAAGCGAGGCCCTGACCATGCTGTGCGCGCAGGTGATGGCCAACGACGTCGCCGTCAATATCGGCGGGGCGTCGGGCAACTTCGAGCTCAACGTCTTCAAGCCGCTCCTCATCCACAACTTCCTCCAGAGCGCGCGTCTCATCGCGGACGGCTGCCTCAGCTTCCGCACCAACTGCGCATACGGGATCGAGCCCAACGCCGCGAAGATCGACGCCAATCTCCACAACTCGCTGATGCTGGTCACCGCCCTGAATCCGCACATCGGCTACGACAACGCCGCGAAGATCGCGAAGACCGCGCACCAGAAAGGCCAGACCCTCAAGGCCACCGCGATCGAGCTGGGCCTCGTCACCGCCGAGCAGTTCGATGCCTGGGTGAAGCCCGAAGACATGGTCGGCAAGAAGTAGCGTTCTGGACAACCTCACTCATACGCTGACCGGCGTCGCCCTCGCTCGCCTGGGGATCGCGAAGAGAGTGGAGGGCGCCACCCTGACTCTCGCTCTCGCGAGCAACCTTCCGGATATCGATCTCGTGAGCGGCTTCTGGGGACGGGTGTCCTACCTCGAGCACCATCGGGCGATCTCTCACGCGTTTCCCGCGAGCCCCTTCCTCGCGGCCGGCCTGGCCTTCGTCCTGTCGCGATGGCCGGGATCGAAGCGACGGTTCTTCCCGACATTCCTCCTGGCCTGGCTGGGCGTCACCCTCCACATCTTCTGGGACCTGTGGACGAGCTACGGAACGAGAGTGCTCCTCCCGTTCGATCCGACCTGGTATTCCCTCGACTGGATGTTCATCGTGGATCCCGTCTTCCTGTTGCTTCTCATCGGCGCGTGCTGGATGACCGGGGAGACGAGAAAGCGTTCGGCCGCGGTCCTCGCCTGCGTCTACATCGGACTGCGGGCGGCCGCGCACTGGATGGCTCTGGGCCAGGCGGAGAGTCTCGCCGGGTCGGAGTTCACCCAGGTGCGCGCGCTTCCGGACCCGCTCTCTCTCAACCAGTGGCGCTTTCTCGCCAGCAGCGAGGAGACCTTCGCGACCGGTTACGTGCCCGCTTTCGGAACCGCGCGAAGCAAGGTCACGTTCCCCAGGGTTCGTCCTGATGCTCTCGCCCAAAGGGTCGCGAAGGAGAGTCACGCCGCGAGCGTGTTCCTGGATTTCTCCCCGTTTCCAAGATTCGAGACGCGAGCGGAAGGGAATCTCACGGTGATGGTCTGGCGCGATCTGCGATTCGCGGACCGCCGCGCGGACGGCTTTCTGTGCGAAGTGAAGATCGACGCCGCCGGCCGAATCGTTTCCGACCGCGTGGTGTTCTGATCGTCCGGCCATACCGACGTCGAACAAGCGGGGCTGAGGCCCCTTCATGGCGCGGTCATCGTACACTCGGGGCGAAGAGGAAACCCACTTGAAAAAGCATCCCGGAGTCATCGCCACCCTTCTCGTCATCGTCTTTGCCGCGGCATCGTCCGCGCAGACCCTGGTGGTCCTCAACAAGGCCGAAGCCACCGCTTCGCTCATCGACCTGAAATCGGGCAAGGTCAAGGCGACGCTTGCCACCGCGGAGGGCCCGCACGAAGGGGCGACTTCGCCCGACGGCCGGATGGTGGTGGCGGCGGCCTACGGCACCGCGCAGAAACGCGGCTCCACCCTGACCCTCATCGATGTGGCCACCGCGCGCGTGATCAAGGTGATCAATCTGGAGGCCGGGGTTGCCCCCCATGGACTGCGCTTTATCTCGCCGACCACGCTTCTGGTCACGAGCGAAACCACGAAGAGGCTCCTCATCGTCGATCTCGAGCGGGGCGCCGCGGTGGCCGGGGTGGAAACCGGCCAGGACCTCTCGCACATGGTCGCGGCCACGCCCGACGGCAAGCGCGCGTTCGTGTCGAGCATCAACTCGGGTACGGTCACCGCGATCGACGTGGAGAAGCGCACGGTGCTCTCCGTCATCGCCACCGGCGCGGGCGCGGAAGGCATCGACGTGTCGCCGGATGGAGCCTCGGTCTGGGTGGTGAATCGCGCGGCGGACACCGTGAGCGTGATCGACACGACGACCCTCAAGATCGTCGCGACGTTCGAGTCGCCGAAGTTCCCGATCCGGGTGAAGTTCACGCCGGACGGACGGATGGCACTCGTGTCACACGCCCAGTCCGGCGACCTCGCGTTCGTGGATGCGAAGACGCACGCGGTCATGAGGACGATGACCATGAACGTCACCGGCAACGCCGAAGCCGGCCGGCTCTTCCAGGACTTCGGCAAGAGCCCGGCGCCTATCGGCATCGTGGTCACACCCGACTCCAGACTCGCCTACGTCGCCTGCGCGAACGCGGACGTGGTCGCCGAAGTGGACCTTGGCAAGGCGGTGATCGTGCGCTGGCTCAAGGCGGGCAAGGAGCCCGACGGGATGGCGTACTCTCCGTTGACCGCGGGCAGCGGCAAGTAGGCCCCGGCAGGCCGAGGCGATGGGGCCTCGAGATGAGGCAGGGTCTTCAGGCTCGGAAGCGCCTAGGGCGGTCCGGGCCGATATCATCGACCGGTGCCGAAGATCTCCGCGGTCCTCATCGCTCAGAATGAGGAGGACCGTATCGAAGCCGCGCTCAGAAGCGTCGCCTTCTGCGATGAGATCGTGGTGGTGGACGGTGGTTCGCGCGACGCCACGACTTCCCGCGTCAGCGCCTTCGGCGCGCGCCTGCTCGAACGACCCTTCGACGGCTTCGTGGCCCAGAAGAATTTCGCGGTGGATCAGGCGCGGCACGATGTGGTCTTGTCCCTCGACGCGGACGAGGAGGTGTCTCACTCCCTGCGAAAGGAGATTCAGGACCGGTGCGGGGGCGAGTCGCTGCCCCTTTGCGGCTACCGGATCCCCCGGGTCACTCACTACCAGGGCCGCGAGATCCGCGCCACCGACTGGTATCCGGACTGGCAGCTGCGCCTCTTCGATCGCCGGCACGGACGCTTCGAGGGCGACCTCGTGCACGAATCGGTGAAGATGGACGGGCCGATCGGGCGTCTGGCCGGGGAGATCCTCCACCGGCCCTATCGCGACGAGGACGATCACCTTCGAAGGATCGACCGGTACACCACGCTCTGGGCGGAGGCCGCCTACCGCCAGGGCCGGCGGGCCGCGCCGGGGTACGGACCGGCCGCGGCGTTCTTCGCCTTTCTCCGCAATTATTTCTTCAAGGGCGGGATCCTTCTGGGCACGGTGGGCCTGAAGATCTCGCGGCTCAATGCCTTCTACGTGCAGCAGAAGTTCGCCAAACTCAAGGAGCTCGAGTCCGCGGCCGCGCGCCCTTCATGAGAATCCTGCACGTCGACACCGCCACGGAATGGCGCGGCGGACAGAACCAGATCGTTCTGACCGCGGAAGGGCAGATCGCTCTCGGCCATGAGGTGTCGATCTTCGCGAACGCGCACGGTGAGCTCGCGGCCCGTGCCGCGAAGGCGTCGCTCCCCGTTCATGCCGCGAGCGTGGGGCGCGGCGACCTCTCCTGGAAGACCCTGGGCGCCATCGGCGACGCGGCTCGGTCCTTCTTCCCGGAGGTGATCCACGTCCACGAATCGCACGGCATCCCCGGCGCCGTCCTGGCCGCGCGTGCCGCTTCGAACCGGCCCCGCCTCATCGCGAGTCGTCGCGTGGACTTTCCGCTGCGTTTCATGTCGCGCCTGAAGTATGGCCGGATGGACAGGGTCCTCGCGGTCAGTCGCGCGGTGCGGGATGTTCTGGTGCGGGGCGGCCTGTCGCCCGAGAGGGTCCTCCTGGTTCATGAAGGCGTCAAGGACCGGAGGCCGGCGACGGGAGGGTTGGAGACTCTGCGGTCGCTCGGCATCCCTGAGGGCGCGCCCCTTGTCGGCAATGTTGCGCAGCTCGTGGATCACAAGGACCACGCCACCCTGCTTCGCGCGGCTGGGATCGTGCTCAAGGCGAAGCCCGACTGCCGCTTCCTGATCTGCGGTGACGGCCCGCTGCGCGGAGACCTCGCGACCCTCGCCGCCAGCCTTGGCATCGCGGACCGCGCGATTTTCGCGGGCTTCCGTGGGGATCTCGACGCCCTGATCCCCCGCTTCGACATCTTCTGCCTCTCGTCGCATCTCGAGGGACTCGGCACCTCGGTTCTCGATGCCATGTGCTTCGCCCGTCCGGTGGTGGCGACCCGCGCCGGAGGTGTCGAGGACTCGGTCATTGACGGCGGGACGGGGACGCTCGTGGAACCCCGGGATCACCAAGGCCTCGCCCGGGCGCTCATCGAGATGCTCGATTCACCCTCGTCCCGGGAGCGCCGTGGAGCGGCGGGTCGGGCCCGGTTCGAGAAGGAATTCACGAGCGCCGCCATGGTGGAGGCGACGCTCGCGGCCTACCTCTGACGCCCCCGCCCGGGCGCCAGGCATTTGAACTAGCCGAGGAGGCCCGAGAGGAACAGCGTGCCGAAGTGAAGGGTGAGGACGGCCTTGCCCTCGAACTTCCCGTACCCCGGCGTGATGTCGATCAACATATGCGGTGCCGGCGCGATCTTGGCGTCGAAGATGGAATCGAGCTTGATCACCTTCGCCGGATCCGGAGCCGCGCCGCGGGCGAGGGCGCCCTGGTAGAGGGCCATGGTCCAGTCGGTGGCGCTCACCTTGACCACGCCGATGATGTACTCACCCGCGGCCAGCACCACTTTGTCGCCGACCTTCAGGTCGGCGGAGAGCTTCAGCTTCGGCGCGCGCGGTGTGGTGAAGACGCCCACCGGCGCCTCGACCGCCCGGGTCTCGTTCGCGGGTGTCGTGTTGTACGTGATCACGGCCTGAACCCCGCCGGGAAGATCGGCGGTGATCGTCTTGTTGAAATGAGGGTGGGCCGAGGCTATGGCCCCGAGTCCGGCCAGGGTGAGAACGGCGAGCGCGCGCCTTAGGACAAGAGTGCGGTTCATCATCAGTTTCTTGATCTCCTTCGATTCTTGGGTGGGTGTTATAAGGACTTCCGGCAGGGCCTGCCCCCGAGCCCGTCCGCGCTAGTAGGCGACGCGGAGCGCCTGCCAGCCGTTCTCGGCGTGAGCCCGGATCGCGGGGCCGGGGCGGATCCAATCGGACGCGGCCCGTGCCGATGACGCGGCCGGGCAGGCGCCGGTGGCGACGTAGGTGAGTGC
>JANMVV010000055.1:0-2287 GCA_031392925.1 Vicinamibacteria bacterium
CTCGCGAGCCAGCCGCGCCTCGTAGTCCGCGAGCGGCACCTTGAGGCGCCCCGATTCCGCAAGCGGCCCCAGCACCCTCAGACGCTCGGCATAGCCGTCGCGCGCCACCTTCTCGAAGTACGACTCGATCGTGTACCCCACCGGCACATCAAACCGCGGCAGCTTCAACTGGGTGTCGAGCTTGAACTCCACCATGTCCGCGATCTTCACGGTGTTCGAAAGCGCCTCGGGGACATGGCCAAACAGCGCCTCCATCTCCTCACCGCTCTTCACATAGAACTCGTTCGTCTCGAACGCGAACCGATTCGGATCGGCCAGCTTCTTCCCCGTCCCGATGCAAAGCAGCACCGCGTGCGCCTCGTGATCGTCCTTATGAAGATAGTGCGCATCATTCGTAGCCACGAACGGCAGCCCTGTCTTCTTCCCGATCCGCATCAGACCCTTGTTCACCTTGGTCTGATCGGGGATCTTGTGATCCATCAGCTCCAGGTAGAACCGGTCCTTACCGAAGATGTCGCAGAACTCCATCACCGACTTGATGGCGCCCGCTTCGTCATCCCGCATCAGACACTGCGAAATCTCGCTGGCCAGGCATCCGGAGAACCCGACCAGCCCCTTGCTGTGCTGCGCCAGAACCTCTTTATCGATCCGAGGCCGGTGATAGAACCCCTCGGTGTAGCCGATGGACGAAAGCTTCGCGAGGTTGTGATAGCCCTCGTTCGTGGTCGCGATCATCCCAAGATGGTTGTAGGCGTTCGCGATGCCCCCGCCACTCTTCTCGAGCCGCGACCCCAGGGCCACGTAGCTCTCGCACCCCATGATCGGCTTGATCCCCGCCTTCTTGCAGGCCGAAGCCCACCCCACAGCCCCGAACATCGCCCCATGGTCGGTGATGGCCATAGCCTTCATCCCCATCGAAGCCGCATGCTTCGCGAGTTCGTCTAGATGGCACGCCCCGTCGAGAAGCGAGAACTCAGTATGAAGATGAAGATGAACGAATTCAGGAGCGGCCATGGAGGGGGACGGAGTTTAGCCGGGCGCGTGCGTCCTCCGTCCGTCGTCCGCGCGCCCGTCCGTCCGTCACCGCGCCCGTCCGGCGACCGCGCCCCGCCGTCATTGCGAGGAGGGCGGCGGAATGCAGCCGAGCGCGACGCCTGGCCTTGGGCCCCGAAGCAATCCCGCGCCATGCGGTACAGATAGAAGTCGTGGTGCTCAGCTATGTCCGGCGGGGCGCGGCGCGCGTTACGAGACCTGTTCCCACGGTAGGAGTCTGCCGTCGTCCAGCAATTCGAACCGAAGCTCCGGCCGCGGAGTCGAAGCGAGATCGTGGATTGCCTGACGCCAGACCTGGACGCGTTCGCCCAAGCGTCGGGACTGTCTCACGCGCGAGAGCACCACAATTGAAGCCGCCACCTTGTCGAACAGGAAGTCCTCGTCGTGGGTCAGGAAAAGCACGCTCCGGTCAAGAAGCAGTTCGCGAATCCGCTGATCGGAAGCGCCCCGCCAGCCCATGGTGATGATGTGCTCGGCCTGCTGGCCGTCCTTGAGCAGGCTGCGTAGGAGAGCGAGCGGAAAGTTCTCGTCGAGGAGAACCTTCAAGATGCCTGGCGCACCGCCGGCGGCAGATGAGCCGCGACATGAGCGGCGTACGACAGGGCCGACCGAACCTGCTCGACCGAAAGCTGATACTCATCGACGACCGTCTCGACCGTCTCACCCGCCGCGATCAACCCGACTACGGTGGCGACATCCATCCGAGTGCCCGAGATACAAGGCTTGCCGAATCGGACGTCCGGATTCATCGAGATACCGGGGAAGATTTCCATAGCGCTACCCAAGTTCACCTTGGCGAATGTACCACTATGCCCCGCCCGAAGGCACCAGGGGCCTGGGCCGTGGCCGCCTCGGCCAGCTTGCCCCGGCTCTTCGCCCGATGCGCACCGACCGCCTGCGACCCGAAGACCGGTAGACCGTAGGTTCTCGAGGGATAGACCTCCGCGGTCAATCACCTCCATGCGTGTGCGTGGCATGCTCGCACGATGAGCAAGGCCTTCACCAAGGGAGATGGCGCAGAAGATCCGCCGTTCGTTGCGCCTCGTGCTCCGCTGCCTGCCGGTGCGCCGAATTACGTCACACCCCGGGGACTCGCGTTGCTGCGCTCGGAACTGGGTTCATTGGAAGCATCGCGCTCATCGATTCCGTTGGAGGCGAGCGCAGACGCGGCGTCGGCGCGGGCGGCTCTTCAGACCCGGATTCAAGAGCTGAAGGCTCGCCTGGCCAGCGCCGT
>JANMVV010000078.1:0-29604 GCA_031392925.1 Vicinamibacteria bacterium
CCAACGTCATGCCGCATTTCGGGCAATCACCCGGCTGGTCCGACTCCACGCCAGGGCACATCGGGCAAAAATATTTTGCAGCGGACGAGGGTTTTACCGTCGCGTCTCCGTGGTCGTGGCTGCCGTGGCTGGCGTGTTCACTTTTGCCGCCGCAACAATCGCCGGAGTCGCTGGCGGGTTTGGCCTTCGCTCCACCGCAACAATTGCCGCCTGTGTTCGTCGGGGTGGGCGGAATAGTTTTCGCAGGCTGCATCTGTCCGATGAACTTTTGCCGACAGTGGTCGCCGCAAAAGTAGAACGTCTTTCCGTCGCGTTTGCCGTGGAGGGCGGACACTTTGTTCACGCTCATTCCACAGACCGGGTCGGTCGCTTCGTCGGCGGATGTCATGAACGCCCTGCCGCGCTGGTCAAAACAACCTTGAGAGCGCCCTCTTTTGCCGCGTTTCCAAACGTGTCGTAAGCCTTCATGATGTCGCCCATGGCGAAACGATGAGTTACGAGCTGCTTCGGCTGCAGCTTGCCCGAACGCACGACCTTCAGCAGCATCGGTGTGGTGACGGTGTCCACGAGCCGGGTGGTGAGGGCAATGTTGCGGTCCCAGAGTTTCTCCAGGTGCAATTCCACCGGCTTTCCGTGGACGCCCACGTTCGCGATGCGTCCGCCCGCCGCGACAATCGCCTCGCAGATCGCGAAGGTCGCGGGCATCCCAACCGCTTCGATGGCCACGTCGACCCCGGCCCCGTCGGTCACCTTCATCACTGTATCTGCGGCCTTTCCATCCGCGCTGTTGATCAGAGTGGTGGCGCCAAACTTCTTGGCGACGGCGAGACGCTTGTCGTCCAGGTCGATCATGAAGATCGCAGCCGGCGAATAGAACTGCGCGGTCAGCAGAACCGCCAGACCCACGGGCCCCGCGCCCACGATGGCGACGGTGTCCCCCGGCTTCACCTGCCCGTTCAGAACACCGCACTCAAGCCCGGTCGGCAAGATATCGCTGAGCATGACCATGGCTTCCTCATCGGCGCCTTCCGGGAAGTGGTAGAGACTTCCGTCGGCATGGGGAATGCGCACGAAGTCGGCCTGGGTTCCGTCGATGGTGTAACCCAGAATCCAGCCGCCGTGACGGCAGTGGGAATACATGCTTCGTTTGCAGAAGTCGCACTTCAGGCAGGCGGTGACGCACGAAATGATGACCTTGTCTCCAACTCGAAACTCCGAGACCCCGGGCCCGACCTGCTCCACCACGCCGATGCCCTCGTGGCCGAGAATCCGCCCATCGGCCACCAGAGGAAGGTCTCCCTTCAGAATGTGGAGGTCGGTCCCGCAAATCGTCGAAGTAGTCACCCGGACGATGGCATCGCCTGGATCCTTGATCGTGGGCCGTGGCTTATTCTGCCAGGCCCGTTTACCCGGGCCGTGATAGACGAGCGCCTTCATGGTCGCGCTGGCGGCGGGGTTTGGGGTGCTTTCAGCCACCGGGTTGCGTTTGGCGATTTTCATTGATCTCGTCCTTTCGGCTCCAAAAGTGCTGGCGCCAAGGCTCCACAAGACAATCTGCCTCAGTGTTCTATTTCGCCGCACTCAGGGTAGGCGCAGGAGAACGGTTCGTCGGTTCGGTGGAGCACGGAAAACACTAATGGGTCCCTAATCTGACCGGTATGGTTTTGTGCCGAAGTCGATCCTGTTCGAAAGTTCGTCCGCGTCGGTCGCCGGGTCGAATGGGAAGTGAAGGGCGAGTTGCTCGCCTACCGTCTCGATGCCTCGAACCAGGCCGAGCGTGAAGTCGCCGCCTTTGAGGTGGTCGGAAACCGCAGCGGCGACCCGCTCCCAGAACTCCGGTCCGACCTTCGCGTGGATCCCATCGTCTCCGAGAATGACAAAGCGCCGGCGAGCCGGGACGATGAAGAAGAGGATTCCGTTTCGGTCTCGGGTGGCTCTCATGCCGAGGCGGGTAAACGCGTGGTCCGCGACCCGGCGGACGTCTCCCCAGAAGAACCGGGACACCGACACGCGGATCTCGCCGGACGTTTTGCGCTCGGCCTCGCGGATGCTTTCCTCAATGCGCGTGGAGTCGATCGCCCGCAGGAGCGCCGCGCGCGTCATGAATCTGAGTCTCATCTTGACCTCACCATGAACCTGACGCCCCTCCTCCGCCCGACCGGCCGTCACCGCCCGAGTAACTCCCTCCACCGCGTCCGCCGCCCCGCCCCCCCGAAAGGGCTCTCATGAGCAGATACACGGCGAGGGCGGGGTTCGTGGCGAAGAGGATCAGAAAGGCGATGACTGCAAATCCGAGGACGACCATCTGTCCCAGACTCAGGGGGCGGGCGCTTTCTTCGCGGGGCGAGCGGGTGGGCGGTGGGAGCGCGACGCGCTCGGGCGCCGCGCCTCTCCCTTCAATGGCTGCGATCAGTTCGGCAATACCGGATCGGATGGCGCCATCGCGATCGCCGGTCTGGATGCGCGGCACGATCGTCTCCTGGATGATCCGCGACGCGATCGCGTCGGGCACCTGGCCCTCCAGACCGTAGCCCACCTCGACCCGCAGCTTCCGGTCGTCCGCGAACACGAAGAGGACGAGGCCGTCATCGAGCCCCTTGCGGCCAACCTTCCACGCCGCGAAGGAACGGACAGTGAAGTCTTCGAGAGGGACGACGCCGGCCGTCCGGCTGATCCATACCAGGACCTGATGACCACGTTGCCGCTCGTAAGTCTCGAGCCTTAAGTCGAACTCCTGCCGGGCGCCTTCGGACAGGAAGGCGGCCGAGTCGGTGACCCATCGTGCCGGGGCCGGAGGCGTCTCCGCGCGCGCCTGGCCGGCTGCGAGCGTCAGGCCCGCGAACAGCCACCGGGCGAGAGACTTGGCGAGGGGACGTATCACACGCTCAGAACTTCACTTTGGGCGCGGTCTCTGCTCCCGCCTGCGCCTTGAAGTAGACCTTCTCCTTGAAACGATCGCCAAAGAAGCCGGCGATCAGGATGGTCGGGAAGCTCTGACGCTTTGTGTTGAAGGCCTGAGCCGTTTCGTTGAATCGCATCCGTTCGACGGACACACGATTCTCCGTCCCCTCGAGCTGAGCCTGCAGGTCGCGAAAGTTCGCCGTGGCTTTGAGGTCGGGGTACTTCTCCACGACGACCATCAGTCGCGAGAGAGCCGAGGAGAGACCGTCCTGGGCCTGCTGAAACTTCGCGAAGGCAGCGGGGTCGCTCGGGACGCTGGGGCCGGAAGCGCCCATCTGCCCGACTCGTGACCGCGCCTCGGTCACGGCGGTGAAGGTGTCCTTCTCGAACGCGGCCGCGCCCTTCACGGTCTCGACGAGATTCGGGACCAGATCGGCCCGCCGCTGGTAGACGTTTTCGACCTGTCCCCACTGGGCCTGCACCGCCTGATCCAGGCCGACGAGGCTGTTGTACCCGGAGGCGACAGCCAGCCCGAAACCGAGCAGGACGATGACGATAACTCCACACCCGACTCCCCACTCTTTCATTGCGTTTTCCTCACAATTGACGGCTCCTGAAACCTGTGTCTCAGTGGTACTCTCACAATCATCGGCCCTGGATAAAAGCTAACGCCAGGTTCTGATTCCAAATACGATCTGAAGCTGGTGAGGGGACTCGCCTTCGCGGATGGCGCGAGAGCGGGCGCCGCCCAGGCTCTGCCTGTAGGCGACGCCGACGTAGGGCGCCACTTCACGGCGGAGTTCGTAACGAAGACGCAGCCCCACTTCGACATTCCTGACCCCGCGCTCGACCCCGAACGCATCATCCCTTTGCGCCGCGAAGTCGGTCTCGAAACGCGGCTGAAAGATCAAACGCTGCGTCTGCAGCAGGTCGAAGGTGGCGGTAAAACGTCCTGACACCTTGCCCTTGTTGCTCAAGAAGAGCACCGGTTCGATCTCAAAGCGTCCGGGAGCGAGCCCCTGCAGGCCCAGCACCGCGAACACGCGCGTCGGGCTCGCGGCTGCTTCGTAGCTTTGCTCGACGCGGGCGCCGATCTGAAGGTCGAAGAAGGGCGCGATCAGCTTGCCGTAGAGTGCTTGAAGGTCGGCCTCGCCGCCGGTGCGCGTGCCAGGGTAAGCGGCGCCTTCGCTCTTTAGCCAGAACCGGCGGCGGTCGCCGCCGCGCCAGGTCAGAAAGTCCCAGCGCAGCGCGTTTGCGCCAGGGACGCGCTGATACTCCAGCAGGTCGAAGAGCGCATACGTATAAGGCATATCGTCCGCGATGGGCTCGGGCCACTTCGATACAACCGCGAGGCTGGTCGGACTCGGCGGCCCGCGCTGCGGCTCGGCTTGGGGCGCAGGTATTGGCGCATCCGCTGGCACGGGCACCGGCGAGGGTGTCGCCTTCGGCATCGGCATGCCTGGCATCGGAGGCTGATCCTTCTGGTGCGCCGAGGCGGGCGTCACAAGAACACTCGCCCCTAAAAACGCGGCGCGGGCTAACACCGCGACGTTCACGAACTCGCCTCCAGGGCCTTCGACACTTCGACCACCCGAAACATCCCAAGCTCCATGTGCAGGAGCAGATGGCAGTGCATGGCCCACTGGCCGGAGGCATCGGCGGTGATGGCGACGGAGAGCCGTTCGGCCGGCTTGACGCTGACGGTGTGGAGCAGGGGCTGGTTCGCACCGTGGCCGTTCTCGAGAACCATCCACAAACCGTGGAGATGAATCGGGTGCTCCATCATGGTGTCATTGACGAGAATGAGCCGCAGCCGTTCCCCGTAGCGAAACGCAATGGGTTTCTTCGCTTCCGAATACTTCTTGCCATCGAACGACCACATGTACCGTTCCATGTTCCCGGTGATGTGGAGTTCGATTTCGCGCTCGGGTTCGCGCTGATCGAAGAAGGGAATGACACTGTGCAGGTCGGCATAGACCAGCACCTTGCCATCCGACGGCTCGAAGCCCGACCCCGGATCGTCCAACCGGTTGCTTTCGGACATCGCCACAGACGAGTTGCCCGGGCCATGATTGTCGGGACCATGCGTTACTTTTGCGCCGCCGGGCAGGCTCGGGCCCATCAGCCCTGTGGCGCCGCTCATCTTCATGTCGGCCATGCTCGCTTCGGGCTTCACGCCGCCGTTACCCATCCCCGCCATTCCATCCGTCGCCTTCGTGCCAGGCATCGCGGCCATACCCGCCATATCCATGCCCATGTCCGCCATGCTTCGCAGAGGGCGCTTCCTTCGGGGAGGAATGGTGGCGCTCATGCCCTCGCGCGGCGCCAGAGTGCCACGGGCGTAGCCGCTACGGTCGAGGGTTTCCGCGAAGAGCGTGTAAGCGCGATCCTCAGGCTCGATGATTACATCGTAGGTTTCGCCGGGCGCGATCCGGAACTCGTCCACTTCCACCGGCCGGACGTTCTGGCCATGCGCCTGCACGACCGTCATCTTCAAACCTGGAATACGCACGTCGAAATACGTCATGGCCCCCGCATCGATGAACCGCAGGCGCACGCGTTCCCCCGGACGGAAGAGCCCCGTGCAATTCGCCTCCGGGGCCTGCCCGTTCATCAGGTACGTGTAGGTGTAGCCGGTCACGTCGGCGAAGTCGGTCGGGTCCATGCGCATCTTCGCCCAGCTCCAGCGCTCCTTGACCGTCGCGGCGAAGCCGGTTCGCCCCGAGTCGTGGACTAAGTCCGGCATGGTGCGCCGCTTGAAGTTGTAGTATCCGGCCTGCTTCTTCAGTTTGGCCACGATCTGCGCCGGCGACTCGAAGCTCCAGTCGGAAAGCACCACGACGTAATCGTTGTCGTATTGAAAAGGGTCCGGCTCAATCGGGTCGATGATGATCGGAAAGTAGAGACCGAGCAGTTCCTGAGCGCCGGAATGACTGTGGGCCCAATAGGTGCCGCTCTGTTGCAGCGGGAAGCGGTACGTGAATGTCGCCCCGGGGTCGATGCCGCCAAAACTCACGCCGGGCACGCCGTCCATGTCAGGCGGCACCAGCATTCCATGCCAGTGGATGGAGGAGCTTTCCTTCAGGCGATTCGTGACATTGATCGTGACGTCGTCGCCTTCGCGCAGACGAACCAGCGGACCCGGCACCGTGCCATTGAGGGTGACTGCGCTTCCCGTCCGATTCCCTACCCGGAACGGAGTCTCCTCGATGACCAGATCCACTACGTCGCCGCTCAACACCGCGCGGTCGGCCTGCCGCGCGGTTTGGGCATACACGGGCGCGAATCGCTGGAGCGCCGCGCCCAGTCCTAGAACTCCAGCGGTGTTGAGGAGTTGTCGCCGGGACAAGAGAGAGGTCGTGGTGGTGGGTTGGGTCATGGGCGGTCAGTGGTGTTTGTAGTAACCAACGCCGCGAATGTCATTCCACGCGGTGGTCTGATGGCAGCGGAAACACTGTCGCACCTGGGCGGGCCCGCAGCACTGAGCCACCTGGGCATCCTCCTGGCGGGCGATCTTCTTGTCGATCATGTCGAAGTGCATCATGTAGTGGCTGGGCGGAGCCTGGTGGCACTGCGCGCAGTCGGTGGACCGCGAGGAGGGATGCCGGAACTCGGGGATTGTCCATTGGGTCGTGGCATGGCACTGCGCGCAGTCTTTGCCCAGCAACCCAACGTGGCGGTCCTTGGTGGAATGGCAGCCAACGCAGTTGAGGGCGGTGAGCGCGGAGGGTTCGTCGAGTTGATCCGGAAGTCGAATGCTGAGCCAGGTCTCCAGCGACTTGAGGGTGGCCGCACTTTCGGCGTCTACCCCACCGGACCCATGCAGGTGTCCTTCCGCCGCCCGGGCCAGAGTCCGGACGCCGACCCTGGCGAGTTCCACATGGTCCAGCGCGATCGGGCGGATGGGTGTGCTCTGATGCTCTGCGTGACAGGCCGCGCACTCGAGGACACTCGCGTGGAACGCGGTGGGCTGACGAGAGAGCAATCGCTCGGCGTTGGCGTGGCATTCGGTGCACTTGGCCGCGGTGACGCCCACGCTCGTCTCGTGACACGATTCGCAACGGTCGGCCAGGTAGGCATGCCGTGGCGACAGGGGGCCTGGACTCACAAACCGTTGCAGCCCCAATGACGCTGGCGGGTAGCGCGCCACCGTGATCGCGGCGGCGCTGGTGACCGCGGCGATGACCACGATCCAGAACACAGCCGACTTCATCGAAGCCACCGCAGTCCGAAGTAGATTCCCGTGCCGATGTGCAGCGCGAGGAGCGGGTAGAAGATCATGGAGAGGGCGATGTGGAGCTTGAGAGACCGGCTGAACCAGCGTTTGAACAGCTCGTGGGTGCGGATCCCGTACTCGAGGTCGGCCACGGATTCGGCGATACGGGTGACCTCGCCGGCGGGGCCGCCGAACGGGATCTCGATCCCCACCGAGGCCAGGCCCGCGGCGAGAAAGGGCGAGTGCGGAAGACCGCGCAGTTCCGCCGGGGACTTCTCGAGCGCGCCCCACGCGCTGTCAAGATCGCCCCGGGCGGTCTGCAGCAGGATCAGCTTGTCTTTGATCTCCTGGCTGACGTAGGTGAGGAGATAGCGAACGGAAAAGCCATTCACGACGACGAGGAGCATTGAGGCGGTCAGGGCAATTCCCATCCAGCTGTCGAACTTGTGGCCGGTGTGAATGAGGGCGAGGATGGGACCGACAATGCCGGTGTAGACGTGCAGGGTGAGCAACGATTGCATCGAAACGCGCCGGGTTATTCGGGTCTTGAGAGAGGGAATGCGCTTGGCGAGCGGGTAGGCGAGAGGGACGAGCATCAGCACGGCCCCCGAGATCCCAAACACCGCTCCCCACCCGCTGCCCGGAAATCGGGGCGAACGGTGAACAAGAAAACCGAGCCAGCCGAGAAGCAGGACGGTGAAGACACCGGTCATCGCGACGCGTTCACGCTCCCTCATGGCTACGCTTCGACCGCGATGTCGCCCTTGGGCTTTGCCTGACAGGCGAGGATGATGCCGTGGGTCTTATCGTCGGGATCGAGGGCATCCTGCACCGCCATCTCGACCTCGCCGGACGTCATCTTCACCTTGCACACGCCGCACGTACCGACCCGGCAGGAGAAGTCGATACCGATGGAGAGCTCCTCGGAAAGCTCCAGAACGGTCTGATCGACCCGAATCTTGGCCGACTTGCTGTTCTTCGAAAATGTGACGAGAGGGCCCGCCGCAGGGACGCTCGGTGCGGGGGATGTCCCGGCGGGGGCCGGGGTGGGCTTGGTAGCACCGAACAGCTCGGTCTTTACCTGATCCGGAGGAACCCCGAGCTCGCTGAGCATGGCCTTGGTCGAGTCCATCATGGACGGCGGCCCACACAAGTGGATCCTCCGCGAAGCGATATCCGGAACGGTATCCGCGAGCAGTTCCTTGGTGATTCGTCCGCGTGGCCCTTTCCAATCTGTGCCTTCCGGACGCGACATCGCGATGGTCAGGTGTAGCTTGGGATTAACACTTTGCAGCGTTTTGAACTCGTTCGAAAAAATGAGATCTGCCGGAGTGCGGCATGCGTATATCAGGAAGATGTCGCCGGGCCAGGACATCTCGGTCAGATAACGGCTGATGCTCATCATCGGTGTGATGCCCACGCCGGCGGCGATGAGAACGATGCTGTCTGCCTCGGTTCCCGTAAAAGTAAATTTACCGACCGGACCTCCCGCTTCGATCTGGTCACCGACCTTGAGCAGATCGTCGATATGCCGGGAGACCGCGCCCCGTGGCTCACGCCGAACCGTCAGGTCGACGCACTCGCGCCTCGTCGGAGAGGACGAAATGGAGTAGGAGCGGTTCATTCTCGCGCCGCCAATTCCGAAGGAGACGTTGAGGAACTGACCGGGCAGGAATGTGAATGGGAGAACGCGGTCGTCTACGGGAAGGAGATGAAACGTTTTTACGGTGGGCGTTTCCGTGACGATCCTTCCCACCCGAAGTCGTCCTCGCCAATTGGCGGCCACGCGCTTATCCGTCGCGGCCTCCGACACGGCTGGCGATTTATCCGGCGACATTGGCGGAACCACCATCGGGCGGCCCGCCGGACGGCTGGGTAACCGGTGCGGGCGGCGCTGGAGTTCCGGCGAGGGGCGGGGCCGCTCCGGGGGGCGGCGGTGAGTTCGCATCAACTTCAAGACGACCAAACAGCGCGGCGGCGCGGCGCATCTTGAAGAAGTACACGGCCACCATGGCGAGCGCGAACGCTATGAGGAGCACCATCGTGAAAAGGTGAAAAGCTGTAACACCCGAGAAAAGGCCTGACCCTTGGCGCGTCACGGGGGAGGCGAGATTCATCTCGCGTTTGAACCAGCTAAGCGCAAGGTTGCGCGCGACTTTGCCTTCGGACAGAACGCGCCGAGCCGCGATTCCCGCCTCGAACTCGGCGAGGCCCTCACGCATTTGCCCCGTCGCTTCCTGCATGACGGCAAAGTCCTCGTCTGAGGTGGAAGCGGATAGTTTTGAGAGACTGGAATAAAGCCGGGTCGCGCCTTCCGTCATCCGTTCGTGCGCCTGCTGCTCTATTCGGAAGCGATCCTCAGGCGTCACTTCATCGGGCAGAGCCATGAGCGAGGGATAGAGCTCCTTGCGCGGAGGCGTGCCCATCTGCTTCATCATTTCGCCCATCATTGCGGCCATGCCTCCGCCCGCGGGCGCGGGTGGCTGGGTGCCTGTCATGGAAGCGCCCGCGCCAATGGCCCCGCCTGGAGCCATTGGCGTCTGGCTGCCCGGCATCGCGCCGGTTGCGTCCGGGGCCATCTGACTGCCGTCCGGGGCCATCGTGGTTGCACCGGTAGCGGCGGCGCCTCCGCCGGCCATTGGCATACCCACCGGACCCGCCGGGCTCATGGGAGCGGGAGCGCCCCCCCCAGGGGCGGGGTGGTGTTGCGCGTGTTCGTCGGGCGCTGTCTGAGCGAGCGCAGGTCTTACCCAAACCGAAGCAAGAACTACGGCGGCGATTGAGGGCAGAAGACGAGCCTTCATGCGCGGCACCTCAGATTTGAAGGAGGCGGGCGTGGCTTATCTTCTCGGAGCCATCGTGCCGAGCAGGGCCCTACGCTGGTCGGGAGTCAGAACATTGTTTGCCTCTGACACCGCGCGAATAAAGCTCATACGCTGATCCGCGCGCAACGCCTCAATTTCGACAATCTTGGCCTGAATCCGGCCGTTGTCCGGTTGATCGGCCCCGGTCAGGATGTACAGCTCCTGCTCACCCTGGTCGATCTGGCGTTGCTCGCTGGCGCGGTCAAGCATGGCTTTCTCCTTCACATGGTTGAGGGTCAGCCTCTGTTCCGGGGTTAGCGTGATGTGCTGCGAGTGATTCAGAAAAAAGCCCGCTGAGCCCACATGGTAAAGATGCGAACTCCCAGGCTGTCCGGGCATGGCGGAAGATGGAGCGCCGCCTGCGGCACCGGGCATCCCGCCCATTTCGCCCATGCAACACATCCCCATGGCGCCGGCCGGCGGCATAGCCATCTCAGCTTTGTCGCCCATCATGCCCATGCCGCCCCCACCCTGGGGCATCGCCGGTTTGGCGGGAGGAGGCATCGCTCCCATCCCGTCCATACCCATGCCGCCACCTGAAGGCATCGGTGCAGGCGCGGGCGCTGGCGTCATCGCGCCCTGTCCGGGAGGCATGCCCATTCCGTTCTTGCCATTCATCATGCCCATGCCCATGCCCATACCAGGGGCCGGGCTCATACTTGTTGGGGCACTGGGCGCGACTCTCTTGCCTGGCTCGGTTCGCTGAACGGCCGCTTGGAGTCTGGCGACCTCAGCCCAGAGTGCGGTGATCTGTTCGCTCAACTGTCTGTTCTGCTCCGCCGCACTGGCGGCTGGAGCCTGCGCCATTGGCGCCATAGGGGGCATGGGAGTTTGGGAGAAACTGGTCCTCGCGCCCAAAAACGATAAGAGGGAAGCGCCAAGAACAACCGAGGCCCGCCATCGCGCCTTGGTAAGAACTGAAAGGGTTGATCGCACAGCTCTGCGCTGCTCGCTCTGGGAGGATCCGACGATGGGTGAATTGGACGTTCCTGAAACTGATTCGGCTTTCATTGCTGCTCTCCTTAGGCGAGGACAGTTTGGTGAGCCTGCCTTGGCAGACATCTGTCCCACACAGCCAGCGTAGGCTCAAAAAGAAGGAATCGTCGGTGCGGTTGAGCACCCAGAACACTAACGTCTCTCTAATCTCTGCCTGGAAGCCTGAAGGCTCTAATTTCCGCCTAATGTGCGATCTCTAGAGTTGTCGCGGTGAACTCGCTCCTAGGATCGGTCTGTTTGGTTTTCGGCACTTTGTCCATAGCCAGTTGCGCGAGCGTGCCTGTGGCCGCGACCAAGGCGGCAGACAGTCCCGCCAGCGCTGCGGCCGCAGAAGGCCACAGGCAGAAGTTGGAATTATTTGACCTGGTGGAGGCGCCGACTTCTCCGGTGCGCGAGGCGTCGCCTAAGGACGCAGCCATGAAGGAGATGGACCATTCGAAGATGGACCACTCCGCGCCGGAGGCAAAACCCGCCACCACGGATTCGTCGCCAGAGACCTATACATGCGTCATGCATCCTCAAATCGCCGAACCCAAACCCGGCAAGTGCCCGATCTGCGGAATGCCCCTCGTCAAGAAGCCCAAGGAAAAGAAGTGAGGCGTCCCTTGCGCCTTGTGGCGCTGCTGGGCGCAGTCGGAGTCTCGGGCTGCGCCACCGTCGATCCCAGCGCCGCGTTCATCGACGTCGGCACCAAAGTCCGGGAGCGATCTGGTGAGGATGCCCGTTTCATCAGGTCGCCCGCGGAGGCGCTGCAAATAGAAGGTGTTGTTCGCGGCCTCCTGAAGGACGAGCTGAGCGCGGACGCGGCGGCGCGGGTGGCCCTGATCAACAACCGGGACCTCCAGGCGACACTCCAGGATCTTGGAATCGCCCAGGCCGATCTCGCTCAGGCCAGTCGGATCTCAAACCCGCATCTGTCGGGTTTCGTCCGCTTCCCGAACCAGGCGCCGAACGGTCGCAATTTCGAGGTCTCTCTGGTTCAGGATTTTCTGGACATCCTCATACAGCCTCTGCGCAAGAAGTTCGCGGCCGATCAACTGGAAGCGACGAAGCTCCGGGTCGGACATGAGTTGATTCGGACGATGGCGGATACGAAGGTGGCGTTTTTCACCCTGGCCGCCCGTGAGCAATTGGCGGGCCGGCTCGCGCTGATCCTCGACATCGAGCAGACCGCCGTGGCTTTTGCCCGGAGGCAGAGCAGCGCGGGGAATATCAACACGCTGGAGCTGCTCAACCACGAGGCCGCGGCGAGTGAGGCGGCGATGGCCGTGGCCATGACCCGCGTCGAAGCGCGACGCGACCGCGAGCGTTTGAATCGGTTGATGGGTCTGTGGGGCCCGGACACCGAATGGAGAATCGCACCCGGCCTGCCCCCGGTTCCGAAAGAAGAGATCACCACCGAACGATTGGAGTCGCTCGCCATTTCGAATCGCCTGGACATCGAGGCGGCGAGGTGGGGGGTCGAGACGGTGGGGCGAGCGCTGGCGCTCAAGCAGAAGACGCGTTATTTCCCGATAGGCATCAACGTCGGGATCTCTCACGAAAAGGACACGGATGGGCAACGCGTGATGGGCCCGTCTCTGGACATTCAGCTCCCCATCTTCGACACCGGGAAGGCCTCTATCGCCCGGCTCAAGGCGGAATACGAACGCGCGCAAAGGCAGCTGGAGGCCCTCGCCATCAACACCCGCTCGGAAGTGCGCGAAGCCAGGGACGCCATGCTGGCGGCGCGCGAGGTGAAGGAACGTTACGAAACCGTCCTGCTGCCCCAACGCGTGCGGATCCTCGAAGAGACCACCCTTCACTACAACATGATGCTGAAGGGCGCTTACGACTTGCTTCTGGCCAAACAGGCCGAGGTGACGGCCGAAAGAGGCTACGTCAACGCGTGGCGTGACTACTGGATCGCCCGAACCGAGCTGGAGCGCGCACTTGGCGGCCGGCTGCCCGATTCCGGCGCGGGCAAGGACCCGCGACCCCAAGGAGAACTCAACCGATGATGACGCGCAGGCGGTATCTCTCCGGCTCGGCCCTTCTCGCCGGAGGAGCCGCTCTGGTGAAAGACCCGCGTTCCGGGGGCACGGTCAGGGCCGAAGGTCTTCCGCAACACGAAGGCCACGTCATGCCCGCGCCGAAGCCAGCTTTGCCCAAGGCCAAGGCGCCCGCTCGGGTCGCGGCCGCAGGCAAGGGTCTGCCATACGTGCCCGTGGTGACGCCCGATGGGTCGACCCTGCCCTTCGTCATGAAGAACGGCGTGAAGGAATTCCACTTGATCGCCGAACCGCTGAAACGCCAGTTCGCGGACGGCATGACCGTGAATTGCTGGGGCTACAACGGATCCACGCCGGGCCCGACCATCGAAGCGGTCGAGGGCGACCGCGTCCGGATCCTCGTGACCAACAATCTGCCCGAGCACACGAGCGTTCATTGGCACGGGATCTTCCTTCCGAATGGGATGGACGGCGTGGGCGGGCTCAACCAGCCGCACATAAAGCCCGGCGAGACCTTCGCCTACGAGTTCACTCTGCGCCAGCACGGCACGCACATGTATCACCCTCACGCCGATGAAGTGGTCCAGCTGGCCATGGGAATGATGGGCTTTTTCATCATTCACCCGCGCGTGCCCGAACGCGTGGTCCAGCGTGACTTCTGCATCCTCCCGCACATGTGGTCCATCGACCCGGGCACGATGACTCCGAATCCGAACGTCATGCTTGACTTCAATCTCTTCACCTTCAACAGCCGAAGCTATCCGGGCACCGCCCCTCTCATCTGCAAGCTGGGGGATCGCGTGCGGGTCCGCCTCGCGAACCTGAACATGACGAGCCACCCCATTCACATCCATGGCGTGCGCGTCTGGGTCGTGGAAACGGACGGCGGCCAGATTCCTCAGACCGCGTGGTGGCCGGAAACCACGGTGAACGTCATCCCCGGGACCACAAGGGCCTTCGAGTTCATCGCGAATGCGCCGGGAGACTGGGCATTCCATTGCCACAAACCGCACCACACGATGAACGCGATGGGCCACAACATCCCGAACGTGATCGGGGTAGACCAATCCGGAGTTGAAGAGAAGATTCGCGCGCTTGCTCCCGGCTATATGGCGATGGGCAAGGACGGCATGGCCGAGCACGCGCAGCATTCCCAGCACATGCTGGGCTTGCCCAACACTCTTCCCATGATGACCGGCACGGGTCCGTTCGGACCCATCGAGATGGGCGGCATGTTCACGGTCGTTAAGGTCCGTGAGAATCTCACGAGCTACGACGAGGATCCGGGATGGTACGAGCACCCCGAAGGCACGGTTGCCTTCAGGTCAAATGGCGGACGGGCAACTCCTCCGGACGCGGAAAGGCCTAAATCATGACTCGCATGGGAAAACTAATCGCGGCCCTGGTCGCTATTGGCGTCCTCATCGGCGTCGCGGTTCCTCTCACCATCATCTCGCGAGGCGTAAGTGCTCGGGACGAACCAACTGCGGTCGAGGCGTTCATGGCGCGGCGGCTGCGGAGGCTGGCGACACCGTCCCATCTTCACACCGCCAGGAATCCGGTAGCCCTCAGCGCCGAGGTGCTGGCGAGCGCCCGGGCGCATTTCGCGGACCACTGCGCGTCGTGCCACGGCAACGATGGGCGAGGCCAGACCTCGATCGGCCGGAATCTCTACCCCAAGGCGCCCGACATGACTCTGCCCGACACCCAAAACCTGGTGGATGGAGAGCTGTTCGGCATCATCGAAAACGGCATCCGCCTCACCGGCATGCCGGCCTGGGGCGACGGAACGCCTGAATCCAGAAAGGCCAGCTGGGAACTCGTCCACCTCATTCGTCATTTTCCGAAGATCACCCCGGAAGAACTCGCGGAGATGGAGTTGTTGAACCCACGAAGCCGCGCAGAGTTTGAAGAAGAACAATCCATCGACGCATTTCTCAAGGGCGGAGACATAAAGCCGCCTCACCACGTAAGCCATTAAATAAACGCCGCTCGCGGCATTCACCATGGAGAATTTCCAATGAAGAAGTTTTTGACGATCGCCTCGTTCGTAGTCGCCTCGGCCGCAATCGCGGCAACCGCCACCGCCCACGAAGGCCATGCTCACAAGGTCATGGGCACCGTGATGTCCATCACCGCGGAACAGATCGAAGTGACCACCGCCGATGGGAAGAAAGAGGCGATTCTCCTCACCAAGCTGACCGTATTTAAGAAGGACAAAGCCCTCGCCGCGGCCAAGGATGTGATGGCCGGGATGCACGTTGTCCTTTCCGTGGTTGAGAAGGACGGAAAAAAGTCCGTGACCGAAGTGATGATCGGCGCGATGGCCATGCCGGCGGCCACGCCCCATAAACACTGAACATAGATCGAGCCAATGGCCATCCGGGGAAACGACATGAAGAGACACCTTGCCCTGCTGTTCGCACTGACGCTGTGCCTGGCCGCGCCCGCTCCGGCGGCGGACGAAACCGCCGACATTCAACGGTTCATGGTCGAGTACGACGCGGCGTTTGGCGCCAAGAGCATGGATCGATTGGCCGTCTTCTACCACCCCGATGTCACCATCTTCGAGGGCGGAGGTGTCAATCTGGGTTGGGCCGATTACCGGGATCACCATCTGGGGCCGGAGATGGCGGAGTTTCTGACCGTGACATTCGCTCACTCGAATGTCGTGGTCCACATTCTCGGGGCCGACAAGCGAACGGCGTATGTGACTTCCGAATACAGCCTCAAGGTCCATATGAGGGAGCGCGACGAGAATGCGGGAGGACTCGAGACCCTGATCCTGTTGAAGGGAGATGACGGGGCGTGGCGGATACGGCATTCCCATACATCCAGTCGAAGACGCCCGGCGCCAACGCCCAAGCCGTGAGTTCGGGTGGCGCGCCGTGCCCGCGGCGGTCGAAACCGGTGCTCCCTGGGTATTGACGCCTACTCGGCAGATCGGGTTACCATGATCCGTGCCCGCGTCTAACCGTCGGAGGTTGAGCATGGTCGCCTGCCTGGTGGTGGCGACGATGTTTCTGGGCGTGAGCCTTATGGACCATACCGATGACGGCTGCCCCATCGAGGTTCATTGCAGGGTCTGCCTGTCGCATCTGACGGGCATCGCGACCCAGGTTTCGGTGCCCTCGCTCTCACCCGTGTCGGCACTCGACATCGCAGAGCCCGATCCCACGCTCAGCGTCGGCGATACCGGCACGCCGAGCACCCTCGCCCTCCGCGGGCCGCCCCTCGCCTGAGCGCGGAAACTCCTTCGCAAGAGCGAGGGAGTGGAGGGCCACCGGGTCGCCTGACCACGGCGTGGCCATGGGAATCCATGAGAGTTCCACGAAGGGGATCGAATGTTCATTTTGCCGAGAAGTACAAGCAGGCCGCGCCAAACAGCGGCCCTCCTCACCCTGATATCCATCTGTCCAGTCCTGGCCGTGGCGCAAGACGCCAAACCCACTCCGCCGGTGGAGGCGAGCCCCACGCCTCCACAGGCGCCAACCCCCGCGGCGCCGGATGCAGGAATGCCCGCGCCGGTCCAGCCACCCGCACCCGTGGTCACGGGAGGTGCGGCAAAGAATTTCCTGAATCTCTCTCTCGACGGCCTCTTCGCTGGCGGAGGGTCGACCGCAAGCGACGTTCGAGCGCTTCAGACGGGAGGACATGACCCGACCCAAAGCGGGTTCACCGTCCAGAACGTGGAGATCCAGATGGACGGCGCCGTCGATCCTTACTTCACCGGCCACTCGAACATCGTTCTGCAGATCACTCCCGAAGGCGAGACGATCATCGAACTGGAGGAGGTCTATGCAACCACGTCCTCGCTTCCCAAGGGACTCCAGATCAAGGCCGGACAGTTCTTCACGGAGTTCGGACGCCTCAACCCGCAACACCCGCACTCATGGGACTTCGTGGACCAGCCGCTGGTCAACGGTCGTTTCCTCGGACCGGATGGTCTGCGTTCGGCCGGAGTTCGGCTGTCCTGGCTGATGCCCACGAGCTTCTACTCGGAGGCGTTTGTCGCGCTGCAGAACAGTCAGGGAGAAACCGCCAAAAGCTTCCGGGGAGTTCCCGGAGACACGCTCTTCGGGAACGTGATCCACGAGCGCGAGGTCAAGAGCCTGACCGACCTCCTGATCGTGCCTCGCTACGCCGCGTCGTTCGACCTCAGCGATACCCAGACCCTGCTTCTCGGCGCCTCGGGCGCCTTCGGACCGAACGGAACCAGTGAGAACGCGAGAACGCACATCCTCGGCGCCGATGTCTTCTGGAAATGGAAGCCGACAAACGCGTTCAAGGGATTTCCTTTCGTGAAAGTCCAGGCCGAGTGGATGCAACGCAACGTGTCGATGGGTTCCCTGAGCGACCGCACGTTCAAGGATTGGGGGGGCTATCTGCAGGTCAATTATGGGTACAAAGCCGGCCACGTCCTCGCGTTGCGCGTCGACCGGGTGGGGGGCGACACCGGGGTGACTCATGAGATCGCGCTGACGCCTCGGTGGCGCGTCTCGCCCACCTTCACGTGGTTCCCAACGGAGTTTTCGAAACTGCGACTTCAGTACAACTTCGACCACGGCGATGCCTTTGCTCAGAACGAGCATTCGGTGTGGTTGCAGTTTGAATTCCTACTCGGGGCCCACGGGGCCCACAAGTTCTAAAGACAGACAAGGACAACCATGAAGAGCATGAAGAGAACAACCGCCTTCCTCGCCGTCGCGGTTTTGAGCGGTGCACTCCCGGCGCAGGCAGCCCTTAAGGTTGTCGCGACCACGGGCGAATACGGCTCTCTCGCCGCCGAGCTGGGCGGCAGCCGCGTCTCTGTCACCTCCATCGCCAAGCCCACCGAAGATCCTCATTTTGTCGATGCGCGCCCCAGTCAGATCGTCGCGTTGAATCGCGCCGACGTTCTGATCGAAGGGGGAGCGGAGCTCGAAATCGGCTGGCTTCCACCGCTCCTGGACGGCGCACGAAACGGAAAGATCCTCGCCGGCGCTCCGGGCCGGATCGTCGCCTCCGAGGGCATCCAGCTTCTGGACATCCCCCTGGCCGCGGACCGCTCCCAGGGCGATACCCATGTCGCGGGGAATCCCCACTTCATGCTGGACCCCTTGAACGCGAAAGTGGTTGCCGAACACATCGGCCGTGTTTTCGCCGCTCTCGACGCGGCCGGCGCCGCCACCTATAAGGCGAACGTGGACAGCTTCAATACCCGTCTGGACGCGAAGCTGAAAGAATGGATGGAGACACTAAAGCCCTACGCGGGCCGGCAGATCGTGACCTACCACCCGACCTGGCGCTACTTCGGTCGCCGCTTTTCCCTCAAAGCAGATACGTTCCTCGAGCCCAAGCCCGGCATTCCTCCTTCGCCGCCGCACCTCGCGAAGGTCATGCAGAAGATGGAGGCCGAGAACATCCGAATTCTGCTCGTTGAGCCCTATCAACCCCGTAAGACCGCGGAAGCCGTGGCCTCGAAGACCAAGGCCACGCTCGTGGATGTGGCTCAGTTCCCCGGCGCTCTCCCGGGCACGGTTACCTACATCGATCTCCTGGACGCAGTCGTGAAACGCGTGGCCCAGGCTTTGGCCGCGAAGTAAGAGGCGCCATGGAACTCTTCTCTCTGTGGCTCTGGCCACTCATCGCCCTGATCGTGCTGCCCGCCATGCTCGTCTACTTCGGACTGCACGTGGTGGGGCGCGGCGTCATCTTCGTGGATCTCGCCCTGGCTCAGATCGCGGCGCTCGGGATCGCGACGGCCGTGCTCCTGGGCGCCCATCCAGAGCATGACCTGCTGCCGCAGGCCCTGGCCCTCGCGTTCACCATGGCCGGCGCCGCGCTGTTCTCGCTGACCCGGTTCAGGCATCCGCGGGTACCCCAGGAGGCGATCATCGGGATCATCTACATCGTCTCCGCCGCGGCCGCGACCCTCGTCCTGAGCCGGACGGCCGCGGGCGATGAGGAAATCAAGAATCTCCTCGTGGGCAACGTCCTGCTCGTGTCGCGCGGGGAGGTTCTTCGAACCGCCGCCCTCTTTCTTGGCGTGGGTGGGCTGCACTACTTCCTCCGCCGGAAGTTCTATCTGATCTCCTTCGATCTTGACGAGGCCGAACGCCAGGGGATGAGCGTCAGGCTGTGGGACTTCGCCTTCTACGCCACCTTCGGCCTCGTGGTCACGAGCTTCGTCCGGATCGCCGGGGTCTACCTCGTTTTCTCCTATCTGATCGTGCCTGCGGTCTGCGGAGCGCTGCTCAGTTCCCGAATAGCCGTACGCCTTGCCATCGGGTGGGGCGTGGCGCTGGTGGCCGGGGTGACCGGGCTGGCGCTCTCGACCCAGTGGGAGAGCATGGATCTGCCCACCGGGCCCACCATCGTGTGCCTCTTCGGATTGATGCTCATTTTGAGTGGCATGGTTGCGTTCGCGCAGGCGAGAAGGGCGAAAGCCGCGCGGTAGCGCGCGATGGGCGACGGGGCGCCTCCCGGCATCGGCTTTGCATAGTTGAAGGCACCGGATTACCCGGCCTTCGGAGATAACACCATGAAATGCAAAGCGTGCGGCGAAACAACCTGCGGATGCGACAAGGGCGGCAAGTGCAATTGCGGGAAAGACTGCGCCTGCGCGAAGAAGCCTCAGGCAGCCAAGTAGATGGACAGCCGGGAAGTCCATCGTCTTGGGCTTCCCGGTGGTGTATGCACGAAGCCGATCACACGCCCTCGTTGCATGCACTCTGTAGAAAGCGGGTCTCGCAGGCCATGTCCAGTAGATCACTTGCATCATTGCCATCTTCGGCCCGGGAGTGATACAAAGGATCGTGACTTCAGGGTTGCGCCGGCTCCGTCGAGGCCTCTTGGCCGTGACCGTCTTGAGCCTCGTTCTGGCGCTGTGTCCCTGCCTGGTCTGCTCCCAGATGGCCGCGGACGACTGCTGCACATCCGATGGGCCCACGATCGCAGGGACGTGCTGCGGCGACGATTCCGGCTCCAGGTCTGTGGTTCCATCCGCTACGGTTCTCGCCTTCGCCCCAGGTTTCGCGCTGGCGCATCCTGTGGCGGTCGACACCGCGACGCCCGTCCTGTTTTTCGTGCGCCCGATCCCGACCCGCCCCATCGTCGCGCGCGCGGTCCTGAGGATCTGACCTCCGAGGAGACGCGCGCCCGTTAGAGGGTGCGCTCATTTCGGCAAGCTCACGCTTCGCTGAAATCAAGATGGCCGGACGCTGTTCTCCGGCATTTTCCCCTCGTGGAGGTTCCAGTGCTTTCTTCTTTTTCCTCGTTCGTTCGCCGTTCCCTGCCCGCCTTTCTCGCCTTCGTCGTGGCCGCGCCGGTGGCCCGCGGTCAGGATGTGTTCCCGCTTGCGGGAGACCCTTCGGTCAAAGCCCTTCTCGAGGAGACCCTCGCCCGGAACCCGGACCTCAAGGCGGCGCGGGAACGCACGGCGGCCGCCGTCGCGCGGATCGCACCCTCGGGAGCGCTTTCTGATCCGGTGGTGTCGCTCGGCTACGAAAAGGGCGATGCCTGGCTCCCGGGCGGTGGCGCCGATACCGGGCCGCGCATCGGTTTCTCCCAGGAGTTGCCTTTCTCGGGAAAGCGGCAACTGCGGCGCGACGTGAGCGCGCGGGAGTCCGATCTGGCCCGGCACGCGAACTCTGCGGTTTCCCTGTCCGTCACCTACGCGCTGCGGAAGGCGCTCGCCGACCTCCTCCTCGCCCGCGAGAACATCGCGATCATCAAGGACCAGCGCCGCGCGACCTCGGACATCGAGGAGCTCACCCGCGCCCGCTATTCCGCGGGCCTCACAGGCCAGCTCGATGTCCTCCGCGCCCAGGCCGAGGTGGCGCGGTTCGACCAGATGCGTCTTCATGAGGAGGGCCTGGTCGCGTCCGCCATCGCGGAAGTAAATCGGCTGCGCGGGCAAGGAGAGGGCTCTCCGGTCGAAATCCCGGGAGGGCTCAAGGACCTCATCGGCCGCGACATCGAGGTGCCGCCCTTCGCCACCATGCTCGCGCGCGCACATGACGCGAGCCCCGAGTTGCACGCGGCCCTCACCCTGGTCGAGAGGAATCGCTTCGCTAAAGACCTCGCCGAGCGCAACCTCAAGCCCGACTTCGTGGTCTCGAGCTCGTATGCATTTCGAGGCTCCCTGCCCGACCGCTGGATGGCGGAAGTGGGCATCATCCTGCCCGCCTATCGTAAGACCAAGCAGCGGCAGGCCGTCGTGGAAGCCGAGGCCCAGTACCGGTCGGCCCAGGCGGAACAGGAAGCGATGGCGCTCAAAGCCCGCGCTTCCGTGGAGAAGGCCTACGCCGATTTCAAGGCCGCCGTGCTCGAGGCTCGCACCATCGAGCGGGAGGTTCTGGTGATCGACGCCCTCGCGGTGGAATCGGCGCTCGCCGGTTTCAGGTCGGGACAGACTCCGTTCATCGCCGTGCTCGAAGCCCACCGCGTTCTCTATGAAGACCGGCGGCAGCACGCGGAACTCCTCTTTCACATCCTCTGGCATGGAGCGCTTCTCGACGCGTTCGGCATGGAAAGGCAGATGTCATGAAAAAGATCGGACTCCTGATCGCCGCTCTGATTCTAGTCGGTCTCGGCTACCTCGCCGGCGCGCGCCGGGGCGCTCCACATCCAGGCGGTGACCCCAAGCCGGCCGGAGGAAAGGAGGAGCGGAAGATCGCCTTCTATCGCTCTCCCATGGACCCGAGCATCCATTCCGATCAGCCCACCAAGGATTCGATGGGTATGGACTTCGTGCCGGTTTACACGGACGAGGTCGAAGCGCCTGCATCCGGTGTTGCGGGCCGTGCTTCGGTGGTGATCCCCGCCGACCGGAGACAGCTCCTCGGGGTGCGAAGCGAACCTCTTACGCGCGCAACCCTCAGCCGCGCCATCCGGACGGTCGGACGCATCGTGCCCGACGAACGCCTGCTTCACCACGTGCACACCAAATACGACGGCTTCATCGAGCACGTCTACGTGGACTTCATCGGCAAATACGTGAAGAGAGGCGAGCCGCTCCTTTCCATCTACAGCCCCGAGCTCTTCGCCACCCAGCAGGAGTATCTGCTGGCCCGAAAAGCGGTCCGTGAACTCTCGGGCAACGAGACGGATGCCGCGGTGCGAAGCGGCGCGCTCGTCGACGCGGTCCGGCAGCGTCTGCTCTTGTGGGACATCCGGCCCGAGGAGATCGCGACCCTCGAGAAAGAGGGCGTCGCCCGGCGCGACGTGGATCTGTATTCCGACGAGAGCGGCTTCGTCCTCGCGAAAGTGGCGCTGCATGGCATGCGCGTGACTCCCGCGGACTCTCTCTTCGACATCGCCGACTTGAGCCGGGTGTGGGTCATGGCGGACGTCTACGAGGCCGACCTCTCCTCCGTCCGCCTCGGCATGTCCGCCACCATCGAAACCACGTCCGCCCCGGGTCGGAAGATGCGCGGTCCGGTCACTTTCATCTCGCCGACCGTGGAGGCCGCCACCCGAACCACCAAGGTCCGGGTCGAGACCCTGAATCCGGGCGGTCTGCTGAAGCCGGACATGTTCGCGGACGTGACCCTTGAGGTCGATCTCGGCTCGGCCCTCGTGGTCCCCGAAAGTGCCATCATCGACGCGGGCGCTCGCAAGCTCGCGTTCGTCGATCTGGGCGAAGGCCGGTACGAACCGCGCGAGGTGACCCTCGGCGCGCGCGCGGACGCGGGCTTCGTGGTTCTTAAAGGCCTCGCCGAGGGCGAGAAGGTGGTGGTGGCCGCGAACTTCCTGATCGACTCGGAGTCGAGCCTGCGCTCTGCGGTTCAGTCCATGAAATCGGCCACGCCGAACCCGCGCTGAAGCCCCGATCATGATCCGCTCCATCATCCGCTTCAGCGCCCATAACCGGGCCCTCGTCCTGATCGCGGTGGCAATCGCCGCCGCGTACGGCGTCTACACCCTGAAACACATCCCGATCGACGCCATCCCCGACCTGTCGGACACCCAGGTCATCATCTACTCGCGCTGGGACCGCAGCCCCGACATCATGGAGGACCAGGTCACGTACCCCATCGTGGCGGCACTCCTCGGCGCGCCGAAGGTGAAAGTGATCCGCGGCTTCTCCGACTTCGGTTTCTCGTACGTCTACGTCATCTTCAAGGACGGCACCGACATCTACTGGGCGCGCAGCCGCGTCTCCGAGTACCTGAGCAAGATCCAGCCCCAGCTTCCCGCGGGGGTCAAGACGGAACTCGGACCCGACGCCACCGGCGTCGGCTGGGTCTTTCAATATGCGCTCGTCGACGAGTCGAAGACCCACTCGCTCGTCGAACTCCGCTCGTTCCAGGACTGGAACCTCCGCTACCGGCTGCAGTCGGTGCCGGGGGTGGCCGAGGTCGCGTCCATCGGCGGCTTCGTTCAGCAGTACCAGGTCACGGTCGATCCCAACCGCCTCAAGGCCCGCGGGCTCTCGATCGCGGAAGTGAGCGAGGCGGTGCGCAAGAGCAATTCGGACGTGGGCGGCCGTCTCCTGGAGTTCTCGGGGCGCGAATACATGGTGCGCGGGAGGGGCTACATCCGGTCAGTCGCGGACATCGAAAAGGTGGTGCTCAAGACCGACGACCGCGGCACGCCGGTCCTCGTGCGTGACATCGGTTCGGTGGCCCTCGGCCCGGAGATTCGCCGCGGGGTCACCGACCTGAACGGGGAGGGCGACGCGGTGGGCGGCATCATCGTGATGCGTCACGGCGAGAACGCGCGCGAGGTGATCCGGCTCGTCCGGGAGCGCCTCGACGAGATCCAGCCGTCCTTGCCCAAGGGCGTTCGCGTGGTCACGACCTACGATCGTTCCGAGCTGATCGATGCGTCGATCGACAACCTCAAGCACGAGCTCCTCATCGAGATCGTGATCGTGAGCCTGGTGATCCTCATCTTCCTGTGGCACATCCCCTCCGCCATCGTGCCCATCATCACCATTCCGGTGTCGGTGCTGCTCGCGTTCATACCCATGTCGTTCATGGGCATCTCCTCGAACATCATGTCCCTCGCCGGCATCGCCATCTCCATCGGCGTCCTCGTGGACGGCGCCATCGTGGAAGTGGAGAACGCGTACCGGAAACTGGAGAAGTGGGAGCACGGCGGCCGGCACGGCGATTTCCATGCGGTGCGGCTCGAGGCTCTGCTCGAGGTGGGGCCCTCGGTCTTCTTCTCGTTGCTGGTGATCGCGGTCGCTTTCCTTCCCATCTTCACGCTCGTGGACCAGGAGGGGCGTCTGTTCACCCCCCTGGCCTGGACCAAGAACCTCACCCTCTTCATCGCGGCTCTCCTGGCCATCACCCTGGACCCCGCGCTGCGCATGCTCTTCACCCGGATGGACTTTGTTTCCTTCCGGCCGCGGTGGCTCTCCTGGCTGTTCAATCAGGCCACGGTCGGCCGGTATCACCCGGAGGAGAAACACCCGATCAGCCGCGTGCTCTTCGCGGTCTACGAGCCCGCGTGCCGCTTCGTGCTCCGGCATCCGAAGTCGACGATCCTCGCGTCCATCCTCGTCGTGATCAGCGCGATCCCCGTCTACCTCCGACTTGGCCACGAGTTCATGCCGCCCCTGAACGAAGGCACGATGCTCTACATGCCCACCACACTCCCGGGGATCTCGGTCACCGAGGCCACGCGTCTGCTTCAGACCCAGGGCCGGGTCCTCCGCTCCTTTCCGGAGGTCCAGAGCGTCTTCGGCAAGGCCGGGCGCGCGGACACCTCGACCGATCCCGCACCCCTCTCGATGATGGAGACCACGGTGGTCTTGAAGCCCCGTTCGGAATGGCGAGCGAAGGACCGCTGGTACTCGTCCTGGGCGCCCGAGTGGCTGAAGGGAGCGGTGTTGCGACGGGTCACTCCGGACCGCCTCTCCTGGGAGGAGCTCGTGGCCGAAATGGATCAGGCTCTACAGCTCCCCGGCGTGACCAACGCGTGGACCATGCCTATCAAGGCCCGCATCGACATGCTCACCACCGGCGTGCGCACCCCCGTGGGAGTGAAGATCTTCGGCGACGACCTCAAGGAGATCGAGAGGCTCGGCCTCGAACTCGAGAAGGTGCTGCGCGAGGTGAAGGGCGCCCGCAGCGTCTTCGCCGAGCGCGCGGCCGAAGGGTACTTCGTCGACTTCGAGCTGAATCGAGAGGAACTGGCGCGGCGAGGTCTGAGCGTCGCCTCGGTGCAGGACGTCATCCTCTCCGCGATCGGCGGGGAGAACGTCACCACCACCGTCGAAGGCCGCGCCCGTTTCCCGGTGAACGTCCGTTACCCTCGTGAACTGCGGGACGATCTGGACCGCCTCGGTCGCGTCCTCGTGTCGACACCCTCAGGCGCGCAGATCCCGCTCTCGCAGGTCGCGGTTATCCGCAAGGTGGAAGGGCCGTCCATGATCCGCAACGAGAACGGCCTGCTCGCGGGCTACGTCTACGTGGACACCGCGGAGAGCGACATCGGCGGCTTCGTGGAACGCGCCAAGGAGGCGGCGCGGCGGGTGGCGCTCAAACCCGGCTACTCGATGGAGTGGAGCGGCCAGTACGAGAACATGCTGCGGGTCCGCGAGCGGCTGAAGCTGGTGGTGCCGATCACGCTCTTCACCATCTTCTTCCTGCTGTACATGAACACCGGCTCGGGAGTGAAGGCGAGCATCGTGATGCTGGCGGTGCCCTTCTCCGTGGTGGGGGCGGTGTGGCTGATGTACCTCCTCGGCTACAACGTCTCCATCGCCGCCTGGGTGGGCATGATCGCGCTGATGGGACTCGATGCCGAAACCGGCGTCTTCATGCTCCTCTTCCTCGACCTCTCCTACGCCGAGGCGAAGGCCGAGGGCCGGCTCCGCTCCCTCTCCGACCTGCACGAGGCCATCGTCCACGGCGCGGTGAAGCGCGTGCGGCCCAAGTTGATGACGGTGGCCGCGGCCATGATGGGTCTCATGCCCATCATGTGGTCCGTGGGCACGGGGGCCGACGTCATGAAGCGGGTGGCCGCACCCATGGTGGGCGGCCTCGCCACGTCCTTCCTGATGGAGTTGCTCGTCTACCCTGCCATCTATCTGCTCTGGAAATGGCACACCGAGGTCAAGGGAGCGGTGAATCCAGAAGAGGCGCCCGCGGGGGCTTGAGATGGTGTCTTCACGCGCGACGCGGCCGTTGATCGTCGCTGGAGGTGTGGGCGCGCCGGGCCGCGGCTTCGAGCAGCACACTGCATCGACGGATGCCGAACGAGAGCCACAAAGCGGGGAGGCCCCATGAGTAGAAGCAACGATTTGAGATCGAGTGATGAGAGCCCAATCGGCCTCAATCATCAAGAAGGATCCACGGCCACGGAGACGCTTCGCCGGTGGGTCTTTGAGCACAAGGTTTGCTTTGAGCTTTCCCCCTTGGTGGAGATGGAGCAGCACCAGGGTAGTCCTGCGGAAATGGTCCGGGTTGGCTTCGAACTGCAGCTTTACGGCGAACACGCGGAGGGCTCGAAGGCGTCGGCGGGCTGTCCGCAATGCGTAATCCTCTACGATCGACTTCGCGCCATCGCCGTCTCCGCGCTCCCCAGGGAACACCACGCCAGCCGGTACGAACTGTCCACGTTCGACAGCTCCCTGCACCATCGGCCGGAGATGGACTGGGTTCCCGAGGTCCGCGTGATCATTCGGATCATCCATGGCAGCGACTATTTCAAGGCCATCGACGGATGCGAGAAGATGTGCGCGGAGGAGATTCAGCAACATTTCCGGGAACTGGGAGCCCACCCGCGGGTGTGGCCGCGGGGAGACTCGCCGAGCGCCCCCGGGGGGGACGGTCCGCGGCTTGAGCCGATCTCAAAGGGTTCCTTCAGGATGACTGGGTCGGAGTGTAAGGATCCGGCCGTTCGTGCGTCTGCAGGAGTGAAAGAGAGACATCCATGAATCATCAGCACGCGCATCCGCCGTCCGACTCGCCCGCTACCGATGCCCCGCCCAAGGTCACCGACCCCGTCTGCGGGATGAGGATCGACCCGGCCAAAGCGGCGGGATCGACCGAGTACCAGGGCCGGACCATTTACTTCTGCGGCCAGGGCTGTCTGAAGAAGTTCGTCGCCGACCCGGCTCGATACCTCGCTGCGGACGGATCGGCCGTCCCAAAGGTCAAACCAGCGGAGCCAGCCGCCCCCGCCGCCGCTGCGTCCACCGCGTACGTCTGCCCGATGGACCCCGAAGTACGTTCCGAAAGGCCGGGGCCTTGTCCGAAGTGCGGCATGGCCCTCGAGCCCGAAGGGATCGCCCCGCCCGCCACGAAGACCGAATACGTCTGCCCGATGCATCCCGAGATCGTTCGGGCAGAGCCCGGAAACTGTCCGATATGCGGAATGGCGCTCGAGCCACGCACCATCACCGTCGACGAACCTGAGAACCCGGAGCTTGTGGACATGACCCGGCGTTTCCGCGTGGGCGTCGCCCTGACCGTGCCGGTCTTCCTCCTGGCCATGGGAGACATTATCCCGGGCAAACCTCTCGAAGGGATGCTCACGCCTTCGGCCCAGGGGTGGCTGGAGCTTCTCCTCTCGACGCCCGTGGTGCTCTGGGCGGGGTGGCCCTTCTTCCAGCGGATGTGGGCGTCGTTCGTGAACCGAAGCCTCAACATGTTCACTCTGATCGGAATCGGCACGGGCGCTGCGTATTCGTTCAGCGTGGTCGCCACCTTGTTCCCCTCCTGGTTTCCCGATTCGTTCCGCGGCCACCACGGCCAGGTGGATCGCTACTTCGAGGCGGCGAGCGTCATCACCGTCCTGGTCCTGCTGGGCCAGGTCCTCGAACTGCGCGCGCGAAGCCGCACCGGCAGCGCTATTCGGGCTCTGCTCGGCCTGGCGCCGAAAACCGCGCGCCGCATCGCGAGCGATGGAAGGGAGGCCGACGTGCCCCTCGATCAGGTGATGGTTGGAGACCGCTTGAGGGTGCGGCCGGGCGAGAAAGTTCCCACCGATGGCAAGGTGGTCGAAGGATCCAGTTCCGTCGACGAGTCGATGATCAGCGGCGAGCCCATTCCGGTGGAGAAGAAGATGGGCGATCCGGTCACCGGCGCCACCATCAACGGCACCGGTGGTCTGATTATTCAGGCCGAGCGTGTCGGCAACGACACGCTGCTCGCTCAGATCGTGAAGATGGTGAGCGACGCTCAGCGGAGCCGCGCGCCCATTCAGCGCCTCGCCGACGTGGTGGCGGGATGGTTCGTTCCCACCGTCATCGCCATCTCGGCTCTCACTTTCTTCGCCTGGGCGCTGCTCGGACCCGAGCCGCGGCTGGCGCATGCTCTGGTGAACGCGGTGGCGGTGTTGATCGTGGCGTGTCCCTGCGCTCTCGGCCTCGCCACTCCGATGTCCATCATGGTCGGGGTGGGGCGCGGGGCTTCGGCGGGCGTTCTCATAAAGGACGCGGCCGCCCTCGAGGCGATGGAGAAGGTCGACACTTTGGTGGTCGACAAGACCGGCACTCTCACCGAAGGCAGGCCAAAGGTCGCTTCCGTGGTCGCCTTGCCTGGCTTCAGCGAAGATGATGTCCTGCGGCTCGCGGCCAGTCTTGAACGCGGCAGCGAGCATCCCCTCGCCTCGGCCATCGTCGCGGGAGCCGAGGCCCGAAAACTCAGCCTTGCCTCGGCCGAGGGCTTTGAAGCGGTCACCGGCAAGGGCGTCAAGGGCAGGATCGAGGACCGCGCCGTCGCTCTGGGGAACGTGACCCTCTTGAACGATCTCGGCGTGGACACGGGTGCGCTTTCAGGGCGCGCCGAGAGCCTGCGATCCGAGGCCCAGACCGTCATGTTTCTGGCCGTGGATGGCAAGGCCGCCGGTTTGATCGGCGCTGCCGATCCGATCAAGGCCTCGACGAAGGAGGCGTTGACTCAACTTCGGGAGGCGGGGCTAAGGGTGGTGATGCTCACCGGCGACAGCCGCGCCACCGCCGCCGCGGTAGCGCGCATGCTCGGCTTCAAGGACGAGGACGTCATCGCCGAGGTCCTGCCCGCGCACAAGGCGGACGTGATCAAGAAACTCCAGGCCAGCGGAAAGATGGTGGCCATGGCAGGCGACGGCATCAACGACGCCCCGGCCCTCGCCCAGGCTCAGGTGGGCATCGCCATGGGCACGGGCACGGATGTCGCCATCCAGAGCGCCGGTCTCACTCTGGTGAAGAGCGATCTTCTCGGCATCGCCCGGGCGCGGAATCTCTCTCACGCCACCATGAAGAACATTCGCCAGAATCTGTTCTTCGCCTTCGTGTACAACTCGCTCGGCGTTCCGGTGGCCGCCGGAGTCTTGTACCCGTTCTTCGGACTGCTCCTGTCCCCGATGATCGCCGCAGCGGCGATGAGTCTCAGTTCCGTCTCCGTGATCGGCAATGCCCTGCGACTGCGCGCCGTGAGGGTCTGAGCGGCCCGAGGGTTGACTACTTCTTGACCGGGACGAAGTCCTTGAGCGCCGGCGAGGCGTGACCACCGTCAGTGTCCGCGCGGCGGAGATCACAAGAGGCATGGAGAGAGCCGCGGGGTTGGAGAACGCACATCAGGCCCAGTCGTTCTCGGTTACAAAGGAGCGGACTCGAGACTCGACATCGTCTCGGATGCGTCGCACGGACTCGAGGCCCTGCCCCTTCGGGTCGGGCAGTGGCCAGTCGCGGATGGGAACGCCGGGCAGGTGG
>JANMVV010000268.1:0-3873 GCA_031392925.1 Vicinamibacteria bacterium
ACTGGGGCAAACGAGGACATCCACGGCGAACGTACGTTCGAGGAGTTCGGCCCAGGGGCGATATCCGCTCTTGCGTACCCGCTTCTCGGGCTCGACAGTCTCCGCGGTCGGGGGCAAAGGCGGGGTAACGCGCGAGCGCCAGGGACTCGCTGCGGCGAGTACCCCCGCGTAGTGGATCGTGTGGAATCGCGGCGGGGGCACGCTGGTGGCCAGCCGGCACAGCAGCGAAAGCGGATCCATTGAGCTGGTAGCTGCGGTAGTCGCCTGGGCAGTAACCGTGGACGCCACGACAGTTCGTCTCGACGTATTCCAGGACAACACCCGCGCCAGGCACTTCTATGAACGGCTCGGCTTCCGCGAGACGGGTCAGAGCACAGCGCATCAAGGCGACGGCCGCATCGAGGTTCGGATGGAGCGCCCAGTCAATCAAATCGCTGGGTCTGTGAGCCGATGAGGGGTCCGGCCGCCACGGCAATCTGGACCATCGGGCAGATTGACGCGCGAACGCGCGTAAGACCGTCTGGATGGCGTAGTTCTACAAATGACTCGGGTTGGGTTTCTACGAACGGCTCCCAGGGGCGGCGGAGCCCAAAGATGCGCGGCACGCCCCTTGCTTGAACCATCCGCGTATGACACCGCTCTTGACCTGGCTCCTGATGGTGGCGCTTGGCGTGCCTGTGGCGATCGTCGCCACAGCGCTTTCCTTGGGTCGGGCCGATCCGAGCGATTGGGACAGCATTGTTTCCCGGCATCTTCCCTCGCCGGTTCCTGCGGTCGGTCCTTTGCGGACGGCGACCGGTCTCGCGCTCTGGATGGCGATCCTCACCGCCGGCTGCGGGAGCACCGCCGGACCGACGACTCCCGACGTCACGACGTATCCGCAACTGACGGCCGACACCACGGCGTCAACGAATCTCAAGGCGGTCGTGGAACTGGAACGCGCAGCGGGACGCCAGGGGCGACTCGTAGCGGTCAGCGGCCTTGTGAATCGCCGCGGTCATCTCGCCTCGAGCGGACCCTGGTACTACACCTTCCGAGAGCCCGACGACGTCGCGGGTGCGGTGCACCAATGGCGCGTGGACGCGCAGGGTGTCGTCACTCACGAACACTTTGGAATGTGCGGCCTCTTCTTTTCCGAGGACCTGACGGGCGGAGTCGGCCTCGACAGCGATCGCGTCATCGACCTGGCCCTGCAGGAGGGCGGACAGGACTTCGTAACGAAATATCCCGGCGACGACACGTTCGGCCTTGTCTACGGCATGGCTCAGGCGTATGTCTTTTTCATCACGCCCGCGTGTTACCGGCCGTCGCTCACTCTCAATCGGCTCACTGGCGTCGTTACCGACACGAGCAATCTCAATTGCTCTGGGGTCTTCCGGCGGCCCTGTGGCGGGCCGGGAGCGTTTTGAACTAACGGGGTCGAGCGGGCCCATCGGGCGCTCGATCGGCGCCTGATTCGACGCGGAGCGGGCACCCCGCCCTGCGGGCCACGAGAGTCGATCTGGCGGGCGCCATGAAAGAGCGTAGGTGAAACAAGCACGGTTTGCCAGTCAAATCGGATGACCGCGGAGCGGCAGCGGGCGGCCGGGCGGCCCATTACCCTCGCGGTGCCCGAGGCTCCACCCCCGCGGCGGAACCCCGCCTTCGCCGCTGCTTCTTATGCTGCCTCGTCGCCCTCGGTTCGAGAACGCGAGTTCGGGTTCCTTCTCGCCGAGGCCGGCCCGCTTCAGACGGTAGAACATCCACGACCAGCCCACCCAGAAGACCAGGAAGCCCGCGAGTATCCGACCGATCACCGGGCCGCTCACCCGATAGTCCCTGAAGAAGAGACCGCGTCCCCGCCCGTGAGGTTCAGGAACAACCACACGAGGGTCATGACCGTCATGTAGCCGAAGGCCCATCGGAACGTCTTGACCGCGGTTACGACGTTCGGCTGCCCCATGGCAGGCGAGTCGGAGGCACGCACGGCCGGACTATAGCGACGTCTCTTCAAGTCGCGAGCGGACCGATATCGATGACTTATCATCGGCGGTGTTCAAATTGATTGGAGAATCGCGCATGACCTCTTACCGCACGGCACTCGCACTGCGTTCGCTCATGGCTCTAGGCGCCACGTCGTTGGCCTCTTCCGGCGCTCTCGCCCAGCCGCAGGACGTTCCCATCGTTCAGCCGGGCGCGCCGGGGAAGCAGAGCACGAAGCTGACCGCACAGCAGGCGGTGAAGCTTGCCGACACGCGTTACACCGTTGATGACGTCACCTTCATGAGCGACATGATTCATCACCACGACCAGGCGGTTCAGATGGCCGAGCTGGTGAAGGATCGCACCAACCAGCCCCAGCTCGTGGCCGTAGCCGGGCGGATTCACGCCTCTCAGGCGGATGAAATCGCCTTCATGCAGAACTGGCTGCGCGAACGCGGCGAGACGGTGCCCGACGCCTCGGCCCACCGCGGGATGGATATGAAGGGCACGATGGCCGGCATGGCCTCGCCCGCGGACATGGCGAGACTCGCGACCCTGAAGGGCGCCGACTTCGACCGGCTGTTCCTGAACCTGATGATCGCGCACCACGACGGCGCGCTCAAGATGGTCGATGGTCTCGTGAAGAAGGCCGGCAGCGCGTACGACCCCGTGCTCTTCCAGTTCATCAGCGACGTGAAGACCGAACAGAAGGCCGAGATCGAACGGATGAGCGCGCTTCTCGGCACCCTCGCGACCGACCCTCGGGTGGCCCTCGCGGCGGGGTTCAACAACGCGGGACAGGCGGCGAAGCATCTCTCTCTGGTTGCGACGCTCGGAAAGGCGACAGGCTTCTTCGATCCGACCAACGAGGCGGGTCTGCCCCTTCCGAAGGCGAAGAAGGCGGACGACGCGAAGGCCGCGAGTCCTGCGGCATCGAGCGGCCAGACCAACGAGGGCACCGAATGGAGCGATCGTTCGCCCCTTCTCTCCTTCGCGCAGACCGACATGGCGTTTCGGGGCGACGTGCTGGTGACCGGCAATTACCACGGCTTCAACATCTACCGTCTGACCGATGCGAAGGCGCCCACGCTGCTGAGCTCCGTGGTCTGCCCGGGCGGACAAGGCGATGTCTCCATCGTCGGCAATCTCCTCATCATGTCCGTGGAGCAGACCCGCGGCCGCGTGGACTGCGGGCGTGAGGGCGTGAACGATGACGTGAGCAAGGAGCGTTTCCGCGGTCTGCGTATCTTCGATATCTCCGACCTCAAGAGCCCCCGTCAGGTCGGCCAGGTGCAGACCTGCCGCGGATCGCACACCCATTCCGTCGTGTTCGAGGACAAGGACCGCATCGTGGTCTACAACTCGGGCACCGCGGGGGTCCGCAAGGAAGAGGAGCTCGCGGGCTGCATCGGCAGCGTGCCGGGAGACAACCGCACCGCGCTCTTCCGCATCGATGTGATCGAAATCCCCAAGGCCGATCCCTCGAAGTCGCGCATCACCTCCAGCCCCGCCGTCTTCGCCGATGAAGCCACCGGGCGCGTCGCGGGATTGTGGATGGGCGGCAATCACGGTGAAGGAACCCAGGAGACGAGCGAGACCAACCAGTGCCACGACATCACGGTTTTCCCGTCGCGCAAGCTCGCGGCCGGCGCCTGTTCGGGCAACGGAATCATTTTCGATATTTCCGATCCCCTCAAGCCGAAGCGCCTCGACGTGGTGACCGACAAGGGCTTCGCCTATTGGCATTCCGCCACCTTCAACAATGACGGCACCAAGGTCATCTTCACTGATGAATGGGGCGGCGGTTCCCGCCCGCGCTGCCGGTCCTACGATCCGCGAACCTGGGGCGCCGATGCGATCTACGACATCGTCGACAACAAGCTCGTCTATCGCGGCACCTACAAACTGCCC
>JANMVV010000139.1:0-2823 GCA_031392925.1 Vicinamibacteria bacterium
CGGCGCTCCCATCGGAGATCCGGGCATGGACTTCCTGTCGCGCATGCTCGAGCCGTTGTGCAGCCAGGACTGGCCGGGCCTTCGTCTCCGGGCCGGCCGGTAAACTCCCGCGGCGGCGCCCTCCACCCGCGATCTCGCTCCTTGCTCGAGTTCGATTCTGACGGCCGGTCAAGCCTGGGTTCGAGGAATGCCCGGTGCGGTTCGAGCGAGGGCTACAATCGGACCCATGGAGCCGCTCGCTCCCAGTATGCGCGTCCTCATCACCAACAACGCTCTCGCCGTGCGCGCCGGGTCGGAGTTGTACGTGCGCGACCTGGCTCTGGCCCTCCTGCGGCGAGGCCACACCCCTATCGCTTTCAGCACCGATCTGGGGGAGATCGCGCGGGAACTACGCGCCGCGACCGTGCCCGTGGTCGATGACCTGAACGACCTCGGAGCTCCGCCGGACATCATCCACGGCCACCACCACCTCGACACCATGACCGCGCTCCTGCATTTCGATCGAACGCCCGCCATCTATTTCTGTCACGGATGGACTCCCTGGCAGGAGGCGCCCCCGCCCCGTTCGCCGCGCATCTTCAGGTACGTCGCGGTCGATGACACCTGCCGCGATCGCCTGGTCTTTCAGCATGGAATCCCGGAGGCGCAGGTCCAGGTCGTTCTCAACTTCGTGGACCTGGCGCGCTTTCGACCGCGTTCCCCTCTGCCCAAAAAACCCGCGCGGGCGCTCATCTTCAGCAACAACTTCAGCGACGGGGACGAAACGAAGATGATCCGCGAGGCGTGCGCGGGGTTCGGGATCGCGCTCGATGTGATCGGCATGGGCTCCGGCCATGCGTGCTCCGCGCCCGAGACACGGTTGGGCGACTACGACCTGGTGTTCGCCAAGGCGCGCGCCGCGCTCGAGGCCCTGGCCGTCGGCAATGCGGTGGTTGTCTGCGACAAGGCCGGGCTTGGGGGGATGGTCACGGCCGAGAACCTCGCCGAGCATCGGCGGCTGAATTTCGGAATCCGGCAACTGCGGGAGCCGGTGACGGTCGAGAGGGTCGCGCGCGAGGTCCGGCGCTACGACCGGTCGGACGCGGCCGAGGTCTCGGCTCGGATCCGCGCCGAAGCCGGCTTGGAGCCCGCGATCGATCGCCTGCTCTCGATTTACCGTGAGGTCATCGTCGAGGCCGGCGCGCAAAGGGAGTTTGACCGGAGCGCGGAGGCGAAGGCAACGTCTGGCTACCTGCGATGGTTGAGCCCGATCCTGAAGAGCCGCCAGGGCGCGGAGGCCCGGGCGGCCCAAGGAGCCCATCAGGCCGCCTTTTTTCAGATGGTGGCCAAACGCATGGCGGAAGAGCGCCTCGAGATCGAGAAACGCATCGCCGACCAGGCTGAGCAGATTGAGACCCTGACCCGGCACGCCGCGGACCGGGACACGCTCGAGGCGCTTTCGAAACAGTTGACTCAGTCGCGGGACGCCGCGCAGGGTCAACTCGATCAGATTTCCGCCTCTCGCGCGTGGCGCTGGATCTCACGCTACGAGAGGTTCCGCCAGCGCTGGCTCTCGCCCGGCCGTTCCTAGGCGAGAGCCTTGAAGGGCGAGGTCACGCCCAGAGGCTTTCGACCAGCGGGCGGAAATGCGATTCCCAGCGGATCACTTCGGGATACCTGCCTTCACGCACCCGCTGTTCGCCGAAGACTTCGTAATACGGCGGCTTTCCGGGTGGGGCCGGCGGCCGCTCGCAAGGCAGCACCGGCCGTAACACTTCGACGTTGAAGGCGCCCGCCCCCCACCTGCGAAGACTCCCATCCACTTCAAAGGCCAGCTCCGGGTACGCGGCGGCGGCTCGGAGCTTGCGGCCGAGGGCGTCGTCATCGAGGGAGAAGATCCGGCTCTTTGGGCCGGCCCACGCGTCAGCGGCCTCGACGAGCGAATGCTCGAACACGCTCACGCGTATGGGGCGGGCGACGGAGTGGGTCAGGTAGTGGCACCAGTCATGAGCGGTGTTGAAGCCCTCCAGGCCATCGCACACCAATTCGTCGTAACCACCCGCATGGACCAGGTCCACAAGCTGTGCCTTGAGAGCGTTGAACAGGTCCAGGTCGCGCCCGCGCATGGCCTCGTATAGACGGCGATCGGAAAGGCCGCCCGCCCCGGGAAGCAGGCGGGCGCCGGCGTGGCTGATGACGGCGAGACTCGACTCCAATCGTGGAACACCGGAGGAACCGGACCCGTCGGTGATGAAGAAGACGTCGGGCCGGATCTGCTCGATCCAATGGTGCAGCCGCAATTCGTGCCCGGGGTGGGCACTCACCAGGAGCGTCTTCATTCGCGGAGCATTGGTCTGCACAACGACCCGGGGAAGTCTACGGCCCGCCAGGCGCTCGCGTGCGATCTTCGACAGCGAATCTGTCGGCCGGCGCGTTGACTCCCGAACGGGCCCATGTGAACGTACGCATGGCCGTCCGCCCCCTCTTCAAGATCAGGAGCCCCATGAAACGACTTTCTCTGCGCGCGAGCCTTCTCTCGCTCGCCCTCTGCCTCGCCTCGCCCGTCCTCGCCCAGAAAGCGGGCGCCCAGAAGAACGATGAGGAGTACACGAAACTCATCAAGCAGAACCTTCAGGATCCGCGCATCACCACCGAGCTCGTGGATCACCTTCCCGCTTCGGCGAGCGTGCCCTCGCCCCTCAAGCACTTCGGCCACATCATCGGGCAGGTCGGGGAGATCGAGTACACCAAGGACATGTACGCCTACTACCAGGCTCTCGCCAAGGCCTCGCCGCGCGCCAAGTACTGGACCATCGGCAAGTCGGAAGAGGGCCGCGACATCGT
>JANMVV010000145.1:0-49607 GCA_031392925.1 Vicinamibacteria bacterium
GTTCCCTGCGCGCGCTGTTCCTGACCTGGCAGAGGCACGTCAACGGGTTTCACCTCGTTCGCGAAGACAAGCTTGTGCGAGCCTTCGTCTTCAGGTGCGAGCACTTCGATCGCAGGACGCGTCTTTGCGACAGCTACGACACGCGTCCCGGCATGTGCCGAGACTACCCTCGCCGCCTCATGTACCAGCCGAACCCGGAGATGTTGGACGGGTGCGGTTACCGTCCGGTCGCCTTCGGCGCCTCGCGCATGATGGGCGCGCTCAAGCGGCAGAATCTCACCGAAGAGCAGATGGCCAAACTCAAGAAGGGTCTGTTTCTCGAATAGCAGCCCTCGTATACTCACCCCCGCGCGTGTTTCTGCTGGGCCAAAATGTCGGGAAATATCAGATTCTCCAGAACCTCGGTTCGGGCGGATTCGGCACGGTCTTTCTCGCCCGCGACACCTGGATCGACAAGAGGGTGGCGATCAAAGTCCCCCACCGGCAGTCCGGGAAGGAAGACGATCTCCTTCAAGAGTCGCGCCTCCTGGCCGCCCTCAATCACCCGAACATCGTCGCCATCCTGACTGCCGAGAAGATCGACGGCACGTTCTTCATCGTCATGGAGTACGTGAAGGGCGAGAGTCTCGAAGCCCTGCTCGATCGGGAGAAGGTGCTCGATCAATTCAAGGCGGTCGAGATGGCGGTGCAGATCCTGAAAGGCGTCGAGCACGCCCATAAGGCCCAGATCCTCCATCGCGATCTCCGTCCGGCCAACGTATTGGTCTCGGAGGACGGGGTCTTGAAGGTGGCTGACTTCGGCACCTCACGGATCCTCGACCGCGCCCATGCGAACACGGTGATCGGCTCGCCGCCCTACATGGCGCCGGAGCAGTTCGCGGGGAAGGCCCAGCTGCCCGCGGACGTGTATTCGGTCGGCGTGATGCTCTATCAGATGCTCACGGGAATGCTGCCGTACTTCAGCCCGAATCCGGCGGAGATCGAGCGCATGGTTTCGCAGGGGCGCTGCACCGCGCCGCGGGTCCGGAATTCCCGGATCTCGAAGGAGCTCTCCGACATCGTGATGAAGGCGATGGCGCCCGACCTTACCGTGCGCTACCTCTCCGCCTCGGAGCTTCTCGAGGACCTTCAGACCGCCGCGGACATCGATCATCGACAGACCGAGATGGAGGAGATCCGGAAGCGCCTGCGCGCGCGGGAGGCGCCCAAGCGCGGCCTGTGCTGGAACTGCGGAAGGCCGCAGCCCCAGCGTTCGACGAAGTGCCCGTTCTGCGGAGAGACGCTTTAAACCTTCAGGGGAAGCGATCGCCGAGAATGGCGATGGCGGCGACGCAGGCGGTTTCGGCTCGCAGGGTGTGGAGCGCGAAACGCTCGCCCACGAAACCGGCAGCGCGCAGGGTCTCCAGGTCTCCGGCACTCAACCCTCCCGCGGGGCCGACCGCGAGCGCCACGGATCGCGCCCCGGCCGGGGTCTTCGGCGAGGCTCCTCCCGGATCGAGGGCGGGCTCGGTCGCGACGATTCTGATCTCTCCCTTCGAGGGCACTCCCAGAGAGTCCGTCCTCTCCTTCAGAGTCACGAGGGTGTCGATTCGCGGCACCACCGCGCGCCCCGACTGCTCGGCGGCGCCTGCGGCCACGCGATGCCAGCGCTCCACGCGGGCCTCGCTCGGGTCCCGTCGCGCCACCGTGTCGGTTCTTTCGAACAGCACCGGGGAGATCCGGGCGGTTCCTAGCTCGGTCGCCTTCTGAATCACCAGCTCGGTGAGGTCGCCCTTGAGCGCGCTCATGATGAGGTGAAGAGGGATCGCGCGTTCGGGAAGGGCGGCTACCGGAGAGCCCACGTCGATCAGCACGCGGTGCTTCTCGATCGCCCCGATCACCGCGTCGAACTCCGATCCCCGGTCGAACACGCGCAGGGCGTCTCCCACCTCGAGGCGAATCACCCGGGTCGCGTGGCGGCTCGCCGCTTCGGGCAATTCCATCCGGCCGGGCGTGGCCTCGGGAACGTGAAAGCGATGAATGGTCACGGTCGCTCGTACCGCAGGCTCGCCCATTCGCCCTGATAGGTCGAACTGACCTTCCAGTCTGGCGGCCAGGCGGCCTTCACCGCCTCCTCTTCCTCGCGCAGCAGGCCGGCCAGGATGTATTGGCACCGAGGGGCCCCCACCGCGGTGATTTCATCGACCCGCGAAATCAGGAAGGGCGCCATGAGGTTCGCGAGGACGAGATCGAACTGCGCGGTTCGCAAGCTCCGGCATCCGTCCATCTGAAGGAGCCTCAGGCTGACGTCATTCAGCCGGGCGTGCTTCCGGGCGACCGCGATGGCGAGGGGATCGAAGTCGCAGGCCGTGACCCTCGCCTTCGTGATCCGAATCGCGGCGATGCCCAGGATGCCGGTGCCGCAGCCGAGATCGAGGGTGCGCGGTTCCTTTCCGAGAGCGGGCGCGAGGGCGCCGAGCGTCTGCAGACACAGCCGGGTCGATTCGTGCGCGCCCGTGCCGAAGGCGCGGCCCGGATCGACGCGGATGATGTACGGGCTGCGCTCGAGACCCGCGGCGGGCGGCTCCTTCACCCAGTCGGGAACGATCCGGAACGGAGGCACATCGAAGGTGATGAAGGTCTCCTTGAACTTCTGAACCCAATCGGGATTCGGGACCTGGATCCTGGTTGCGGTTGTGCCGAACCGGGCCGCGACGCCCTGAATCTCCTCGCTGTGCGCTTCGGGCTCATCGTAGAAGCAGACCAGCCGGATGGCCGCAGCGGCCGCCTTCTCGATGGTGATCCCGGTGCAGCCCGCGGTCCACACGAGCCCGGAGGCATCGTCTTCCATCGCCTCGGGCACGGTGAACGCCCACGCGGTGACGGAGGCTTCCGGAACCGGATCAGCCACGGCGAGAGAGCGCTGGAATAGCGAAGGCCGGATTCCTGAGTGGCTCCGGGTTGCGGACCCACTCCAGAGCAAAGTCGCTGCGCTCGTTTGTTGGGGGGCTAAGCATGGCGATCGTTCCGGCATTCTGCGGCCCCCCAACTAATCCAATAGATCCCTGACCTTCTCGAAGAAGGACTTTCCTTTGTTCGACAGGTCGACGTTCATGGTCTTGCCGAGCTTTTCGAGGAGCTTCTTCTCCTCGCCGCCGACCTTCCTTGGAATGACGACCTTGATCTGGACGTACAGGTCGCCGCGACCGCGGCCGCCCAGTTCGGGGGCGCCCTGGCCGCGAAGCCGCAGGACCGAGCCCGGCTGCGCCCCTTCGGGCACCGTCACCTTGGCGCGGGAACCGTCGGGCATGGGAATCTCAACCTGGTCGCCGAGGATCGCCTGCACGAAGCTGATGGGAATTTCGCAGACCAGCGCCGTGCCATCGCGCTTGAAGAAGCCATCCTTGTGGTCTTTGACGCGCAGGACGACATACAGGTCGCCGGGAGGCGCCGAGCTCATTCCGGGCTCGCCCTCGCCGGAGACGCGCAGCTGCGATCCGGTGTCCACACCCGCGGGGATCTTGATCTGGATCTCCCGCTCTTTCGCGACAAGGCCTTCGCCGCGGCAGTCGCGGCAGGGAGACGCGATGATCTTCCCGGAGCCGCGGCAGCGTCCGCAGGTGCGCGCCACCGTGAAGAAGCCCTGCTGGAAGGCGATCTGGCCGGTGCCGTTGCAGGTGCCGCAGGTGGTGGGCTTGCTGCCCGCGGCCGCCCCCGACCCGCTGCAGGTGACGCACTTTTCATGCCGGGGCACCCGGATGGTCTTGGTCGCGCCGAAGAGCCCCTCCTCGAAGTCGATCTCGATGGTGTAGCGGAGGTCGGCGCCGCGGCGCGCGCCGCCGCCGCGCCGCCGGCCCGGATCCCCCAGGCCGAAGAAATCGCCGAGGATGTCGGAGAAGTCGGCGAAGGTCGAGGGATCGAAACCGCCCGCGCCCGCCGAGCCCGAGACGCCGGCGTGACCGTAGGCGTCGTAGCGTTGCCGCTTTTCCGCGTCGGAGAGCACGCTATAGGCCTCGGCCGCCTCCTTGAACTTGTCCTCGGCCGCCTTGTCCCCCGGATTGCGATCGGGGTGGAATTTCATCGCGATTTTGCGATAGGCGGACTTGATCTCCTGGTCGGTGCTGGTTCTCGAAATCTCGAGAATTTCGTAATAGTCGCGCGCCATGTCTTGGAGTGAGGAGGGCCTTGTGGAGGAAGCGACCCTCGCCGGAGGGGCGGGGCCTTTAGAAAGGGTTGAGGGCCGTTCGCGCTAGGCGCGGAGCATCGCGGAGGACAGGATCTGGGCGATCTCTTCCATCTCGCGCAGGGAACGCTGGAGCGTCGAGATGGTGTCCTCGATCTTCAAGCGCTGAGTATCCATGATCGCCGTCTGGATCTTGGTCTTTTCGTCCGCGGACAGCTTGCGTTCGAGAAGAGTGAGGGTGCGCTGGGAGTTCGCGACCAGGCCGCTCACCTGCTGGAGAAGCTTTTCCTTCTCCTTGGTTTCCTTCTCACTCACCTGCCGCAGCTTGGTTTCGCCCACCAGCCGCTCGAGCTCGCGCTCGTTGATGCCGCTCGCGGGGTGGATGACCAGGGACTGCGAACGTCCGGTGGCCTGGTCGAGCGCGGAGACCGAGACGATGCCGTCCGAGTCGATCTCGAAACCGACCTCGATCTGGGGAAGTCCGCGCGGAGCGGGCGGGATGTTGGTGAGGTCGAAGCGGGCCAGCGATCGGTTGTAGGCGGACATGTCGCTCTCGCCCTGCAGGACGTGCAGCTCGACGCTCGTCTGGTTGTCCGCGACGGTGGTGAAGATGCGGGCCCGCCGCGTGGGGATCGCCGAGTTGCGGTCGATAATGGGCGTGAAGGTGCCGTTCATGGTCTCGATGCCGAGGGTGTACGGTGTCACGTCGAGGAGCACGAGGCTCTTGACCTCGCCCTCCATGATGCCGCTCTGGATGGCCGCGCCCATGGCCACGCACTCATCCGGATTGATCGAGCGGTTCGCCTTGCGGCCGAAGACCCGCTGAACCACATCGACCACCTGGGGCGCTCGCGTCTGGCCGCCCACCAGGATGACATCGTCGATCTGGTCGGCCTTGAGACCGGCGTCGGCGAGGCACCGCCGGCAGGGCTCCTCGGTCCGGGAGAGCAGGTCCTGGGTCATCCCCTCGTACTGCTTGCGGGTGAGGGTGGTGGAAAGATGCTTGGGGCCGGAGGCGTCCGCGGAGATGAAGGGCAGGACGATCTCGGTCGAATCCGCGGTGCTTAGGTCGCACTTCGCCTTCTCCGCCGCCTCCTTGAGCCGCTGCCGCGCCATGCGGTCCTGGCTCAGGTCGATGTTGTTCGACTTCATGAAGTCCTCGACCAGGAAGTCGATGATCCTCTGGTCGAAGTCCTCGCCGCCCAGGAACGTGTCGCCGCCGGTGGCGCGCACCTGCATGACCCCGTCGCTGACTTCGAGGATCGAGATATCGAAGGTGCCGCCGCCGAGGTCGTAGACCGCGACGTACTGGTTCTTCTGGCCCTTGCCGCCGAGCCCGTAGGCGAGGGCGGCCGCGGTCGGCTCGTTCAGGATGCGGCTGACCTTGAGGCCGGCGATCATGCCCGCGTCCTTGGTGGCCTGACGCTGGGGATCGTTGAAGTAGGCGGGAACGGTGATGATGGCTTCATCGACGGTTTCGCCCAGATACTCCTCGGCGCTCTGCTTCAGCTTCTGCAGGACCAGGGCCGATATCTCGGGGGGAGCGTAGAGCCGGTCCGCCGCGCGGATGTGGGCGTCGCCGTTGGGGGACTCGGCCACTTCGAAGGGCGCGAATTTCCGCGCGTGTTCCACTTCGGGTGAATTGAACTTCCGCCCGATCAACCGCTTCACCGCGTAGAGGGTGTTCGTGGGATTCGTGATGGCCTGGCGCTTGGCGATCTGGCCCACCAGGCGGTCGCCCTTGGCGGTGAAGGCGATGACCGACGGCGTGGTCCTAGCCCCCTCCGCGTTGGGGATGACGACCGGCTGGCCGTTCTCGATGACGGCCACACAGGAGTTCGTGGTGCCGAGGTCGATGCCGATAATTCGTCCCATGCGTCTAGGTCTCCTAGTGCGAAACCGGCTCGTTGACCGAGGCCTCTTCTTCGGCCGCCGCCTGGGCGACCTTGACCAGGGCCGGGCGAATGAGCCGGTCCCCCATGATGTATCCCTTACGGTAGCACGTCGCGATCGTGCCATCCGGGACTCCCGGCACCGGCTCGTAGGAAAGAGCCTGATGGCGGAGGGGGTCGAATTTTTCTCCGGTCGGGTCTTCGATCTTCACGCCGCGGTTGTTGAGAGTGGTGGCGATGTCCCTGAGCGTGATCTCGACTCCGGTGCGGATTTCGGCGTCGGTCCCCCGGGCGGTGAGAGCCTTCTCGAGGGCGTCGAGAGAGGGGAGGAGGTCGGACAGGAGGAGTACGACCTCGGCTTCGCCGGCCGCGCGCTGCTCCCGCTCGACCCTGCGCTTGTAATTCGCGAAATCCGCCCGATGGCGCAGGAGCTGGTCCTTGAGGCTTGCCGCCGCCTGCTCGAGGACGGTGACGCGGTCGGTCTCAGGGTTTGCATCCTCGGCCAAGGGCTCCGCAGCCGTAGCGTCCGAAGTCAAGGCTTCGTCAGAGGCTACGGGGAGGTTCGAGGCTGGCATGGGGGAGAAGGCCTCAGTATACCGAGGCGGCGGCGTGGTTCCCGCATTCAGGACCGGTGGCTTGCCGCCATCTGGCTGGAGCCCTTGAACTCGGCGCCCTCGGCGATGACGATGCGGGCTGCGTGGATGCTTCCGGTCAGCTTTCCGGAAGCGCGAAGTTCCAGCTTGTCGGAGGCGGTGCAGTCGCCGGTCACCCGTCCGGAAATGATGATCGACCGCGCCGAGAGAGTGGCCTTCACCACACCGCTCTCCCCGACTTCGACCTCGCTCGAGGACTTGATCTCGCCCTCGAACCCCCCGTGAATGAGGAGGGGTTCATCGGTGTCGATGTTCCCCAGGTAGCGCGTCTTCTCGCCCAGGACGGTGCTCTTGCCGGCTGGTTTGGGAGCGTGGACCACCTGCGAGGCCTGGGGGGCCTGCGGCGCGTGAGGAGCGGCGGCGGGTTCTTGAGCGGGTCGAGGATCAGGTTTGCCGAAAAGGCCCATGGTTTCTCCGGAGGAGGGGGAAGGTGACACGCTAGTTTAATGCCCGTCGCGCGGAAGCCTTGCTCTCGCGAAGACTTCGCCGCATGACGGGCGTCATATCCCGCCCAACCGACTGGTTTCAGACTGCCGGGCATGGGCGCTCCCGCCCCCAAGGAAGGATCCATCGATGAAGAGATTCGCAGCCCTCGCCGTATTCGCCCTCCTGGCTTCCGCGATGCCAGCCGCGGCCCAAACCAAGGATATCGTGGACACTGCGGCCGCCGCGGGGACATTCAAGACGCTCGCCGCGGCACTTCAGGCCGCCGGTCTCGTCCAGACCCTGAAAGGCCCCGGCCCCTTCACGGTCTTCGCACCCACCGATGAAGCCTTCGCCAAGATTCCAAAGGCGGATCTCGATGCACTGCTCAAGGACAAGGCCAAGCTCACGGCGGTCCTGAGCTATCACGTGTTCGCCGGCAACGCGAACTCCACTGACCTTCGCGGCCTGAAGGACCTGAGCACGGTCCAGGGCGGAAGGATCAAGATCGTAGCGACCAAGACCAGCCTGAAGGTGGATGCCGCCACCGTGGTCAAGGCGGACGTGCCCGCGAGCAACGGGATCATCCACGTGATCGATACCGTCCTGATCCCGAAATAGGAAGGCCGTCTGGAAGGCGTTGGAGCGGGCGACGGGGTTCGACACTGAGCGAAGCGATGTGCCCAAGAGGGGGTCCGGCCGGAGGCCGGAGCCTCGCTTGAAACCCGCGCGTCGATGCTAGGACGAAAACCTTTCTACCGGTCGAACCAGTCCCAGCAGACATGAGCGCCGCTGGAGTCAATCCGGGTGCCTCTGTAAGAAGATCGAGCCTCTTCCGGATCGAAGGTCCGACAGTCGGATGCGATGTGCTCGTACAAATAGTCAAGTAGTTGACGGGGATCGTTCGGAGAGCCGAAGCTGATTCCGCTGTAGGCAACCCACGGGAAAACGGCCGGGCCCGAAATTATCTCGACGCAACCGTCATGCGAACCGTATAAGGCGCGCGTCTAGGGCTGTCCGAGAGGCCCAGCGAAGCAGGGGGAAATACCATCGGGAAAAGTGCCCCCGGCGTGCCCCCGAGAGCGAGTGCTCCGGACTTGGAGCAGAAGTGTCGTCATAAATCACTTTGTTTCAGTGATTTAATGGAGCGGGCGACGGGGTTCGAACCCGCGACACCGAGCTTGGGAAGCTCGTACTCTACCAACTGAGCTACGCCCGCTCTGGGCGAATCGACGGTGAGGATCTTAGGTCGCTGCGCTTCTTGACGTCAACGCGCGGGTTTCAAGTCAGACTTCAGCCTTCGGCTGAACTCCGAGTTGGGCACATCGCTTTGCTCAGTGTCGAACCTCGTCGCCCGCAGCGGCCTCCTAACCCTTCTTTTTCAGGCGTGCCACCGCCGCAGTCACCGCTTCCACCGCGAGCTCGATCTCTTCTTCCGTCGTTCCGCGTCCGAGGGAGAAGCGGAGCGAGCTGTTCACTCGGTCCCTTGACAGACCCATCGCCTTCAGTACATGGGAGGGCTCCGGAGAGCCGGCGGCGCAGGCCGCGCCCGTCGAGACCGCGAGGCCCGCGAGGTCGAGAGCGATCAGCAGGTCTTCGCCCGAGACGCCCTCGAACGACAGGCTGGTGGTCGAACAGATCCGGTTCGCCGGCGAACCGTTTCGCATAACCGTTCCGTTGCCGCCTTCGATCAGGCCGTCCTCAAGGCGATTCCGAAGGTCGGCCACGCCCTTTGCGTCCTCGGCCAACCGTGATTGCGCGAGCTCGGCCGCTTTTCCGAAGCCCACGATGCCGGCCACGTTCTCGGTTCCCGCCCGCCGGTTCCTTTCCTGCGAGCCCCCGCGGATGAGCGCGGTCATTCGGGCGCCGCTGCGGACGTAGAGAGCGCCCGTGCCCTTGGGGCCGTAGATCTTGTGGGCGGACGCGGTCAGCAGGTCGACGTCCAGCCGCTTCACGTCGATGGGGACCTTCCCAAGGCCCTGGACCGCATCGGTGTGGACGAGCGCGCCCTTGGACCGGGCGATCCGCACGATCTCGGGAATCGGCTGGATCACGCCGGTCTCGTTGTTCGCTAGCATGATCGACACCAGAGCGGTCGCATGGTCAATCAGGCCGTCCAGATCGGCGAGATCCACCTGTCCGTTCTCCTCCGCGCGGGCCAGGGTCACCGTGTGCTCGGAGCGGTGGAGCCCCTTCGCGCTCTTGAGAACCGCGTGGTGTTCGAGGGCGCTCGTGACGAGGTTGGTTCGCGCGCTCCCATCCTCGCGCAAAGCACCCGCGAGCGTCGCCCCGACGATCGCCATGTTATCGGCCTCCGTCCCGCTGCCGGTGAAGACGATCTCCGCGTCGCGAGCGCCGATAAGGCTCGCCACTTTCGCTCTCGCTTCATCGATGGCGCCGCGCGCCCGCTGGCCGAAACTGTGGACGGAGGATGGATTGCCGAAGTCTTCGCGGAGGTAAGGAAGCATGGCTTCCAGAACCTCGGGATCGAGGGGCGTCGTCGCCGCGTGGTCGAGATAGATCCGGCGCAATGGGGGTCCCTAGTCCAGGTCCAGAAAGCCCGGCCACTCGGAGACCGGTGTGGTCGTCTTCACGATGCGCATGCCCGCATCGTGGAAGCGCCCGAGGGCGTTTTCCGCGGCCTCGGTGAAGTCCGCGAGGAACGTTCCGGGACGCGCGGGATCGGGAACCGTCACCGCGGACATGGCGTCTTCCAGGATGTAGACGCGCTTGGCGAGCCTCGGGTCCCGCTTGAGGATCGCGTCCTTGAGGTCGTCGATCGAGCTCTTCACGCAGTGGCTCGAGGCCTGCCCGGCGATGATCAGGCGATCCTCCTCCAGCAGGGCGTCGAGGAGGGCGCCGTTCCGGTTCGCGAGGGAAGCCCCGTCGTGGGTCAGGAGGACCTCGGGGGAGAAGACGGAGTAATTCTCCGTGAGGGCGTGCCTGCCCTTGATCTCGACGGGGTTGCGCGCGCCCCGAGCGTACGCGTGGAAGAGCCGGGCCTCCTGGATGACGCCGGCGAGGACATGGCCATCGCCGCCGAGGAGCACGTGAGGCGGCCAGAGGTACAAGACGTACTTGCCCGCCTTGGCGAGCGACTCGCAGTAGAAGAGGACCTGCTTCGTCAACCATGAGAGGTCGGGCGCGCCGACCGCGTCCACGATGTCAGGATTCGGAGCGACGTCGCCCGCCCGGACTTCTTCGACCGAGATGGTTCGATGAGCGGTGAGGGGCTCGCCCGCGCGATCGACCCAGAAGGGCGCAAAAAAGATCTGGATGGGAAGGTGGGAATCCAGGGTGCAGGTGATCTCGCTGATGGCGCCGAGATTCGAGTAGATGAAGCGCGCGATCCGGTCGTTGTCGTCCATCGCTCCCCGTCCGCTTCGGCCGCCCACGTAGAGCGTGCCTTCGGGGAAGCAGAAGTCGCGCTGCGCGTCGATGAGGACGAGATGACTTCGCCTCGGATCGGAGGCCGCGGGGAGGAGGTGGTGTTCGCGCCGGAAGATCGTCGCCGCGTCGAAGAGTTCTTGGGCGTCCGGGCGGTACCCGAACTGCCGGGCGTGGGACGGGTCGTAATGGGTCGGGATCTCGGTCACGGTTCTTGGCGGCCCATCAGTCGAAGAGGCCATCCGCGCGCAGGTTGCGCAGGCGGAGCATGAGGTCGGAGCGCATCTTGAACAGCGATTCCTCGAGGCCGACCGGGTAGATGTGGGGGTTCACGAAACGCTTGATGCCGGGGTGGAACTTCGCGAGATCCTCCACCACACGCTCGCGAACGCGCGTCAGGGTCTCGGGCTGGCTCACCAGCACACCCTTCCGGAAGATCGGCTTGAGAAGATCCTCGAAGGTGTGACTGGGCGGGAACGACCGGCGCCGGGTCATGTCCAGGGGATCGATCATCAGGGACGAAGGGGCGCCGCTCGTTTCCGGCTCGTCGTGCCAGATCATGTCGCCCGCGAACTCGGACCCGCTGGAGAAACGGCGCACCTGCTGAATGCCCGGGTTCGAGACCTTGGCGACCTGCTCGGAGAGTTTCATCCGGTCCCGCCACGGTCCCCCCGGGTCGCGCACCGCCGACAGCTTGTAAACGCAGCCCATGGCCGCCTGGTCGTGTCCGGTGATGAGCCGGGTGCCGACACCCCAGACGGAAACGCGCGCGCCCTGCTCGCGGAGGCTCGCGATGATGTTCTCGTCCAGTTCGTTGCTGGCCACGATGGCCGCCTCCGTGAACCCGGCTTCATCGAGCATGCGCCGCGCTTCGATGGAGAGGTACGCGAGGTCGCCGGAGTCAAGCCGAATGCCGCCCAGTTTGTGACCGCCCTGCCTCAGTTTTTTTCCGACTTCGATCGCATGGGCCACCCCGTCGAGCGAGTGGAACGTGTCCACCAGGAAGATGCAGTTGCCCGGACTCGCCGCCGCGTATTGCTCGAAAGACTCCATCTCGCTCGCGAAGGCCATGACCCAGCTGTGAGAGTGCGTGCCCTTCACTGGAATTCCGAACATCCGGCCGGCGAGGACGTTGGAGGTTGAGCCGCATCCTCCGATATACGCGGCTCGGCTCGCGGCCAGAGCGCCGTCGATGCCCTGGGCGCGACGCAGGCCGAACTCCATCACCGGATCGCCCTTGGCCGCGATGCTGATGCGGGCCGCCTTGGTGGCGATCAGGGTTTCGAAGTTGACGATGTTGAGGAGCGGCGTCTCGATGAGCTGGGCCGCGATGATCGGGCCCCGCACGCGCACCAGGGGCGTCGAGGGAAACACGATTCGTCCCTCGTCCACCGCGTCGATGTCGCATTCAAGCCTGAGCTCGCGGAGGTAGTCGAGGAAGCCCTCGTCGAAGAGAAGGCTGCCGTCCGGTCCGGCCAGGGTTCGCAGGTAGTCGAGGTCCTCCTCCACGAAGCGGAAGTCCTGCAGGAACTCCTTCGCGCGGGCCAGACCGCAGGCCACGGTGAAGCCGCCGCCGAAGGGATTGTTCCGGAAATAGAGATGGAAGACCGCTTCCTTGCGGTACGAGCCCGTCTTCCAGTGGGCGTAGGCCATGGTGAGCTCGTACAGGTCGGTGAGGAGCGCGAGCGACGGCCGATACAGCGACGAGAGGGCGTTCATTTGTTGAATCCTTCGGAACCTTCGAAGAAAGTCTAGCTAGAATCCCTATCAGACCATGCCGAAGATCGTCGCGCTTCTCACCGACTACGGAACCAGGGACCAGTACGCCGGTTCGCTTCGCGGCGCCGTGCTCGCCGCCTGCCCTGACGCGAATGTGGTCGACATCTCCCACGACATCCCCTCGCACGGCGTCCGCGAGGCCGCCTTCGTGTTGCGGGCGGCTGTACCCGTGTTTCCGGCGGGCACCGCCTTCGTGGCGGTGGTCGATCCCGGAGTGGGCACGGATCAGCGGGGTATCGCCATCCGCGCCGGCGGCTATTTCTTCGTGGGCCCCGACAACGGCATCTTCAGCCTGATCCTCACGGACCATCCCGAGGCCGAGGTCCGGCACCTCACCAACGCGGGCCTCTTCCGCGCGAACGTCTCGTCGACCTTTCACGGTCGCGACATCTACGGCCCGGTCGCGGGCGCCCTGGTTCGAGGCACACCCTTCGAGGAGGTGGGTCCCTCCATCGGCGACGCCTTCCACTTCGAGTTTCCCCGCCCCCAGCTCGTCGGGGATGACGAGATCGATGGGCAGGTCATCTACATCGACACCTACGGAAACCTGGTTTCGTCCATCGGCGGATCCGAATGGCAGACCTTCATCCACGGCGCCAACGGCGATCTCACCGAGATGGTCGGCGATGTCAATCGGGTGATCGTGCCCGTGGTCACGACTTTCGGCGATGTGCCCGAGGACGATGCGTGCGTTTACCTCGGTTCGGCCGGCCGAATCGAGGTGGCGGTGAACCGCGGGTCGGCGGCGAAGCGCTTCGATGCCACCATCGGTTCGTCGGTGAAACTGAAGCGTCTCTCCCGAGAAATGTAGCAAGGGGCGGGGAACGTCCATGTCCGTCTATCTCGTTTCCCCGCTGCGAACCCCCATCGGAAAGTACGGTGGAGGATTGTCTTCGCTTTCGGCCGCGGATCTTGGCGTCGAGGTGGTGAAGGCGGTCCTCGACCGGACCGGCGTGGACCCCGCGTCCGTGGCCGAGACGATGATGGGTTGTGCGCGCCAGGCTGGAGGCGGCCCGAACGTGGCGCGCCAGATCTCCTTCCGCGCGGGCCTGGGAGAGACGGTGCCGGCCATGACCATCAATATGGCCTGCGGCAGCGGCCTGCGGGCTATCGATCTCGCTTTTCGCGCGGTTCGGGGCGGCGAGGCCGAAGCGATGGTCGCGGGCGGGACCGAGTCGATGAGCCGAGTGCCATACATGCTCATGGGCGCACGCTGGGGCCAGAAGATGGGGGCGCAGGAAGTCACGGACGGCATGTACAAGGACGGCTTCGCCTGCCCGATCGCGGAAATGCTGATGGGGGAGACCGCCGAGCGGCTTGCGGAGATCCATTCCATTTCGCGCGCGGAGCAGGACGAGTTCGCGCTGCGATCGCAGCAGCGCGCGGCGGCGGCGCAGGCCGACGGACGGTTCGATTCGCAGATGGTGCCGGTGGAAGTCCGGCAGGGGAAGACAGCGACCGCGGTTTCGAGAGACGAGCATCCCCGCGCTGACACCACGATCGAAGTCCTCCGCAAGCTCGGCCCCGTGTTCAAGAAGGCCGGGGGGACGGTGACCGCGGGCAATTCGTCCGGAATCACGGATGGCGCGGCTGCCGTCCTCGTCTGTTCGGAGGCGAAGCTCAAGCAGCTGAAGGCGAAGCCGATGGCGCGGATACTCGGCGTGGCTGCCGCCGGTGTCGATCCGAAGATCATGGGCATCGGTGTCGTCCCCGCGACGCGAACGCTCCTGACGCGACTGGGGATGAAACTTGACGACTTCGGCCTGGTCGAGGCCAACGAAGCCTTTGCCGCGCAGGTTCTGGCCTGCGACCGTGAACTTCATTTCGATCCGGCGAAGCTGAATGTAAACGGGGGCTCGATCGCCCTGGGCCATCCGATCGGCGCCACCGGCGCGCGAATCGTGGTCACCCTCGTCCACGAGATGGCCCGCCGGAAGGTCCGCTACGGCCTCGCCACCTTGTGCATCAGCGGGGGCATGGGACTCGCGGCGGCCTTCGAACTCGTCTAGGGCGAGTTCTTTTCGATTACTATTCCTCCGTGTCCGGCATGTCCTGGTCGTTCTGGTTGATCTTTGGTCTCGCACTTCTGGTCTTCGAGATCCTGACTCCCGGCGGCTTCTTCACCGTCTTCTTTGGCCTCGCCGCGTTCGTGGTGGCCGGGCTCGCGTGGATGGGCGTCCTGGATTCCGGCGCAGGGCAGTGGCTGACCTTCGGCGTCCTCGGAACCGTTCTCATCCTCGCTCTCCGCCCGCTCGTGCGGAAGAGGTTCGAGACCAATACCCCGAAGGTCGATCAGCTGATCGGCCAGACCGCCATCGCCATGGAAACCCTCGACATGAACGGGCGGGGCAAGGTCGAACTTCGCGGCACTTCGTGGAGCGCCTTGTATTCGGGGAGTGGAAGCGTTCTCAAGGGCGATCGCCTTCGGGTGACGAAGGTCGACGGTTTGAGTCTCGTTGTTGAAAAAGAGTAGGAGAAAGAGTCATGTGGGTAGTCCTGATTTTCGTGGTCTTCGTTTTCATTCTGTTCATGCGCACGGCCATCGTGGTGCCGCAGCAGAGCGCTTTCATCGTGGAGAAGCTCGGCCGTTACAGCAAGACCCTCGATGCCGGCTTCCACATCCTCATGCCCTTCGTCGAGACCATCCGCTACCGCCACACCCTCAAGGAGCAGGCCATAGATATTCCCGAGCAGGAGTGCATCACCCGCGACAACGTGATGGTGGGCGTTGACGGGATCCTCTACCTGAAGGTGCTCGATCCCGAACGCGCCTCCTACGGCATTTCCAACTACCTCTTCGCCATCTCCCAGCTCGCCCAGACCACCCTGCGCAGCGAGATGGGCCAGATCGAACTCGACCGCACGTTCGAGGCGCGCGCCCATATCAACCAGCAGGTGGTCCAGGAAGTCGACAAGGCTTCCGAAGCGTGGGGCGTCAAGGTTCTGCGCTACGAGATCAAGAACATCAAGCCGCCCACGGACATCATCGCGGCCATGGAAAAGCAGATGCGCGCGGAGCGGGAAAAGCGCTCGGTGATCCTGACTTCGGAAGGCGAGCGTGATGCGGCCATCAACTCCGCCGAGGGCCAGAAGCAGCAGGTGATCAAGTCCTCGGAAGCCAGCCGTCAGCGGCAGATGAACGAAGCCGAAGGCCAGGCCTCCGCCATTCGCGCGGTGGCGAACGCCCAGGCCGAAGCAATCTCGGCGGTGGCGAATGCGGTCAAAGCACCCGGCGGCTACGAAGCCATTCAGTTGCGTCTGGCCGAGCAGTACATCGCCCAGTTCGGGAACATCGCCAAGACGAGCACGACCCTCGTGGTTCCCGCGAACATCGGCGACGTCGCGGGGACACTCGCGACCGCCATGGCGGCGGTGAAGAAGCTCCAGTAGGCCGCGACTCGGCGGCGGGTTCGCCTAACGCGCCTTGGCGCGGGTCAGGATGTAATCCTGATGGACGACGTTGTCGGCGTAGTACGGATGCGCCAGGGTTTCGAACTCGGCGCGCACCGCGGCGAGTTTCTCCGGGTCGCCCGCGAGAGACTGCACGAGTTTCTGCATCGGCCCCACCGATCTCTCCATGAACGTACGGTAGTGAGCGAGGCTCAGGGCAGGGAAGTTCATGGTCCCGCGCGCGAAGAACGGAGCCTCGAAGTGGGCCTCCAGGCGCTCGCTGATCAGATGGGGGTTGCCCCACTGCGGCGGCGGCGCGGCCCCCGGCGGCGGGGGTGGAGAGTGCCGCCCGACGAAAGCGAACATGCGGCCGGTGAAGTGCTCCGGCGGCCAGGTCGCGAGGGCGATGCGCCCGCCGGGCTTGAGCACCCGACGCATCTGGGCCACTGCGATGTCCGGTCGTGGCGCGAACATGTGTCCGAACTGGCTCAGCACGACATCGAAGGTGGCGTCGGGGTAGGGGAGGTGCTCGGCGTCGCCCTCGGTCCACACGATCTCATCGGTCCCGGCGATCCGCGCGTTCTCCCGCGCCTCCTCCAGGAGTTCGGGAGTCAGATCGAGACCGCTGACTATGGCCCCCGCTCGTGCCGCCGTCACTGCGGCCACGCCGGTGCCGGTGCCTACGTCGAGGACGCTCTCGCCCGGGACGATGCCGGCGAACTTCACCAGCTGTCCCGCGACCGGTGTCGTGAACATGGCGGTGGGTGAGAACGACGCCCACATTTCCCGCTGACGCTTCTTGAGTTCCGCGAATGGATCCGGCGCGTTCATTTTCGCCCTCCCTGGGATTTGCGGAATTGTAGCGCTCGTTCGTCATTCGGGTTGGTAGGGGTGGGAGGGGGTTGCTTCGTCGCGGTACCGAAACGAGTGGCTCCTCGCAAGGACGTGAGGGGATGCAGGACGGCAGCACGAGCCTGGTAGTGGGACCCCAGCGAAAGGCGGGGTCCAGGCTAGACCAGCAGGAGCACCGGGGTCTGGAGCAGGCGCTTCACCTCCGCGAGGAACGTGGCCGAGATGGAGCCGTCGATCACGCGATGGTCGGACCCCAGCGTGATCTTCATGCGATGGCCGACCTTGATCTGATCGTTCGCACCCACCACCGCCTCTTTGCGGACCGTGCCGACCGACAGGATCGCCGAGCCTGGGGCGTTGATGATCGCGGTGAATTCGTGCACGTCCATCATGCCGAGGTTCGAGATGGTGAAGGTCGCGCCCGTGTATTCCTCGGGCTTCAGCTTCTTGCTCTTCGCTCGTTCCGCCAACTCGCGGACCTCCGCGGCGATCGCGGCGAGGGGCTTCTGATCGGCAAAGGTCACCATGGGCGTGATCAGGCCGTCGGGCAGAGCCACCGCGATGCCGACGTGGACATCGCCGTTCAGGACGATCGCTTCTGCCGAACCATCGGGGGCCGGAGCCCAGGACGCATTCACCTGAGGAACCGCGCGCAGGGCCAGGGCGCAGGCGCGAACGATGAAATCGTTGACGCTGATCTTCTCGCCCGCTTCCTTGAATTGGGCGCGGAGATCGACGGCGCGATCCATGTCGACGTCGACGGTCACGTAGAAATGCGGCGAGGAGAACATGCTCTCGGAGAGACGACGCGCGATCGTCTTTCGCATACTCGAGAGCGGGACGGTCTGCGAAACGCCCGGCGTCACCTGAACGGAAGGCAGGGGTCGCGACGAGGCGGGGGCCGCCGCCCGATCGGGAGCGGGCGCGGCTACGAAGGACTCGACGTCGCGCTTCACGATGCGTCCGCCGGGGCCGGAGCCTGCGACCTCTTCAAGAGCGATGTGCTTCAAGGCGGCGACCTTCTTCGCGAGGGGTGAGGCCTTGACCCGACCCTCGTGAACGATGGGCGCCCCGGGTGCGGGAACCGGCGCGGCGACGGGCGCAGCCTTGGCGATGGGCGCGGGAGCCGCCGCCGGCTTGGGAGCCGGAGCGGGCACCGCCGGAGCCCCAGTGGCCGGAGCCGCAGTGGCTGGAGCCGCCGCGGGTTTGGCCGCGGATCGTTCCTTCTCCGCCTGCGCTTCGAACGCCGAGATGTCCTCGTCCTTGCCCGCGATCACCGCGATCAGGCCGGCGACCGGCGCTTTCCCGCCTGCTTTCACGAAGATGCGACGCAAGACACCCGCGGCGAGCGCCTCCATCTCCATGTTGGCCTTGTCGGTCTCGACCTCGGCCAGGATGTCGCCCACTTTGATGGTGTCGCCTTCGTTCTTGCTCCACTTGACGATGAGGCCCTCCTCCATGGTGGGGGAGAGCTTGGCGAGGACAACTTTGGTGGCCATCTTGTCTTCTTCCTTGCTACGCCAGAACCTGCTTCACCGCTTCCACGATCTTCTCGGGCTGCGGAACGTACAGCTTCTCGAGGACCTTCGAATAGGGCATGGGCACATCGGGAGCGTTCACGCGAATAACCGGAGCGTCGAGGTCGTCGAAGCACTCGCGCTGCACGCGGTCGGAGATGTAGGCCCCCACACTCGCCTGCGGCCAGGCCTCTTCCACGATCACGCAGTGATTGGTTTTGCGCACGGAGTCGAAGATGGGCGCCTCGTCGAGCGGACGAAGGGTCCGCGGGTCGACCACTTCGCACTCGATGCCCTCCTTCGAAAGCATCTCGGCGGCGAGGAGGGACTGGTAGCACATCCGGCTCCAGGCGACGATGGTGACGTGATGCCCGGTGCGCTTCACCTCGGAGAGACCGATGGGAATGACGTAGTCCTCGTCCGGCACTTCGCCCTTGATGTTGTAAAGAACCTCGTTCTCCATGAACACCACGGGGTTGTCGTCGCGGATCGCGGCCTTGAGCAGGCCCTTCGCGTCCTTCGGGGTCGAGGGCATGATCACGATCAGGCCGGGGACGTGGGCGAAGTAGCTCTCGAAGGACTGCGAATGCTGGGCCGCGACCTGGGCGGCGGCGCCCGACGGGCCGCGCATGACCAGGGGGCAGCGGATCTGGCCGCCCGACATGTAGCGGTACTTCGCCGCGTGGTTCACCATGATGTCGAGGGCGAGCAGCGAGAAGTTGAAGGTCATCATCTCGGCGATGGGCCGCATCCCGACCCAGGCGGCACCCACGGCGACGCCCGCGATCATCTCCTCCGCGATGGGCGTGTCGCGCACGCGCCAGTCGCCGAATTCCTGGACGAGGCCCGAGGTGATCTTGTAAGCACCCTGGTAGTGGCCGACTTCCTCGCCGATGAGGAACACCTTCGGATCGCGCTTCATCTCCTCGCGCATGGCCTGGTTGAGCGCTTCGCGCATGGTAAGAATGGCCATGGCTACTTGCTCCCCGCGGTGACGTGGGGGGGATAGATGACCGGCACCCGGTCGTCCGGGAGCGAGCGTTCCCAGGCGGGGTCTTTTTCGACCGCGCGCCAGTTGAGGGTGGGCGTCTTCACGTAGATGTCTTCGTACATGTACTCGGCGGGAGGCCAGGGACTTTCCTCGGAGAACTTGATGCAGTCGTCGACTTCGAGCATGACGTCCTTGTCGATGGCCTCGAGATCCTTGCCGCTCGCGAACTTCTTTTCGAGCAGGAACATTCCCAGGCGGGCGATGGGGTCCTTCTCCTGCCACTTCTCGACTTCTTCCCGGCTCCGGTACTTGCCGGGGTCGGACATCGAGTGGCCGCGGTAGCGATAGGTGATGACTTCCACGAAGGTGGGCTTCTTCTCTTTGCGCGCGCGGGCGAAGGCCTCGGCGAAGGTGTCGCGCACCTTGAAGACGTCCATGCCGTCGCAGGGCAGGTGAATCATGCCGTAGGCGGCGCCGCGCTCGTGGAGAGAGGTGACCGCCGAGGCGCGTTCAACCGAGGTGCCCATCCCGTACATGTTGTTCTCGACCACGAAGACGACGGGCAGGTCCCACAGAGAGGCTACGTTCAAGGCCTCGTGGAACGCGCCCTCGTTGATGGCGCCGTCGCCGAAGAAGCACACCACGCACTGCTCGGAGCCGCGCAGGCGGATGGCGTAGCCCATGCCCGCGGCGATCACGATGTGGCTGCCCACGATGCCGTCGCCGCCGAAGTTGCCGTTTGGAATGTCGTAGAAGTGCATCGACCCGCCCTTGCCGCGGGAGATTCCGGTCGACCGGCCCATGAGTTCGGCCATGAGCGGCCTGGGGTCGGCGCCACGGGCCAGGCTGTAGCCGTGGTCGCGGTAGGCGCCGATGAAATAGTCGTCCTGGTGCAGGAGGCTCATGATCCCGCACGCGATCGCTTCCTGGCCGATGTAAAGGTGGAGGAAGCCCCCGATCTTTCCTTCAACGTAGATCTGCTGAGCCCTCTCCTCGAAACGCCGGATGAGCAGCATCTGGCGGTAGAGGCGGCGCGCCTGGGCCCGATCGAGGGGCGGGGCTCCTCTTCCGGTCTTCGCGGAGGCCAATGGTTTGACCACTTCGCGCTTGGATCGGGTTGAGGCCTTGGGGGCGGAGGGCGCAGATTTCGCGGGAGCGGAAGCGCGGGACTTCGAAGCGGCTGATTTCTTTGGCATTGGCAAACGCGCCATTATACCTACCCGACCAGACCGGGAAGCCCCGTCTTCGGTGTTCCCTCCGCTCTTGAGGTCAGACCACGGCTCTACAAGGGCAGGGGTGCGGGGATGTAGATCCTGGCCAGGAACACGGCGATGATGAGGGCGATCACGGCCAGGGCGCCGGCGATGCCAATGACCACGGAGAAGAACGAGTCGGTCTCAGGGTGATCTTCGCCCCGAAGCTGGTAGGCGAAGCCGATGACTCCGAAGGGGGCCAGGAGGCAGGTGAGCGTCCAGATGGTGAAGACGGCGTAGTGGAGGCTTCGGGTCCAGCGGAAGCCGCCGAGAAGGCCGAGACCGGCGATGGCGGAGAAGATGCCGATCACCGGCAGAACGTAGGCGAGCACCCCGAGCTGGGGTCCAAGGCTGATGGGACCGACGATGAGGGCCACCCCGACCGCGAGCGACGATACCGCGAGGACGCGAGGGGCGAGAGCGGAGGCGGAAGGAGAGGCCGACGCGGGCGTGCGGGGTTCGGCGCGGCGCAGCGGGGGGGGCGGCGGACGCCGCGCAGGCTCGATGGGCGGACGGGCCTGCATCACGGTCGCGTCGCCCCTCGACTGGGTCATGGCGAGGGTGGCCGGCATGTCCTCGGGCAGGATCCGGACGAAGACGTCGCCCATCGAGAACACATCGCCTTCCCGAATGATCGCGTCGTCGATCTTCTGACCCAGGACGTAGACCCCGTTCGAGCTTCCCATGTCGAGCAGGTGGTAACCGTCGGGAACGACGCGCACCGAGGCGTGCCTTCTCGAGCATCGAGGATTCTTGATGACGATGTCGCACGAGGGGTCTCTTCCGAAGACGACGAAGTCGCTGTCTGAAGAAACCTCTTCTCGATGAGAGGGGTGGCGGATCTCGAATCGCAAGGCGTGGGTGTGGTTCCTGAGGGTCTTTCGCGAGTTTCGACTAGCATCTTACTGAAGCCCGGTTTTCGAAAGGCCGTTTCCCATCGTACGTTCGGTTTCGGAATATGCTTCGCCGTCGGTTCTCGTCATGTCCCGCCACTCCATCATGAAACCCGCTTGCCACGATTCTCCCTCCCTCCCTGCAGCCGCGGGATGGGTGCGGCGGCGACCTGCTTCGGGCGAATAGGCGAAGAAGGTGGCTGGGTCTCCGAAATGTCCGCGTTGCGGCGCCGCGGTCACCGGCGCCGCCGACGATCTCGGCTTTCTGAGTTGCGGAGGGTGTGGAGCCCGCCTGCGCAAGGCGCCCACGGTCAAGGTCACGATTCAGTCGCCCTCCCCGACCTCCACCGCTCCGCCGGTTCCTGCCGCCGCCGCACCCCCGCCCACGCCCAGCGGTAATCGCGATACCGACACGACGGACTCGCTGCTCGCCCGGATTGAACGGGTAGATGCTTCCGCGACGCTGCCGCCGGGAGCCCAGAGTTCGAAGGCGCTCAGGTCCGCCGGGTTTGGGTCCGCGGTCGCACCCGCCGTGACGAACGAGGGCATGGAAGGTCTGAAGAGCATCCTCGAGGCCATCCAGAAGGACATGGCGAGTCTGAAGCAGGGCCACCAGGCGCTTGCGGCCACGGTCGCGAAGCTCGGAGGACCGAAGGCTTCGACTTCAACCCAGCCGCCGGGCGCCTCCCGGCCCAAGACACCTCCCTCCGCCCAAAGGCCCGTGCTCATCGTCGATGACGATGCGAAGGCCGGTGAAGAGGTTCGGAAAGCGTGCGAGCGGATGGGCTTCGCCCCGGTCGTGGTGAGCGAGGTGCGCCCGGCGCTCGACGCCATGGGCCGCGAACGCCCGGCCTTGCTCATCCTGGAACCGCTGCTCGCCGGAGAGCTCTCGGGTAAGGACTTCGTGAACTACGTCAAGTCGACTATGGAGTGGGTCGAGATTCCGATTCTGGTCTACACGAGCGCCCCCATCGCCAACCACGAGCAGGCCCGAACCGACTTCGGGGGCGACGACTACGTGATCAAGAGCGAGGGTTCCATCGACCTGCTCGCCAAGAAGATCTCCCGTCTGCTCGGCTGAGCAGGGCACGGCCTTCGAGGGCTTCGCGTGAGGCGGTGACCATGGCGCCCAAACTGATCCTTGCCAGTTCCTCGCCTCGCCGGGCGCGGATCCTCGAGTCGCTCGGCCTCAGGTTCGAAATCCGTCCCGCCGACGTTGACGAGACCGTCCTTCCGGGTGAGACGCCGAAGGCCGCGGTGCGGCGCCTCGCCCGGTGGAAGGCGCTCGTTCCGAAGCGGAGAGCGAATGATTGCGTGATCGCGGCCGATACCGTGGTGGTCCTGGGCTCGCGGATTCTCGGCAAGCCGAAGGACCGGGCCGAGGCCATGGCGATGTTGGCCGACCTGTCCGGCCGCACCCACACCGTGGCCACCGGCGTCGCCGTCCTCTGGGCCGGGAAGATGTCCACGGTGGTGGACCTCACCGACGTTCGCTTCCGACGGATGGATGGTGCCGAGATCGCGCGCTACGTCAATACCGGAGAGCCCCTGGACAAAGCCGGCGCGTATCACGTCGAAGGTGGAGGCGCCGCGTTCATCGAAGCGATTGACGGCTCGCCCTCGAACGTGGCGGGACTATCGGTCACCACGGCAAGACGGCTGCTCAAACGCGCCGGCGTCTTGTAGGAGCTAGCGCCCGAGCGACAGGCGCTCGGCGAGGGGCGCGGGAAGCCCGGCGTTCAGGATGTTCTGCTGCGTGGTGGCGATGTCGTAGCGGACGCGGTGAATTCTGAGCAGTCGCGTCTCCGAGTTGTAAGTGGCGAAGGACGAGAGCGGACATCGATCCCGAGGCTGGCCCACGCTGCCCGGGTTGATCAGGTATCGCTTGTTCGGATCGAGCTTCATCTTGAACTCCGGGGGAGTCGCCAGATGCATCTCGACATCGAGTCCGTCCCAGGAGAAGACCACCGGGAAATGAGAATGGCCGATGAAGCAGATGGGGAATTCGGTGCCGCGGAAGACGCGGAGGGCATCGAGGTCGCTGAATATGTAGGCGTCCTCGTCGAGAGGGGAGCCGTGGGCGATGGCGAAGGCCCCGTCGACCACCTTCGGACCCTGGGGCAGGGTGGCCAGATAGTGCCGGTTGGCCCTGGTGAGCTTCCGGGATGTCCACTCCGCCGCCGTCCTCGCGAAGCGCGAGAACTTGGCGAGCCGCTCTTCTCCCTCAACGCCCGAACAGACCTTATCGTGGTTGCCGCGGATCGCCACCAGCGGCTTGATCGCGCGCAGCCGATCGACGGTCTGATTCACTTCGGCGGCATAGCCCACGATGTCTCCAAGGCACACCGCCTTGTCCCAGCGCTTGCGCCGGGTCGAGTTCATCACCGCGGCGAAGGCCTCGTCGTTTGCGTGTATGTCCGAGAGGATCAGATAGCGCATGAAGGAACCAGGGTCACGGGTGGGACAAGAGAAGAAGGACGTCGTCCACCACTTCTTCCGGAGACCGGTTCATGGTGTCGACGGTTGCGTGAGCCCGAGAGTACTTGTCTTTTCGTTCCGCATAAAGCGAAGCGACTTCCGCTTCCCCTTTGTCGACGAGGGGCCGCCCCCCCTGGGTGGCCGCTCGCCGATAGGCCTCGGTGAAATCGCAGCTCAGGTGAACCGTGAAAGCGCGAGCCAGGATCTCCTGGGCGCACGAGGGCTGGGCGAACGCGCCCCCGCCGGTGGCGATCACTCGATCGGTGGCGGTCAGGATGTCCCGGAGAGCACCTTCCTCGAGTTCCCGAAAGAACGCTTCTCCGTGGAGCCTGAAGATATCGCCTACTCTCAGGCCGGCACGCGACTCGATTTCATCATCGCTGTCGACGAAGTCGTAGCCGATGCGTTCCGCCAACAGCCGTCCCACCGTGGTTTTCCCCGAACCCATGAAGCCGATGAGGGCGATCCGCTCGGGCAGGCTCAACGGCTCGCCCCGCGATCCAGTTCGCTGAAGAACGCGGGCAGGGAGATCGAGACGACCTCGGCGCCCTCGACCTCGGTGTCGCCCTGGGCGGAAAGGGCTGCGATCGAGAGAGCCATGGCGATGCGATGATCGCCGTGGCTCCGGACCGGGCCGCCCTTAAGCGGTCGGCCCCCCGAAACCCTGAAGCCGTCCTCGAATTCCTCGATGCGGGCGCCCATCGCGCCCAGCCCCTCGACCATGGAAGCGATCCGGTCGGACTCTTTCACGCGCAGTTCCGACGCCCCTCTCACCTCGAGGCGGCCATGGGCGAGGGCGCCCGCGACCGCGAGGATGGGGAGCTCATCGATTACCGCGGGCACATCCTCAGGCGCGATGCTGATCCCGGTCAATGACGACGAGCGGGCGACGATGCGGCCCGAGGGTTCCTCGTCCGCGGCCGAGGTGATCGTGGTCTCGATGTCGCCGCCCATCTCGCGCAGGATGTCCAGGTAGCGAACGCGATGGGGATTCAGCAGGACGCCCTCGATCGTGGCCTCGGAATCGGGGAGCAGGAGGGCGGCGATCACGAAGGGCGCGGCGCTCGAGGGGTCGCCGGGGACGGGAACCCGCGCCGCCTTTAGGCGCTGCGGACCGTCGATCAGGATCTCGGAGTCTTTCCGGTGGACATGCCCGCCGAAGAGCCGGATCATTCGTTCCGTGTGGTCGCGGGTCGGCACCGGCTCGTGAACGATCGTCTTCCCCTCCGCGGCCAGAGCGGCGAGGAGAATCGCGCTCTTGATCTGCGCGCTCGCCGCCTCTGGCGTCAACGACGCGCCCTCAAGCCTCCCGCCACGGACGCGCACCGGCGGACGGCCGCCCGTGGTCTCGATGCGAGCGCCCATCTGTCGAAGCGGATTGGCTACACGCTCCATGGGCCGGCGGTTCAGGGATTGGTCCCCCGCGAGCTCCGACTCGAAGCCGGAGGCGGCGAGGACGCCCATCAGCAGCCGAAGCGTCGTTCCCGAATTTCCGCAGTCGAGGGTGGAGGCCGGCGGCAGAAGCGGCGTGCCCCCTTGAACCGTGATGAGGGCGCCGCGCCCCTCTGACTCAAAACGCACGCCAAGTGCGGCGAGGCACCTCCTGGTGGAGGCGCAGTCGTCGCCGCCGGAAGCCCCTTCGATGGTGGTAACGCCATCCGAAAGCGCGCCGAAGAGGAAGGCCCGATGGGTGATGGACTTGTCTCCCGGCATCCTGAAGATTCCGCGAAACGACCGGGCGGGGCGGATTTTCATGACGCCGCAAGGTTAGCTTCGAACCCGCCCCTTCACGAGTTTGAACCGACCGAGCCTTTTATGCGTGCACCAGATCGCAATATCGCCCCCGGGTGGCATATCCTCCGCCCTCAGCCATGGCGGCCCGCCCCACCACCGTCTGCATCGACTTCGAGAGTCGTATGGATATTCTCGAACCCATTCAGTCGTTTGTGGACCGTCTGGCCGCGGTGGGCGGCCTGGATGAAGACGGCGTGCACGACCTCTCGGTCTCGGTTCGCGAGTGCGTGGTGAACGCGCTCAAGCACGGCAACAAACTCGATCCGGCGAAGCGTGTGACCGTGACCTTTGGTCTCGCCCAGGGCGCCGTGGAGGTCTGGATTCAGGATCAGGGCGCCGGCTTCAATCCCGACGCCGTTCCTGATGCCACCGCCCCGGAGAATCTTCTCAACGCCGCCGGCCGGGGGTTGTTCTTCATGCGGGCCTTCATGTCCGAGGTCGAGTACATGTTCCCGCCCGAGGGTGGAACGATCGTCCGGCTGATGAAGACGATCGAAAAAGCCGAAGGCTAGGAACCGCGCCGCGGTTCGGCCCCCGCGGCTGCCTCTAGTTCTTCTTCCTCTCCGATTTCTTCGCGGTGGGCGAGGCGCTCGGATCCGCGGGAGGCGCCATCAGCTCCCGGGCATCCTTGACGAACGGCGACTCGGGATATTCATCGATGAGCCGGGCGAGCACCGGCGCCGCCTCCGGCTCGCGTCCGGACAGAGCGAGACACTGCCCGAGGTGAAGCAAGGTTTCGTCGGTCTGGTCGAAGTCCGGGAAATTTTTCAGGATGTCCTCGTAGCGCGGGATGGCGGCCCGGTAGGCCTTGCGGGACTTCTGATAGAACCAGGCGACCCCGAATTCCGCGCGAGCGAGGGAGCCTCGGCAGGCCTTGACCCGCTCCTTCGCGGTCTTGGCGAGAGGCGACTCCGGATACCGGTCCAGGAAGGCCATGTACTCGTCGAGAGCCTGCGTCACCTGGGTCTGATCCCGGTCGGCGGAGTTCTTCTGGCTGTAGTAGCTCTCGCCGATCTGGAACTGGGCGTAGTCGCCCCTCGGGTGGGAGGGGAACACGGTTAAAAACTCGCGGTACTGGCCGGCGGCGAGGGTGTAGTTCGCGGTCCCTCCTTCCGTGAAGTATGAGTCTCCGGTCGCGATACGCGCCTCGGGCACCAGCGGACTCTGGGGAAAGCCATCGACGATGCGGCGGAAATGCTGGCGGGCGACGTCCCACTGCTTGCCTTTGAGCGCCTTCTGCCCGGCCTGCCAGATCACCTGATCGGAGTTGCTGGCGAGGGTGGCGATGTCCACCTCCTGCTTCCCGCAAGCCAGAGTCGAGGCCAGAAGGGCCACGACGAGGACCGCCCGAGTCCGACTCACCTTCATGAACAAATCCATTCCCATTCCGCTTTCAGTCCAGTGGCAAGCGGCGTCTTCGGAATGAATCCAAGATCGCGCGCGGCCTGCGCCGTGTCGGCAAGAGTATCCCGCATATCGCCCTTCTGACCTGCCTGCCGGTCGATCCGGACTTCCCGTCCGGTCACCGAGGCGATGGTCTCGAGCACCTTGAGCACCGAGATGCGTTGACCTCCTCCCACGTTGTAGACGAGTCCCGGCTTCCCCTGGACGAGGGCGCACTGCAAAACGTCGACCAGGTCGGCGATGAACGTGAAGTCACGCGTCTGTTCGCCGTCGCCGTAGAGGGTGATGGGCTTCTCGTCGCGTATCGCTTTAAGAAACCGGTGGAAGGCCATGTCGGGCCGTTGGCGCGGCCCGTACACCGTGAAGAAGCGCAGGCTGGTCACGGACAGGTCGTTCGCCTTGCCGTAGAGATGGACGAGGTGCTCGGCCGCGAGCTTGGTGACTCCGTAAGGGGAGACCGGTGAAAGCGCCATCGATTCGCGCAGGGGCAGCTCGTTCACGTCGCCGTAGACGGAGGACGAAGACGCATAGACCAGGCGCGGCACCCTCGCGTTCACCGCGGCCTCGAGGAGCTTCTGGGTGCCGAGCACGTTGTGCTCGACGTAGCCCGCGAAATCGTCGCCCCACGACGCGCGGACGCCCGCCTGCGCGGCGAGGTGGTAAATCGCCGAGGCGCCCTTCAGGATCGACTCGAGACTGCCCGCCTTCTCGAGGAGGGTCTCGTGGAGGGTGAAGTTCAAAGACGCCTTCGCCTTCGCGAGATTCCGCTCCTTCATCTCGCGTGGATAGAACGGCACGTAACCGTCGATGCCCACCACTTCGTGTCCGGCCTCGAGCAGGCGGTCGCACAGGTGCGAGCCGATGAAGCCGGCGGCGCCGGTGACGACAAGTCTCATTTCAGGAGCCTCAGAATGTTCTCGGGAAAGCGCCTCGGCCGGCCGGTGCCGTCGACCGACGCGTGTTCGGTGCGGGCGCGGGTGAGCGTCTCGCTCTCGTTCTCGCGGCGCAGCTCGTACTCGAAGAGAAGCCTCACCCCGGTCACGTTCCCGAGGGTGGTCCTGATTTCGATGCAGTCGTCGTAGCCGACCGGCCGGAGGAATCTCGCTTCCGTCGAGACCACGGGCAGATGAAGGTCCTTCGCCATCAGGTCCACATAGGTCAGGCCCCGCTCGCGGAGCCAGTCGGTCCGGCCCACCTCGAACCAGGCGAAATACGCGCCGTGGTAGGCGGAGCCGAACTTGTCGGTCTCCGCGAACCGGACGCGGATCTTCGAGACCGATTCACGCCGGGTCATGAGCCCTGCGAGACCTCGAAGACCACCGCGGTTCTGGGATTCAACCGATACCCCGCGAGCGGGCTCTGCGAAAGGATGACGCCTCGAACCAGCCCGGGATAGCTCTTGTAGCGGATCTGGGGAGGAACGAAGCCCCGGGTTTCGAACGCCTGCGAGATGTCGCCGATGCTCTTCCCGATGAGGTCCGGCATCACGTAGTCGCGCATGGAGCCGTTCTTCGCCACCACCAGCAGGATGCCTTCGCCGAGATTCTCGACCACCCCGGCCTCCGGAACCTGGACCAGCACGGTGTCCTCGGGGACGGCGGACGGCGCTTCGATGATTCTTCGGATCTGAACACCCATGCTCTCGAGGCGCAGGCGGGCGCTGCGCAACGCCTGTCCCTGAACATCGGGAACCGTGGTCTTCCGGGGGCCCATGCTCAAGACGACGCGGAGGGTGCGATTTTCCTTGATGGACGTGCCCGGGATGGGGTCCTGCTCCACCACGCGGCCCGCGGCGATCTTCGGATGATTCTTCCGGCCCGTCACCTTCACCCGCAGGCGTCGCTGGGCCGCCTCGTTGGTGGCAGTGGCGAGCGTCCGCCCGGTCAGGTTCGGGGTCGACGTGGTCTGCGAATTGCGGACGATGCGGAGGGTGAGGGCAGCCGAGATGAGTCCGCAGCAAAGGGCCAGGGAGAGAACTAGAAGCTTGCGGAGCATGGGATTCAGGGACGCGGAGCACGCAAGTTTAGTCTTTGGCGGCGCCGAGGACCGTGCCCGGTTTCAGTTTCGCTCCGTTCGCGAAATCGAAGGCAGAAACCGGCCCGCGGCTTTCGGGCTGAACGCGGCGCAGCCTCAGGGTCGAACCCGCGCCGCACGCCACGTCCAGGCCCTCGCGGGAGATGCCGAGGATGGCGCCTGCCGGAGCGGCCGCGGTTCCGTTCCCCGGGGCAACCGTGGCTTCGAGGATCTTGATGGCGCGGCCGTGGTAGAGAAACTGAACCCCCGGCCACGGGTGGAACCCACGCATTCGGTTCGCGATCTCGGCGGCGCTCCGGTGAAAGTCGACGGCGCCGTCGCCCTTCCGGATCAGCGGCGCCTTCGTCGCGAGGCTCTCATCCTGAGCCCTGGGCGCGATGACTCCTTCTCCGAGACCCTCGAGGGTTTCGATCAGAAGGGTGGCGCCCATGGCCGCGAGTCTCGGCTCGAGGCTCGCCGTGGTGTCATCGATCGCGATCGCGCACTCTTTCTGGAGAAGGATCGGCCCGGTGTCCATGCCGCGGTCGAGCTGCATGGTGGTGACCCCGGTCCGGGTCTCGCCGTTCGCGATGGCCCACTGGATGGGCGCGGCGCCGCGGTACTTCGGCAGCAGGGAGGCGTGAACGTTGATGGCGCCCCATCGGGCGCACTCGAGAATGTTCTCACGCAGGATCTGGCCGTAGGCCACGACCACGAGAACATCGGCCCTCTCCGCGATGACGGGGTCCGGTTCGAGTCGCAGTTTTTCCGGCTGGAACACGGGCAGCCCGAGCGCCATGGCCGCGGCTTTGATGGGGGTTGGTCGAAGGGTCAGACCGCGACCCTGAGGTCGATCCGGCTGACTCACGACCAGCGAGACCTGATGGCCCGCCCGATGGATGGCTTCCAGGGTGGGCGCCGCGAACTCTCCGGTGCCCAGAAAGACGATCTTCAAGACGGAGAATCGTCCCAGTCGTTCGCCTTGGCCCGCTTCCGGAGCTTGCGTACCATGAGGTCGCGCTTCAGGGGCGTCAGTCGATCCACGAACAGCTTCCCGTCGACGTGGTCGATCTCGTGGCAGAACGCGCGGGCGAGGAGACCCTCGCCTTCATAGACCCGCTCCACGCCGTCGCGGCCGAGGCCCTTCACCCGCACGAAACGAGGTCGGATCGGCGAGCCGGCGTACCCGGGAATCGAGAGGCACCCTTCCTCTTCCTTGACCTCGCCCTCTCGCGAGATGTACTCGGGGTTCACCAGCTCGATGAGCTGCTTCGGGTCTTCGCCCACGGTCAGGTTGATGACGATCACCCGCAGGCCCACGCCGATCTGAGGCGCGGCCAGCCCGATCCCGGGGGCGGCGATCATGGTTTCGTTCATGTCGTCTAGGAGCGTTCGAATTTCGTCGGTGACCGCGGGCACGATGGCGGAAGGCGCATGGAGAACGCCCTCGCCCCACCTGACGATGGGCCTGATTGCCAACTCGGTTATTCCTTTCCGAAGCCGAAGGTCGAAGCTCGAAGGTCGCGAGTCTTCTCGAAATGCGCGAGGACTTGTTGCCGCGAATCGCCACCGTAGGTTTCGAGCAGGGCCTGAGCGAGAACGATCCGCACCATGGCCTCGCCCACCACGGCCGCCGCGGGCACCACGCAAGTGTCGCTTCGCTCGATCGCCGCGGGCGAGGGCAAGAGCGTCTTGAGATCCACCGAGGGCAAGCGGTTCATCAGGGTGGGAATCGGCTTCACGATGGCCCGAACCCGGATTTCTTCCCCGTTGGAGACGCCGCCCTCTATGCCCCCGGCATGGTTCGACGGACGCGTGAATCCGGCCGGGCGGGCGAAGCCGATGGTGTCGTGGAAGGCGCTGCCGCGCGTCCGTCCGGCCTCGAAACCCTGGCCGAGCGCCACCGCCTTCACCGAAGGAATGGACATCAGGGCCTGGGCGAGCAATCCGTCGAGCCGCAGCGTCCATTGGGCGAAGCTGCCGATTCCGGGAGGGAGGCCTCTCGCGGCGATTTCGACCTCGCCTCCGACGGTGTCGCCATCCTTCTTCGCGGCGTCAATGGCCGCGCGCATTTTCCGGGCGACTTCCGGGTCGGAGCAGCCGACATCGGACTGCGATGCCAGGGCCATCGCGTCGAAGGAGACTTCGCCCTCCGTGGCTTCTCTCTCGATGCGGACCACGTGAGAGCGGACCTCCACGCCGAACAGATCCAGCACGGACTGGACGAGCATTCCCGCGGCCACCCGGGCGGCGGTGTCCCGGGCGCTCGATCGTTCGATGATGTTGCGCAGGTCCTTGGTCAGGTACTTGAGGGCGCCCGCGAGATCGGCGTGACCGGGCCTTGGCGATGTGCGCTCGCGTTTCGAAAGGGCCGCCTCGCGTGCGGCCTCCGGGACGACATCCGGGGACATCACGTCGGCCCAGTTGGCGTGGTCCTTGTTCCGGACCACCAGGGTCACCGGCGAGCCGAGGGTAAGGCCGTGCCTCGTCCCGCTGAGGATCTCGACTTCGTCCTGCTCGATCTTCATCCGCCCGCCGCGGCCGTACCCGCGCTGGCGCCTCGCGAGCTCCGCGTTGATGCGGTCCTTCTTCACCTCGAGGCCCGCGGGAAGTCCCTCCACCAGACAGAGCACGGCCGGTCCGTGAGATTCACCCGCTGTGAGGACGCGCATCGATCGCGGAATCTAACAGCCCCGGTGCGCGACCGGTCATTTGGCGATGGCCCGGCGGTAGGCCGCGAGGGTCTTTCGACCCGTCTCCGCCCATGAGAAAGAGGCGGCCCGGGCGAGACCCTTTTCCCGCAGATCTTCCCGCAGCTCCCGGTTCTGAGCCAGCGCGCGCAGACCGGTGGAGATCGCGTTCGCATCGAGAGGATCCACCAGGAGCGCCGCCCCAAGGCCGATCTCCCCGAGCGATGTGGTGCTGGAGGTGAGGACCGGCGTCCCGCAGGCCATCGCCTCCACCACGGGAAAGCCGAAGCCTTCGAAGAGACTCGGGTACACGCAGGCGAGAGCGTGGGAATAGAGGCCGGGAAGAGAGGCTTCGCTCACGTAGTCGAGGATGATGGTTCGACCCGCCACGTCTCTTTGGGCGGCTCGAGCGTAGATGTCCTCGCATTTCCATCCCCGTTGGCCGGCCAGGACGAGATTGACCCCGGGCACGTCGCGGGCGAAGGCGGCGAAGGCGTCGATAAGCCGCACGAGGTTCTTTCGGGGCTCGATGGTTCCAACGAAGAGGAAATACGGTTCGTCGAGGCGGGCCTGAGTCGGGCGCGCGGCCACGGGACGGAACATCTCCGCGGCCGCGTAAGGGATCGCCACCACTCGATCCTCCGGAAGGCGGAGGTCTTCGACCACATCGCGACGGGTGGCGCGCGAAGGGGTCAGGACCAGCCGGGCGCGGCGCGCCACGGTGGGCACGAGACTCGCGGTCAGCAGACGCTTCTTCAGGGTGTGATGCTCGGGCGTCCGGGTGAGGCTCATGTCGTGGATGGAAACCACGTAGGCGCCGGACGAGACCGCGGGAGCAAGGTAGTTCGTGTAGTGAACGATGTCCGGCCGCAGCTTGCGCAGGAGGAGCGGGAGGAGGAATTGCATCCACACGGAGCGGACCGGGAAGCGGAAGCCATTGACCATCCTGGCCGAGGCCGGGAGGTCGCGCTCGACCGGCCCGTTGGAGAGGAGCAGAAGCTCGGAGACGTCGCTGCCCACCGATTGCGCGAGGTGCTCAACGATGCGCGCTGTGTAGTAGCCAACGCCCGAGATATGGCCCCGCAGGGTCGTGACGTCTATCGCGACGATCATGAATTGATGAGTCCTGGCGTGCCGAAAAACATCACGTTACCGCGGGCCTTGACGTCCGGTGTGACGCTCGGCGAACCGTCACAGGCCAATTAATGAATTAGACCTCATAAACGTCACCATTCCTCCAACGCAGAAAGGTCCCCAAAACTCATGCTTCTCTCCCTCGACTCCTCTCCGGCCGGCGATCCGGTGCTCAACTCCCTTCGTTCCCTGTTGACTCGAGGCCGTCATGCCGAGGCGGATCGGATCGCCCGCGCGCACGGTCGTCGGCCCAGGGCGGGTCAGTCGAGAGCGTTTCTGGCCCTCCGCGCCGAGATCGCGCTGGGCGTCGGACGATTCGTGTCCGCGCTCGAGTGGGCCACCGAGGCGCTCAGAGGCATCGAACGTGGCGATGGCCTGACCCTGGCGCTCGAGGCATCGCGCATCCGGTCACTGCTTGGCCTTGGCCGATTTCGCGAGGCCGGGGTCCAGGTGGAGTCGCGCTTCGCGAGCCTTGCCCCCCTGGCGATGGAACTCAGTCTTTTCCGGGCCCACGTGGCCCTTCACTCCGGAGGCCTGGTGCAGGCGATGCACCACGCGGCCCTCGCCTGCACCAAGGCGGTGATGGGGCGGCAGCGCGCGAAACTCGTCGAGGCCCTGGTGTTACGCGCCCGGACGTCACGGGAAAACGGAGATGCGAGTGGCGCCCGAGGCGACCTCGACCGGGCCCGGCGGTTATCCAACGGCTTGCGGGACGCGAGCTCTCTCGCTGTGGTTCTCGCCGATCGCGCCGATCTCATGACCTATTCCGGAGACTGGGCCGAGGCGGCCCGGGATGCCGGACAATCCGGCCGCCTCTTTGCACGTGCGTTTTCGCCCCACGAGCATCTGAGCGCCGGCCGTCGGACGGGGCTGCTCGGGCTTGCGCAGGGAGATCCCGGCACCGCTCTTACCTCCATCGAGCGAGCCGCCGATCTCGCCCGGCGCGGGTTCGGCACGATCGAATGCCGGGCTGAGATCGACCTGCTGCTTGCCGATGCGCAGCTGGCCGGCCACGATCCCGAGGGGGCTCTCGAGCGAGCGACCGCGGCCTTGTCCTTCTTCCGCGGTGCGCAGGATCCCGGCGGCCTCGCCCGCGCCCACGTCCGGCGGTCGCTCGCGGCGCTCTCGACATCCAACATGGCGCTCGCCTTTCGAGAGGCGAGGATCGCCGGTTCCATCAAGGGCGCGGGGCCGGTGGCGGAGGGCCTCGCCGATCTCGTCCTGGGCCGGGTCCTCCTCCGGAAGGATCGCTCCATGGCGTCGGCTCCTTTTGATCGCGCTTCGCGAAACCTCGGTCTCTATCCGCCCCTCCGATCGGTGGCTCAACTCGGTCTGGCCCTTGCCCAGGGCGCATCTCCCCACGCCGATGCCGTTCACCGCCACATCGCGGCGGTCGAGGCTTTCGGAGACCTTCGGATTCTCGCCATGGTGCGATCGGACATGAGGGAGATGTTTGACATCGAACCCCGAGCCACTTGCGCGTCCGGGATCCGCGCGGTCGGGCGCGAGGATCCCGCGCAGGAGGAGGAAGTTGAACCCATCGCGGAATTTCTCCCGGGTCTGCTGGGCGCATCGCAAGCGGTTCGGAGACTCAGCGAACTGGTGCGAAAGGCCGCCCCGTCCGGACTCCACGTCGCAATCTACGGCGAAACCGGCACGGGCAAGGAGAAGGTTGCGAAGGCCGTTCACGATCTGTCCCCGCGAAAGGACCGGGAGTTCGTGGCCGTCAATGCCGCGAGCCTCTCCGACGAACTCTTCGAGAGCGAGATCTTCGGTCACGTTCGCGGTTCGTTCACGGGCGCGCTGGCGGATCGCCCCGGATTGGTGGAGCGGGCGAAAGGGGGAACCCTGTTCATCGACGAAGTCGCGGACCTGTCGGCTCGGTCCCAGGTGCGACTGCTTCGCTTCGTGCAGGAAGGCACGTACCGGAGAGTCGGCGAGAACCACGAAAGGCGCGCTGACGTCCGGATCGTCGTGGCCTCGAACCAGAGGCTCGAGGATCTGGTGAGGGCCGGAAAATTCAGAGAGGATCTCCTCCACCGTCTGCGTGGCGTGTGCCTGGTCCTTCCGCCCCTTCGGGAACGCGGGCGCGACGTAGTGCACCTGGCCCGCCACTTCGTTGCGGTAGCGAGTTCGAGGGTCGCATGCCTCTCACCCCGATCCGAGGTAGGACTTCGGTCCCATTCGTGGCCGGGCAACGTGCGAGAACTCGAGCAGGAGATGCGCCGGGCGGTCGTGCTGTCGGATTCGCGTGTCATCGAATGGCGCAGCCCGGAGACCTCGATCGGGGAACCCGTGCCGGGCCGCGCGCCCGCCACCGAGGCGGCGACATCGCTCCACGAGGCGCTCGTCGGCTTCGAGCGAACGTTCCTCAAGTCCGTCCTGTCCCGCTGCGTCGAACGGGTTGAAGCGGCCCGCCTTCTGGGGATTTCCAGGCAGGCCCTGCATCAGAAGATCGTCCGCTACGGCCTGTAGCCTCTTGACCCGCGGAAGCCTCACCGTCCGGAGAGGTGATTCGGCTACCATGGCCCGACGCATCGAGGAGGCCACTATGAAGAAGATGCACGTCGTTCTGGTCATCGCCTGCCTGTCCCTGCCGGCCTGTTACGACTTCGAGTTTCCTCTGGACCAAAAGCCTCAGGTTCCCGTGGATGCTCGCCTCGTCGGGGTCTGGCGGTGCCTCGGGGTCCAGGCGGCGCTCGACGACGATCCGGGGGTGCTCCGCATCGTCCGCCGGACCGACACGACTTCCCGCTGGAGCCTTGAGACTTCTTCCTCGGACGGGACCCCGGAGAAGAGCGATTACGACGCGCATGGCTCAACCGTGCCGGGCGGCGCGTTGCTCAACGCTCTCGAAGTGGGCGGGAAGGCGAATGGAAAGTGGAACTTCGTCCGGTACACCTTCCTGCTGCCGAATGTCCTGAGGATTCAGCTGGTGAACGACGAGCCCTTCGCGGAGGTGAAAGACGCCGCGGCCCTTCGGCGTCAGGTCGAGAAGAGACGAGACGACCCGTCGATCTACACGGACTTCATGATCTGCGTGCGGCCGAAGGCCTGAGTCGCGAGTTCTCCGCTCACCGCGAAGGCCCGCGCCGACTATCCTCCCTCTCCATGTCCGAGCGGCTGAGCACCTGGGAGAGCCTCAAGCACGCGGTCCGCTCGAAGCGGCTCGGGGTGGTGATGCTGCTGAGCTTCTCGTCCGGCCTGCCCCTGGGCCTGGTCTGGATCGCAATCCCGGTGTGGCTCAAGGACATTGGCGTCGACATCCGGATCGTCGGTCTGCTCACGCTCTTTCAGGCGCCCTGGAGCTTCAAGTTCCTCTGGTCGCCGCTCATGGACCGCTACGAGTTGCCCTTCCTGGGTCGTCGCCGGGGTTACGTGCTCATCTCCCAGATCGGTCTCTTTCTGACCGGCCTGGCCCTCACCTTCGCCTCCGACCATCCCGAACGCTTCGGCGTCATCGCCGCCCTCTGTCTCGCCATCGCCCTCATCTCCGCGACCCAGGACATCGCCATCGACGCCTATACGGTCGAGGTGTTGCGCGAGGACGAGCAGGGGCTCGCGGTGGGCGCGCGCACCGCCATGTACCGCGTGGCCATGAATCTTTCCGGCGGCCTGGCCATTTCGCTCGCGGGTGTGTTCGGCTGGACCGCGGTCAACCTCCTGCTGGCGATCTGCTACGTACCGTGCCTGCTGGTCACGTTGTGGGCGGACAACCCGGAGGTCCAGCAGAAAGCCCCGACCACGCTTCGCGAGGCGGTGTGGGAGCCGTTCCTCGGTCTGCTCTCTCGCCCGCGCGCTATCGAGATCCTGGCCTTCGTCGTTCTCTTCAAACTCGCGGACGCGTTCGCCCAGTCCCTCCAGCGGCCCTTCTTTCGCGAACTGGGGTTCAACCTGTGGGACGTGGGCATTGTGTCGTCGACCATCGGGACGGTGGGCATCATGGTGGGCACGGTCCTGGGCGGCCTCATGACCACCTCCCTTGGTCTGGGCCGGGCCTTGTGGATCACCGGCTTTCTTCAGGCTCTGTCGAACGTCGGCTATGCGTGCATCGCCGAGGCGGGCCCGGTTTCGTGGATCCTCTACGCCGCGACCGCGTTCGAATACATCTCGAGCGGTCTCGGCACCGGAGCCCAGGGAGTCATGCTTCTGCGTCTCACCGAGAAACGTTTTTCGGCGACTCAGTACGCGCTGCTCTCGAGCCTTTTCGCTTTGCCGCGGATCTTCGCCGGACCGCCTTCAGGCCTTCTGGCCGACACTCTCGGGTGGACGAACTTCTTCCTGCTCACCGTGTTCATGGCGATTCCCGGCATGGTGATGCTGTCGCGCTTTGTGCCCTGGAGTCAGCGCGAACTGAGATTCGAAGTGACGGAGGGAGACCACGCGCCCCTGATGGACGGCGGCGCGCTCGTGCGCTGGACCGCGCTCTTCGGTTCTATCTCTTCGGCCGCGGCCATCGCGACCCTGTCCGCGCTCGAGGCGACCAAGGTCTATCGGAAGGACTCCACGTTTCCCTGGATGGCGGAGACCCTGAAGATCGTCTACCCGGGCACGATCGCCGACGGCTTGTCGCTGGTGGGCGGGATCGCCGGCGGCCTGGTGCTCGGCCTGACCCTCGCGGCCATCTGGCTGACCCGGAAGCGAGGTCTCCCTCCAGGGTGAGTCCTGACTAAACTCTTCTGAAGACGGCGCCTTGAGCCGGACAGAAGAACGGAGAAAGAAATGACTGATCTCGAACGGGCCGCGTTGCTCCACATCGTCGCCGAGACCCCGACGCGCCTCAAGGCCGCGCTCAAGGGGGTGCCGAAGAAGCTCCTGCTCTGGACGCCGGGTCCGGGCAAGTGGTCGATTCTCGAAATCGTCGCGCACATGCGGGACATGGAGCGCGACGCGTACCTCACCCGGTATCGTCGGATCCTGGCCGAGGACAACCCCACCCTCCCCGATCTCGACGGCGACGTGATCGCGATTCGTGACGATTACCGGAGTCTGAAGCTCCCCGGACTGATGCGGGACTGGCTCAAGCTCCGCAAGGAGTGTCTGAAGCTGCTGAAGTCGGTCAAGGGCTCCCGCTGGGAGCGCATCGGGACTCACGAAACCGCGGGTCCGCTGTCCATGGATGCCCTGCTGCTCCGCCACGCGGTGGGGAACGACGAGGCCCACCTCGGCCAGATCGAAGGCATCAAGGCGCGGGCCGCCGCTTTCGAGTCGCTCGAAGCAAGCTCGAAAGAGCTCGCGAACCTCACGAAGAAGCTCGACGACGCGGTGCTGCGGCGCAAGCCCGCGCCCGACAAGTGGTCGGCCATGGAAGTCGTCTGCCATCTCCGGGATGTCGAGAAGCTGTGGATGGATCGCATCGTCAAGGCGGCGTTCTCCGACAGTCCCGCGTTCTACGCGCTCGACGTCGAAGCGCTGGCCTCGAAGAACCGCTATAACACTCAGGACCTGGGTGCTTCGCTCAAGGAATTCGCGCGGCTTCGCGAGGACAACGTGTGCCTTCTGCGCGCGCTGCCCGCGAGCCAGTGGAAGCGAGTGGGGATTCATCCCAAGCGCGGCGAGATCGCGATCGAACGCATCGCGGAGATCATGATCGGCCACGACAGGGGTCACTTCGACCAGATCGCGAAGGCCGTGGCCGCGGCCTGATGACCACCTCGCCTTCGCCGCCGCCGACTCCGAAGCAGGTTCCTCGCAATCCCCTCATCCAGACCGCGCTCGTTCGCGGTCTCGCGAAGGCCATCTTCTGGCTCACCGGCTGGAGGGCGGTGGGCGCTCCGCCGCCGAACACGCCCAGGTACGTGATGATCTGCGCCCCCCACACCTCCTACTGGGACGGCTTCTGGATGCTCGGCTGCGCCTCGATCCTCGGCATCGACCTGCGCTTCCTCGGCAAGCACACCATGTTCAAGGGCCCGCTCGGCTGGCTGCTCAAAGGCCTGGGTGCGGTGCCGGTGATCCGATCTCACCGCCAGAACACGGTTCAGCAGGTGGCCGAGTGGTTCAGGTCGAGCGACGCGTTTCTACTCGGCGTGGCCCCCGAGGGCACGCGCAAGCTCACCGAAGGCTGGAAGACCGGCTTTTACTGGATCGCGATGGAGGCGAAGGTGCCGATGGTGTGCGCGTTCATCGACTACGGCACGAAGACCGGAGGTTTTACCGGCGACGTCATCCCGCCAACCGGAGACATGGAAGCCGACTTCGAACGGCTCAGGAAGGCCTACGCGAAGATCACGCCGAAGTTTCCCGAGAAGATGTCGCCGATCCGGCCGCTGCCCGCGCCCGCGCGGGAAGTGCCCGCCGCTTCCTGAGGCCGCGGCCCCTGAGCGTCTAACCCGAGGTCGCCACCTCGGCGCGTGGCGCATTGAGCATGGCGAGCCAGTCGGTCTTCCACGCTTCGATGGTGCGCCCGGTAAGGTCCGCCGCCAGGCCCTGGATGTTCGAGGCCTGCACGAGCGTCTTCACCTTGTCCAGGCTCGTGTTCTCGACCATGAACTTCACCAGCGAATGCGCAAGCACGTAAAGCGGCTGGGCCACCTCACCCCGCTTCTCGAAAAGGTCCGCGGGTTCTCCGGCTCCGCCCACGAAGGGCAAAGCCGCGCGTCCGAGGTCCGAGTTCAGGGTGCGCCGGGCCAGCCGGTCGACGTTGCGATTGCCGCCCCAGCTGAAGACGTACCCGTCGTAGCCGCCGATCTTCTCCGCCACGTAGCTCTGGACATACGAAGCGAAGCCCTCGGAGAGCCACAGACACTCTTCCTTCATGGGCACGAGCACGTGGGTCGCTTCATGCAGATAGGGAGCGCTGTCGCGATGCACGCGAGCGGCGGGCAGCATGATCGTGCGCCGGAACGAGCGGGACATTGGAATGCTGTCGCGGACCACGAACGTGACCTTCGGCCCCGTTCCCGCCCCGGGCCCGGTGTGATTGAGGAGGGTGTCTATGTCCTGGATGCCCCGATCCGCGAGCAGGGCGAACCGGCCCATCTCCTCGGCGGTGAACGCTCCGGCGTCGAACAGGACGGTGGCCCGGTTGAGCTCGTAGCGCACGCGGTTGCCGTTCACTTCCTGAGCATCGACACCGGTCGAGCCGAGCGCAAGCGCGATCGGAAGAAAAGAGCCGGCCCCTCGGATTGAGATCATCGTTCTCCCTTCCATACTTGCCTGGACGCTACCGACGTCTCGCTGGACTCAGTCTAGCCATATCGTCCGTCGCGGCGACCACGTCCTCGACCTGAAGGCCGGCCAGATCTCCGCCGCCGGCGCGCACGATCCGGACCCGACGCCCGTCCGGGCGCCAGATCGCCGGATCGGTCGGGCCGAAGAGGACGACCGAAGGCGTGCCCATGGCACCAGCGAGATGCGAGACCCCGGAGTCGTTGCCGATGAAGAGCCTCGATTGGTCGAGGGTCGCGGCCAGCGCCTCAAGTGACGGGCGATCGAGCACCCGGTCGGGGGCGATGGCCCCGGTGAAGTCCGCCTCCGCCGGCCCGCGGATCCAGGCCACCCGGTGACCCGAAGCGCTCAGTCTGCGACTCAGTTTGATGAACGCCTCGATCGGCCAGTTCTTGCCGGGCGAGCCGCTGCCCGGGTGAATGAGCGTCGCACCCGAGACAAGGGCCTCGGGTGCGTGTGCACGGAGCAGCGGGAGCCCATCGATAAACGGCGCGCAGAAATCACTCGCGGCGTCCGCCCACTGTTGCGCGATCGTCCGATCGTTCCCCACCGGCCCCGGGGGAAGCCGGACCACTTTCGCCGCCGCGAGCCCCACCGCCCTCTCCAGGGCGCCGGAATTCGAGATCAGCATCGCGACGTCGAACCCGCCGCCTTCCTCCGGCCACGAGCCGGCAAACGCTCCGGCGAAACGCGGGCTCTCGGAATCCAGGATCGAGTCGATCCACGGGTCCGCGAGCAGGAGCGATGCGTGCCGGGCCGGAGCGAGCAGCGTCGATCGGTAGCCCGCAAGGGAGAGCGAGTAGGAGAGCCGTCGGGTCAGGAGCACGTCGCCCAACGCCCCGATGCGGACTATCAGCGCGCGCGGTCTCCGTCTCTCGCCGGGAGGGGGAGTTCCAAGACGCCGGTCAGAAGTGGACTTCAATTCCAGAATATTAGTTGGCGAGGGAATAGATCTTCGCGAGGCACTGCTTGGATTCAATCGAGAGAACTGAGGGCTAAGGACCCAAGTGCGAGAGAATGCGTTTTCCATGATTCCCAAGACCCGACTCTTCACCCCTGGTCCCACGCCCCTCTCCCCAATCGCGCTTCAGGCGATGGGCAAGAACATCCCTCATCACCGCACCGATGAGTTCCGCGCCATCTTCAAGGGCGCGCGCGAAGGACTCCAGCGTTTCTTCAAGACCTCGCAGGACGTGCTGATTCTCTCCTGCTCGGGCAGCGGCGGCATGGAAGCGGCTCTGGTAAACACTCTTTCGACCGGCGACCCCATGCTGGCCCTGGTGGCCGGAAACTTCGGCGAGCGCTGGGCCAACATCGGTAAAGCGCATGGGATGGACGTGCAGATCCTCGAATCCGAGTGGGGAACCGCGGTGAAGCCCGACGCCGTAAAGGCCGCTCTCGACGCCAATTCGAAGATCCGCGGCGTCTTTGTGCAGCACAACGAGTCGTCCACCGGCGTGAAGCACGACATCCAGGCGATCGCCTCGATGGTGAAGAACCGGGCCGACGTCATCCTGGTGGTCGACGCCATCTCGGGCATGGGCGCCATGCCGCTTCACACCGATGAGTGGGGCGTGGACGTGGTAGTGGTCGGCTCGCAGAAGGCCCTGGCCCTGCCTCCGGGAATGGCCTTCGTGAGCGTGAACGAAAAGGCGTGGCAGCGGATTCAGACCACCAAGACGCCGAAGTTCTACTTCGATCTGCTCCGCGAGCGGAAGAATCAGGTCAACTTCGAGTCGGCCTGGACGCCGCCCATCTCCCTGGTGGTGGCCCTCGACGCCGTGCTCAAGGATCTCGAAGCCGCGGGCGGCGTTGATGCCCTGGTGAAGAATGCGGGCACGCTCGCCGCGATGACCCGGGCGGCCGCGCAGGCTCTGGGACTCCCGCTCCTCGCTCCGAACGACCACGGCGACGCGCTCACCGCGCTCAAGGCCCCCGCGGGGATCGAGATCGGCAAGATCACGAAGATCCTCAAGGGAGAGTTCAAGAGTGAAGTGGCGGGCGGTCAGGGCAAGCTCAAGGGCCAGATCATGCGGGTGGCCCATCTCGGCTACTACGATGTGACCGACATCCTTGGCCTCCTCGGAACCCTGGAGATCGCGCTGCACAAGGTCGGACACAAGTTCACCCCGGGCGCCGGCGTCGCCGCGGCGAACGCCGAGTACCTCAAGCGAGGCTGAGCCAGAGACCATGACCTACAAACTGCTCATCCTCGAAGGCATGACGGAGCGGGGACAGACCGTCCTCGACGCGGAGGGCTGGACCCTCGACCAGAAGAAGGCCATGCCGCCCGCCGAACTCGCGAAGATCATCGGCGAGTATGACGCGGTCACCATCCGCAGCGGGACGAAATTCACCGCGGAAGTCGTGGCGGCGGCGAAGAAGCTTCGGGTCATCGGCCGGCCCGGCGTGGGCGTCGATAACGTGGATGTGGAGGCGGCGACCAAGGCCGGCATCTTCGTGATGAACTCACCGGGTGGCAATCTGGTTTCGACCTGCGAACTTACGATGGCGCTGATTCTCGCCACCTCGCGGAACATCGCCGCGGCCGATGCGTCGCTCAAGGCCGGGACGTGGGATCGCAAGGCCTTCGCGGGTGGCGCCGAGATCTCGGGCAAGCGCATCGGAATCGTCGGCTTCGGCCGGATCGGCCGCGAAGTGGCGGCCCGCTGCAAGGCGTTCGGGATGGAGGTGTGGGCGTTCGATCCGTTCGTGTCCCCGCAGGTGGCGGAGAGGGTGGGAGTCAAGGCGGTGTCGTTCGACCAGATCCTTCAGGGCTGCGATTACATCACCCTTCACACCGTGATGACGCCGGACACCCGGCACATGCTGGGGAAGGACGCCTTCGCGAAGATCAAGCCGGGCGTGCGCCTCATCAACGCGGCGCGCGGCGAGTTGATCGACGAAGATGCGCTCTTCGCGGCTCTCGAAAGCGGTCGCGTGGCCGGTTGTGGTCTCGACGTTCACGCCAAGGAGCCGCCCGTCGACTGGAAGCTCGCCAGGCACCCGAAGGTCGTCGCCACTCCCCACATCGGCGCTCAGACCGTGGAGGCGCAGGATCGGGTCGGCACGGACATCGCTTATCAGGTCCGCGACTTCCTGAAGGACGGCGTCATTCAGCAGGCGGTCAACTTCTTCCAGCTCTCCGGCGAGGCCTACGACCAGATCAAGCCCGCCATCGACCTGGGCGAGCAACTCGCGCTCTTCGCCGGACAGGTGGTGCCGGGCAAAGTGGAGAAGGTCGAAGTGGGCCTGCATGGCTCCTTCAAGGAACTTTCCGCGAAGCCGATCATCCAGGCGACGGTTGCGGGCGCTCTCCGCACCGCCGACCCCACCGTCAGCTTCGTGAACGCGACCTCGCGGGCTGATGCCATGGGTGTCGAGTTCGCCCAGGCGGCCGCCGCTCCGCATATCACCTTCTCGAACCTGATGACCGTCCGTCTCAAGACCACCGAAGGCGACCTCACGGTGGCCGGCACGCTGTTTGGTGAGAGCCAGTCCCGGCTGGTCGAGATCGACGGCATCGAAGTGGACGCGGTTCTTCAGGGCCATCTGCTGGTCATCAAGAACGACGACACCCCTGGAGTGGTCGGCCGGATCGGCACCAGGCTCGGCGAGCACGCGATCAACATCGCGCGGATGAACGTCGGCCGCAAGCGGGGCAGCGGGCGCGCCATCATGCTCATCGAAGTGGATGCGAATGTGCCCGACCCGGTGCTGGCCGCGCTCCTGAAGATCGAAGGCGTGCGCGAAGCCCGCGCGATCACCCTGGGGTAGGGCCGGAAACGAGTCGCATCATCGAGGCCTGAGGCCGGCGAAGAACAACTTCACACCAAGTTCGGCGGGCGGGTCCGATGTCGACCAGACGGGCGATTTGATTTCGACCACGTCCGGGCACGCTCCCGCGGTCACCGCGAACTCGTAGTTCGCGGGCGCACGCCCGACCGCCACGCTTCCCACTTCGCGTCCGTCGAAGCGGACTGAAGTTGCGATAGGCGTCCGTGGGGCGGGAAGCGGAGCAGCGATTCTCAGGGTGAGGGTTGCCGGTCCGGGGGATGAGGAGCACAGGCGGACCCGGGAGTGGCCGCGCGTCCAACGGGACGTCGGCTCTGGGCCGGCTTCCTCCGCTCCCGGGAGTTCGCCAGAGGCGCGGCGCGGAAGGGGCGGCCCGAAGCCTTCGATCAGCCCCAGATCGGAGGACCCCAATTGGACCTCATCGGGTCTTATCGCGGCGGGCCGGCGTCTCCAGGCGATCGCCTGCATGCGGGTCTCATCCATTGTCCACTCGATGGCGGCCGACCTGTCCCATGCCGCCTGTGCCGCCGCCGCGTGCTCGAGGCCGGGAGCGGTGAGGATGCGGGGGGCGAGGGTCAGCACGGGGATGGGGGCGCCGGCTCCCAGTCGTTCGGCGATGTCGGCAGCCGCGGCCATCCGACCGCCGTCGGCCAGAGACTGAACGCGCTCCGTCCAGAAGGTCGCTTGGTCAACTCCGGGGCCGGGCACCACGATTAAAAGGTTGTGAGCGTCGGCGTTCGCGCGAGCCACGGCCAGGGCGAGGGCTGGATACGGACTGAGGGCAAGGATCACCATCGACGTCGCGGCCACCCGCCCGATCCAGGCTCGTTTGGTGTTTCTTCGGTCACCGCCCGGTCCGAACCAGCCGGCGATCGCGGTCGCGAAAAGGAAAGGCGTGATCTGGTTACGGTAGCGCACCTCATTGAAGAAGAGGACCACCACCATCAGCAGCGAGTAACCGAGCCAGAGAAGGGTCAGGATGGAGGCTTGGTTCCATCGCCGCTTGAACAGGAAGAGGACGAATCCTGCCCACGCGACCAGATACGGGACGTCCTCCAGAATGATCTGGAGGAACTGCCGTCCCATCGACTCGTCGGCTCGCACGGTCAGCCACTGATGCAAACCCTCAGGGCGGAGCAGATGGTCCCAGTTGAGCCAGATCTTCCCGGGGATCCGATCGGGCCGGCGCGTGAGGTTCTGAATCGTGAGTTCCACGGCTCGCTCGCGCTGCTGAGCTGTGGTCTCCTGGGAGACGATATCCTGCCATTGCGCCGCCTTGACGCCAGGGCCGACGAGGGCATTCGCATACCACAGGTTCTCCCAGGCGAAGGTCTCGATCAGGATGGGTTCGCCGAGCAGGAAGTAGTTCCGCGCGGCCCAGGGGAGGATCGTGAGCATCCCTCCAAGGGCCAGAAGCGCCACTCGTGGCGCGCCGCGACGCGGGCCTTCCTTCGCGAGCATCCAGAAGGCGATGATCGCGAAGAATGCCGAGGATACGGAGCGGGTGAGCGCGGCAAGGCCATGGGTTAGGCCGGCCCCGAGAGCATTCGCTCGAGAGGGTGTTCGGAGCAGCAGATCGAAGGCGAGAACCATCAGGGGCACGTAGAGGGCCTCCGTCAAGGTTGTCGCGCAGATCTGGATCAAGGGAAGGTGGATGGCGAAGGCGATTCCGGCCCATCGTCCCCGGGAACCCGATATTCGCGCTCCGATGCGGGCGACCGACACCGCGGCGAGACCACCGAGAACGCACTGAATGAGGCGGACCCAGAGAACGTTCGGTCCCAACAGTCGGAAGATCCCGAAGAGGAAGAGGTAGTAGAGGGGAGCCGCGGTCCAGCGGTTGTACTGCACCCTCCAGTTGTCGTAGTGCAGGATCACGTTCAGCGGATCGGTCCGCTCCGCCAGCCAGAGCGAGTGGCTCAGGTATTTGTAGGGGTGGTCGTGCTGAAGGGGCTCGTTGACGCCGAGGACCCATGCCACTCTGAGCAGGAGGGCCAAGAGGAAGATGGCTCCCAAGGCTGGAGCCCCGGCCCGCATGAGTCGGCGCCCAACCGAGCCGGCCAAGGCGTCGTGGCCCGGCGGCTCAGGCCGCGTCGCAATCGACATCAAGTCAGTCTAACCGCCGCCAGCGGCGGTCCCGCGCTCACTCGTATCGCAAAGCGACCAGAGGGTCGACCCGGGTGGCGCTCCGCGCCGGGACATAGCAGGCGACAAGCGCGACCCCGATCAGGACGATCGAAACGAAGCCCACGGTCAGGGGATCGTAGGGCCTGATCCCGTAAAGAAGGTTGGCGATCGGCTGACCAAGGGCCACCGCGGCCACAACCCCGGCTCCGGCGCCAAGCAGCGCGGGCACCATCCCCTGCCACAGCACGAAGCGCCTCACGTCCCCGGCTTGCGCGCCCAGCGCCATCCGAATCCCGATTTCCTGGGTGCGCTGCGCGACCGAATAGGACATGACGCCGTAGATGCCGATCATGGCCAGCACCAGGGCCAGCCCGCCGAAGATGCTCAGGAGTGCCGCTCCCATGCGCGAGGCCCACAGTCCTTGAACGATCTGCTCCTGGATGGTGCCGGTGTTCCTTATCGGCATGTTCTTGTCGAGGGTCTGCACTTGGTCCCGCACTGTGGCGAGGAGGGGACCGGGTTCGCCTTTCGTGCGGACGATCAGCCCGGCTTGCGGCGCATACTCCTGCTGCATGGGCCGATAGATCATCGGCGTCGGGTCCTCGCCGACCTGGTTGACCACCGAATCCTTCGCGACCGCCACGATTTCGTACCGCGTCTCGGGATGGCTCACGATGGTGAACTGCTTCCCGACCGCATCATCAGTCGAGAACAGTTGCCGCGCCGCGGCCTGATTGAGAATCGCCACCATGGTCGTCTGCTCAGTGTCGAACCCGGTGAAGTCCCGCCCCTTCACGAGAGGGATCCGCAGCGTCTCGAAGTACCCCGGGGTGATGTCGTTGTACGCGATCAGCGCTCCCTTGAAAGACGAACCTTCACCCTGGCCTTCCGGGAAGGTGGTGAGAAGCACACCGTTGCCTCCGACCATGGGTATGAGAACGGCCACGGCCGCGCTCTCGACCTGCGGCAGGGCGCGCGCTTTCGCGATCGCGTCGAGGTAGAACTGCTGCCCCTGGGGCTTCTCGTATTTCTGTCCGCCCGGATTCAGGCCGATGAAGCCCATGTGCTTGGAGTCGAACCCGAGTTCCATCTCCTGCGCCGCCTGCATGCTGCGCAGGAAAAGGCCTGAGCCGATGAGCGCGACAGTGGCGAGCGCCACCTCCGCCGCGACGAGAATGGAGCGCACGCGATTGTGCCCGACTCCCGAACCGCCCGCTCGTCCCGCGGCCTTCAGCACCTCCGCGAGCTGGGTCTGCGAAACCTTGATGGCCGGCACCGCGCCGAACGCGAGGCCGGTGAGAAGCGCCACCAGGAGAGTGAAACCGAGAACGCGGAGATCGAAACTGAGGTCGATCGACGCGTTTTCCAGGAAGGGCGGCCGGAACGACCACAGCGCGTTGCGGAACCAGAAAGCGACGAGCAGGCCGCAAGCACCTCCCACCATCGAGAGGGTCACGCTCTCGATCAGGAGCTGGCGGATCAACCGTCCGCGGCTCGCCCCCATGGTCGCTCGGATGTTGATCTCGCGTTCGCGTCGCGCCGCCTGGGCGAGGAGAAGGTTCGCGAGGTTCACGCAGGCGATGAGGAGCACGAGACCGACCACCACCATCAGCACGCTGCCGGCCCGGACGAATTGCGCGCGCTGGTTGATACCGAGCGCCGCGTCCGTCTCCAGCGCGAGCTCCATGGTGCGGCCGCGGTTGGCGTCCGGGTAGGTTGTCTCGAGCGCCTTCGCGATGGTCGCGGTGGCGGCCTGCGCCTGGGCCAGGGTCACGCCGGGCTTCAGTCGTCCCGCGATGTTCAGCCACCGGAACCTGCGGCTCGTGATCAGCTCCTTGATCTGGCCGGTCAGGAACTGGTCCTTCATCCCGAGGGGAATCCAGACGCGATCGGCGCCGGCCAGCGAGAACGTGCCCTTGAAGCCCTCGGGGGCGATGCCGATGACCGTGAAGGGAAGACCGTTGAGGGTCAGGGTGCGGCCCACCAGGGCGGGATCGGAGTTGAACTTCGTCTGCCAAAGACTGTGACTCACCACCGCGACCGTGGCCGCGGCCTTGAGGTCTTCGTCAGCGTTGAAGGTGCGGCCGAGGACGGGCTTCACTCCGAGCACGTCGAAGTAGTTCGCGGTGGTCATCATCCCCGGGAGGCCGACGGTCTCGCTGTTTTGAGTCCATTGAAGCCCGGTGTTGAAGTACGCAGTGAGGCCTGAGAAGACCGTGCTCTGATCCCGGTAGTCCTCGAAGTTCTGGATCGAGCTCGGAGTGAGAGCGAAGTTCCCGGCCTGGGCGGTGCGGTGATCCTGAGTGAACAGCTCCACCACGCGCGAGGGTTCCTCGATGGCGAGCGGATGCAGGAACACCGCGTTGATCACCGTGAAGATCGCGGTGTTAGCCCCGATCCCGAGGGCCAGCGAGAGGACGGCGACGGTGGTGAAGCCCGGCGCCTTGATCAGACGCCTGAGGCCGTACTTGAAATCCTGAAGCACCTTGTCCATTTCGGCTCTCCCTCGAGGCAATCTACGCTCGGGTCTCGAAGACAGCAATCGATTTCATCGCAGGACCGGACCCACGTTCAGATTTCTGTATGACCTCCCGGCTGCAGGCTTGCCGCCTCGGCTCATCACGCCTTCAAATCGTCAGCAATCGCTGCGAACTGCTCCAGCGCGGCTTCGAGGTCCGCTGTGATATCCGCCGCGATGACCTCGGGCGCGGGCAGATTCGCGCTCTCCTCCAGCGCCTCGTCTTTCAGCCAGAAGATGTCGAGGTTCACCTTGTCGCGCTTCGCCAGTTCCTCGTAGGTGAAGCCCTTGAACCGCTCGCTCTCCTTCCGGCTAGTGCGATCCTTCGTGTTGTAGCCGGCGACGAACTCATCCAGATCCGATCGCTTGAGGGTTCGTTCCTTCAACGTGAAGTGCTGGTTGGTCCGCAGATCGTAGATCCACAACTTCCGCGTCCACGGCTTCTCTTGCGCGGGCTTCCGGTCGAAGAAGAGCACATTCGCCTTCACCCCCTGCGCATAGAAGATGCCCGTGGGCAGGCGGAGTAAGGTGTGAACATCCGCCTGCTTCAGCAGCTCTCGGCGGATGATCTCGCCCGCCCCGCCTTCGAAGAGCACGTTGTCCGGCAACACCACCGCCGCGCGCCCATGCTGCTTGAGGATGGTGAAGATGTGCTGAAGGAAGTTGAGCTGCTTGTTGCTGGTGGTGGCCCAGAAATCGTCACGATTGATGATGAGCGATTCCTTGGACGTCTCGCCCGCGTCATTGACGATGGTGACGCTGCTCTTCTTCCCAAACGGCGGATTGGCCAGGACGATGTCGTATTCCCCGTGCTTCCCGGCGAGCGCGTCTTTGCTGACAACGGGCAAGTCCTCCTCGGACTCGCCGCCGATGCCGTGCAGCAGCAGGTTCATCGCACAAAGCCGCGTGACGCTGTCCACCAGCTCGATCCCGAAGAACGTACCCGCCTTCAGCAGCTTCTTCTGTGCCCGATCAAGCGCGTTGTGATTCGCCAGATAGGTATGCGCCGCCAGCAGGAAGCCACCCGTGCCGCACGCCGGATCACAAATCGACTGGCCCGGCCTTGGCCCCACCACGTCAACCATCGCCGCGATGAGCGCGCGCGGCGTGAAGTACTGCCCCGCCCCGCCCTTCACGTCCTCGGCGTTCTTCTGCAGCAGGCCCTCGTAGGCATCGCCCTTCACGTCGGACGAGAGAGAGGACCATTCCTCTTTGTCGATCAGGTCGACGATGAGCCGCCGGAGCTTGGCCGGATCCTGGATCTTGTTCTGCGCCTTGCGGAAGATGAGGCC
>JANMVV010000202.1:0-2995 GCA_031392925.1 Vicinamibacteria bacterium
CGCACCGTGATCTTCGCGGGCAAGGCCGCGCCGGGTTACGCGATGGCCAAGCTCAGCATTCAACTCGTTCATGCCATCTCCAGGCGCGTAGCCGAGGATCCCCTGACGCGCGGCCGGCTGACCGTCGCCTTCCTGCCGAACTACTCGGTGTCCCAGGCGGAAATCATCTTCCCGGCCTGCGACCTCTCCGAACAGATCTCCACGGCCGGCACCGAGGCCTCGGGAACGGGCAACATGAAGGCGGCCCTCAACGGCGCGTTGACTATCGGCACCCTCGACGGAGCGAACGTTGAGATTCGCGAGGAAGTGGGCCCCGACAACATCTTCATCTTCGGCCACACCAAGGATGAGATCGAGGGGCTGCGGTCCGCGGGCTACTCGCCGGATCCGTTCCTTCGTGAAAGCGAGGAACTGCGTGGCGCCGTGGAGATCATCTCGAATGGTTCGCTCGACGGCGGGTCCGGGCTCTTCCGTCCGATCGTGGATGCCATCCTGGGCGAGGACCGCTACTTCCTGTGCGCCGATTTCGCCTCCTACGCCGAGTGCCAACGCCGGGCCGCCCGGGTATACGCCCGGCCCGACGAGTGGTGGCGGATGTCCATCCTGAATGTCGCGGGCATGGGCAAGTTCTCGTCGGACCGCACCACGCAGCAGTACGCGGATGAAATCTGGGACGCCCGACCCGTGCCCGTATCGCTCGACGACGAGGCATCGGAGTAGACCCCTCCCTGTTGTAAGCTCCTCTGCTCTGCGATTCCTCCGCCGGCCCTGGTGGTCCCTGGGGGAACCAAAGATCAGGGTTTAAGGGAGCCGACGCGCACCCCCTGGCTTCGTCACCGCCTCGACCTCTGAATATCCAAAGTGTGACGGACCACGGCCAAAGGGGTCGACGGTCATCAAGAAAGAGACATAAATGCCTCGCGTAAAGCGCGGATCCGCACGACGGAACAAGCGGAAGAAAGTACTGAAGCTAACCAAGGGCTTCTTCCTGGGCAAGAGCAAGCTGTACCGCTTCGCCCGGGAAGCCTCGATCCGAGCCGGACAGAACGCCTTCGAAGGCCGCAAGCAGAAGAAGCGCGATTTCCGATCGCTCTGGATCGTCCGCATCAACGCGGCCTGCCGCCTCGCGGGAGTGAGCTATTCGAAGTTCATCTCCGGCCTCAAGGCCTCGGGACTGATGCTCGATCGCAAGGTCCTCGCCGAGATGGCCGTGCGCGATGCCGCCGGTTTCGCCAAGGTGGTCGAACAGGTGAAGCCGCATATCCCCGCCCAGCCGACGCCGGTCAAAGCCGCACCAGCCGCCGCCAAGGCGTAGTCCGAGGCGTTGTCCTCACTTGATGATCTGAAGAAGCGGGCCCACGAGCTTCGAGAGAGGCTCGAGGGCCAGCTTGCGTCCGCTTCGGATTCCGGGTCCCTTCAGGCCGTCCGGGACCGCTTCCTCGGGCGCAAGGCGGGCGAAGTCACCGCTCTGTTCAAGGATCTCGGCAAGCTCGCGGCCGAAGCCCGGAAGGAAGCGGGCGAGGCGCTCAACGAGCTGAAGGAGTTCAGCGAGGCAAAGATCGGCGAGGCCGAGACCTCGCTGGAGCGCCGCCTTCGCGAGTCGCGTTTGTCTTCCGAGCGCATCGACGTGACGCTGCCCGGACGCGCGCGGTCTTCCGGCGGCAAGCACCCGCTCACTCTCGTCCGGGAGGAGGTCGAAGACATCTTCATCGGAATGGGCTTTGACATCTTCGACGGCCCCGAGGTCGACGACGACTACCACTGCTTCGAGGCGCTCAACATGCCCGCGGACCATCCGGCCCGCGACATGCAGGACACCTTTTACCTCGAAGGCCTGCCGCCCCGGCTCCTTCGCACCCACACCTCCACCGGTCAGATCCGGTCGATGCTCGCGAACGAGCATCCTCCCGGAGTGCGCGTGCTGTGTCCCGGCCGGACCTTCCGGCGCGACGACGACATCACCCACTCCCCCATGTTCCACCAGTTCGAGGGCCTGGTCGTCGATCGCGGCATCACCCTCGGCGATCTCATGGGGACGCTCGAAACCTTCATCCACGCGGTGTTCGGCAAGGAGTACCCGGTTCGCTTCCGCCCGTCGTACTTCCCCTACACCGAGCCCTCGGTCGAGGTCGATATGGGCTGCAGCACCTGCAAGGGCCGGAAGACCGGCTGTCGTGTGTGCAAGCAGACGGGCTGGGTGGAGATTCTCGGCTCTGGAATGGTGCATCCCGCGGTCTTCGAGTCGGTCAATGGACGCCTCGGGAAGGTCGTCTACGACCCCGCGGAGGTCAGCGGCTTCGCGTTCGGCACCGGGATCGAGCGGATCGCCATGATCAAGTACGGCATCTCCGACATCCGGCTCTTCTATGAAAGCGACGTCCGCTTCCTGGAACAATTCTCATGAAGGTCCGATTCTCGTGAAGATCCCGGTTTCGTGGGTGAAGGACTTCGTCGACCTCAAGGTCAGCCCGGAGCAGCTCGCCGACGATCTCACCCGTGTCGGGCTCGCCTGCGACGGGATCGAGACATTCGGCGATGACGCCGTTCTCGACCTCGACATCACCACCAACCGCGTCGACGCCATGAACATGTACGGCGTGGCTCGAGAGGCAGCGACCTTCTATGGTCTGCCGCTCAAGCCTCTCGATCTCTCGTTCCCCGAGTCCGGCGCGCCTTCGAGCGAGTCGCTTCGCGTGACCATCGAGGCCTCCGATCTTTGCCCCCGCTTCGCGGCGCGCGTGTTCGACGTGCGCGTGGGCCCATCGCCCTCGTGGCTGAAGGATCGTCTCGAACTCGCCGGCCAGCGATCGATCAACAACATCGTCGACCTTTCGAACTACGTGATGCTGGAGATGGGTCAGCCGACCCACGCCTTCGACCTGCACAGACTCCGCGGCGGCCTCCTGAAGGCGCGCATGGCGGGCAAGGGCGAAGTGGTGAAGACCCTCGACGACGTGGAGCGCACCCTCACCCCGACCATGGGGGTGGTGGCGGA
>JANMVV010000218.1:0-12237 GCA_031392925.1 Vicinamibacteria bacterium
GTGCAAGGAGAACGAGGTCGACGCCATCAACGTGGCCGACGGCCCGCGCGCCTCCGCCCGCATGAGCGCGCAGTCGCTGTGCCTGCTCACCCAAGCGCAGACCGGCCTCGACACCATCCTTCACTACACCTGCCGCGACCGCAATCTCCTCGGCATCCAGTCGGACGTGCTCGGCTGCTACGCCCTCGGCCTGCGAAACATCCTGTGCATCACCGGCGACCCGCCCAAGCTTGGCGATTACCCCGACGCGACCGCGGTCTACGACGTCGACTCCATCGGACTCATCCGGATCCTCTCGCACCTGAATCGCGGGTGCGATCTCGCCGGCAATCCCATCGGACCGCCGCTCGGAATCCACATCGGCTGCGGAGCGGACCCGAGCAAGCCCGACTGGGACAAGGAACTGCGGCGCCTCGAGGAGAAGGTCAAGGCGGGAGCCGAGTACATCATGACCCAGCCGGTGTACGACCCGAGGCAGGTCGAGAAGTTTCTGAAGGCCATTCAGTACCTCAACACGCCGGTGCTGGTGGGCAGCCTGCCTCTTTACTCGCACAAGAACGCCGAGTTCCTCCACAACGAGGTGCCGGGCATGATCATTCCCGCGGACATCCGCGAGAGGATGCGCGTCGCGGGCACGGGCGAGAAGGCGCAGGCCGAGGGTGTGTCCATCGCGCAGGAGGCGTTGCGCGCCGGGCAGGACCTCGCCCAGGGCGTCTACGTGATGCCGCCATTCAATCGCGTCGATCTGGCGCTGCGCGTGGTCGAGATACTGCGTTAGCAGGAGGAGCCCGATGATTCTGGCGCTTGCCCTGAGCCTCGCCCTTCCCGTCGTCGAAGCCAAGGCTCAAGACCCGCCGCCGTTCAAGCCAAAGGTTCCGCTCACCTTCGCGACGGAAGCGCGCACGGTGAACCTCACGTTGACCGTGCGCGGTCTCGACGGCAAGTTCTTGAGGGACCTCACTACGAAGGACTTCACGGTCTACGAGGACGACAAGCCGCAGGAGATTCGCTTCTTCGCCCGGGTCTTCGACCCCGCGCGCGCGGACGATGAGGGCCAGGAGGGCGCGCCCGATCCGACCGCGATCGACCTCGGGATGCTCTTCGACACCAGCAGCAGCATGGCCGAGGTCCTGAAGCTGTCCCAGAACGCGGCGGCCTCCTTCCTCGAGTCGATCCCGCGAGCCCGCGCGCTCACCACCGTGTTCTTCGACTCGGACATCCGCCTCTCGAAATACAACAGCGAGTCGCAGCAGGGCCTGTTCGATCGGATCCAGAAGGCGAAGAGTGGCGGCGACACCCTCCTGCGGGACGCGATCGCGGTGTATCTGTCGAGGATCTCCGACGATCCCGGGAGGAAGATCGTCGTGCTCTTCACCGACGGTGAGGACTCGAAGAGCCTGCTCTCGATCACCGAAGTCAAGGACCTGGTGCGGTCCAGCACGGTCACGATCTACCCCATCCTCTTCGGCGGCAAGTACGAGAGTGCGGCCTCCGGGCTCCAGGCGAGGGCGTTCATGCGGGAACTCGCGGATCTGACCGGCGGCGATGTCTTCAACCCGAGGACCTTCAGGGACCTCCAGCCCATCTACAACGGACTCCTGGACGAACTCGCGGCTCAATATGTGATCGGCTACGTCCCCCAGGGGGATCCCGTTCCGGGCGAACATCACCTCAGGGTCGAAGTCAGTCGAGCCGGGGCGCGAGTGCGCCATCGTCGCGGGTATCGTGTGGCCCCTCCCGAGAAGGAAGCCAAGAGGTAGGTTGGATGCTGGTGTGAATACTCCGCTACGGCAATGGGCCCAGAGAATCGTCACCGTGCTGCTGGTTCCCGCGGCGCTCGGATGCGCCACAAACTCGAAGCCGACGGTGGCCTCCGAGAAGCGGCCCGTCGAGGCGCGCCCCGCGGACACCCTGTCCGACGAACCGCGTCACGGCGAGATCTCCTTCCCACGGCCGGATCGGGAATCGTGCACCGCCGGCGCGCGCACACCCTATCGCCTCTCGGTGCGAGTGCGGGACAACGGGGGCGAGGCCTTCCCCGGCGTGCAGGTGCATCTGTTCCCCATGGGTGCCGGAAGAGAAACGCTCGCCACGGTTCGAACGAACAACAGCGGGGTCGCGAACGTGGTGGTGGACCCGCCCGGGGTCTACGCGGTGACGGTGGCGGTGGGCGGTTTCGAGCCTCAGATCCGCGCCCTGAGCCTACGGACGGGGTGCAACGGGTCCGCCACGTTTACCCTGAAGCTCGGTCCGGTGGCCGGCGCGAAGTAATTCGACGGGCGGAGCGTCGTCCTCCTCGAGCTCCTCCTCGCGGATTCTGCCAGAGGCGTCGGGAATCGTTCGGGGCGATTAAGATTGCCAGCCGTGGCGACCTTCGATGAGTTTCTGAATCTCGATCTGCGCGTGGGCACCGTGCTCTCGGCCGAGCCGCTTCAGGGCGCCATCAAGCCGGCGTATCGGATGGAGATCGACTTCGGTCCAGAGATCGGCGTGAAGCGTTCGTCGGGGCAGTACACCGTGAACTACGAGCCCGAGGCGATGGTCGGGCGACAGATCGTGGCGGTCGTGAACTTCCCGCCCCGTCGGGTCGCGGGGTTCATGTCGGAGGTTCTGGTCCTCGCGGCGCCGGATCCTTTGGGCGCGCATGTCCTGCTCGCGGTCGAGCGCCCCGTCCCGAACGGTGGCCGCATCTCATGAAGGCGGCGACTTCCAGCCGTCCGAAGGCCGGCCGGGAGACTCGGGTGCTCGACCGCCGCTCGCTCGGAACCGCGATCGCGTCGATGGCGAAGTCGATCAAGGCCGACCAGAAGGACGGGCCCGGCCTCGCCATCGTGGGCATCCAGAGTCGCGGCGTGCCCCTGGCCGCGAGGCTCGCCATCGTCCTCGGCGCGAGCACCGGCAAGAAGGTCGATGTCGGTTCGCTCGACATCACCCTCTATCGCGACGATCTCTCCACCGTGGGCACGCGGCCCGTGCTCAAGTCCACGAACATTCCCTTCTCGATCGACGGCCGCACCGTGATCCTGATCGATGACGTGCTCTTCACCGGCCGGACCATCCGCGCGGCCCTCGACGAGCTGGTGGATTTCGGCCGTCCTTCACGCATCGCTCTCGCGGTTCTCATCGACCGCGGCCATCGTGAACTTCCCATCCAGGCCGACTACGTGGGCAAGACGGTGAAGACGAACCGCGGCGACAGGGTCGACGTCCGCCTGGTCGAGATCGACGGCAAGGACGAAGTCGTCCTGGTGAAAAGATGACGGAGTGGACTCGGAAACATCTCCTCGGCATCGAGCCGCTGTCCATCGACGAGATCACCCTCATCCTCGACACCGCGGTGCAGATGCGCGAGATCATGGACCGGCCGATCAAGAAGGTCCCGACGCTGCGCGGACGGACGGTGGTGAACCTGTTCATGGAGGCGTCCACGCGCACGCGCGCTTCCTTCGAGATGGCGGAACGGATTCTCTCCGCCGACTCCCTGTCGATCCAGGCCGCGGGTTCCAGCGTGTCGAAGGGCGAGAGCCTTCTCGACACGGTGAAGAATCTCGAAGCCATGACGCCGGACGTGATCGTGGTCCGTCACTCGTCGGCCGGGGCCGCCAACTTCCTCGCACGCTGCAGCAACTCGCGGATCGTGAACGCGGGCGACGGCGCCCACGAGCATCCGACCCAGGCGCTGCTCGACGCCTTCACCCTGCGGCAGTCGAAGGGCCGGATCAAAGGTCTCAAGATCGCGATCGTGGGCGATGTGCTTCATTCGCGCGTCGCGCGCTCCAATATTCACCTCCTGACCAGGATGGGCGCGGACGTCACCTTGTGCGCTCCGCCGACCCTGCTGCCTCAGGAGTTCTCCTCCCTCGCCACCCTGAGCTGGCGAATCGACGAGGCCATCGAAGGCGCGGACGTGGTCATGATGCTGCGTCTCCAACAGGAGCGGATGACCAGCGCCTTCATCTCCACCGCGCGCGAGTATCACGCCCAGTACGGCCTCACCCTCGACCGGCTCAAGCGCGCCAAGAGCGATGTGGTGGTGCTCCATCCCGGACCCATGAATCGCGGGGTGGAAATCGCGAGCGAGGTGGCGGACTCCAAGGCCTCGCTCATCCTCGACCAGGTCACCAACGGCGTGGCCGTGCGCATGGCCGTGCTCTACCTCCTGCTCGGAGGCGGCCGCGAGTAGGCGGTCCCCGAAGAAACCAAGGAAATACATGCCTCAAGCTCTTCTGATCCGCGGCGGCCGGGTGATCGATCCCGCCTCGCGCCTCGACGCCCGCGTGGACATCCTGATCGAGAACGGCCGGATCAGTCAGATCGGCGAGGGCCTCAAGGCGAAGAACGCGGAGATTTTCGACGCCACCGACTGCGTGGTGACGCCCGGCTTCATCGACCTCCACACCCACCTGCGCGAGCCGGGACGCGAGGACAAGGAGACGATTGCCACGGCGGCCATGGCCGCGGCCGCGGGCGGTTTCACCGCGGTGTGCGCGATGCCCAACACCACGCCGGTGAACGACTCTGCCTCCACCACCCGCTTCATCGTCGAGACCGCGAAGCGCGAAGCCATCGTGCGCGTCTATCCAATCGGCGCGATCACCCGCGGCTCGATGGGCGAGGAGCTTTCGGAGTACGGCGACTTGAAGTCCGCCGGTTGCATCGCGGTCTCGGACGACGGACGTCCGGTCCAAAACGCCCGGGTCATGCGGCGCGCGCTCGAGTACGCGCGGACCTTCGGCCTGCCCGTCATCGATCATTGCGAGGATCTCGACCTCTCCAAGGGCGGCGCCATGAACGAAGGTGCTATCTCGGTGGCCCTGGGCATTCCGAGCGCGCCTCACGTGTCTGAAACCATCATGGTTGAGCGCGACGTCCTGCTCGCGGAGTTCACGGGCTCGCACGTCCACATCGCCCACATCAGCACCGGACGCGCCGTGGATGCCGTCCGCCGCGGCAAGGCCCGGGGCGTCCGCGTCACCGCGGAAGCGACCCCCCACCACCTCACCCTGACCGATGAAGCCGTGCGCGCGCACGACTACGACCCCGTCACCAAGATGAATCCCCCCCTGCGTTCCGAGGAAGACCGCCAGGCCGTGATCGCCGGCCTCCTGGACGGCACCATCGACGCCATCGCGACCGACCACGCGCCTCACACCACCGAAGAGAAGGTCTGCGAGTTCGACTGCGCGGCTTTCGGCATCGTCGGGCTCGAGACGGCATTCGCCTTGTGCCACGACCGTCTGGTGAAGCCGGGCACCCTCGACCTGACGCGTCTCGTCCAACTCCTCACCGCGGGGCCGGCCCGCGCCCTCGGACTCCCCGGCGGCACCCTGGAGAAGGGTCAGCCCGCCGACATCACGATCTTCGATCCCGCCGAGGTCCGCACGGTCAGGCCCGAGTCCTTCCGTGGCAAGAGCCGGAATTCCCCGTTCGTATCGATGACCCTCACGGGCTGGCCGGTCGCGACCATCGTCGCCGGCGCAATCGTCTTCAAGTCGCGTTAGGCCGGAGCGGCGTCTCCCGCTCCCTGTCCCGGTTCGACCGTGATCTCCGCGTCGACCACACGCTGGCACAGCCGGCGCTGCCGCACCAGAGGCCACCAGTCATAGAGCAGGAGCTCCAGGGGCCGCCACATCACGACCCAGCCGATGATGATGAGGCCCTCCCTCAGAATCTGGCGGACGGCTCCGTCGGGGAGGAACCTCACAAGCTCGGCGAGGGTGAGGAAGACGGTGAGGGCCAGAAGCGCGATGGTCAGCGTAATCTCGCCCAGGCGCACGTGCTCGCGGGTCCGACGACGGAGCTTTTCGACCTCGTAGGTGAAGTGCGCGCGCACCGCCCCCACAAAAGTCGCGACCGGCATCTGGAGGGCTGCGGGGTCGGCGATCCAGAAGACCATCTTGAACGGCGCCTTGGGCGGAATTTCCTGCACCGCCCCCAGAATGTATTCGACTGCGGCATCCTCGAGATCGCGCTCGTGGAAGGGTGCGGGGTCCCGGCCGTCGAAGACCTGATCGGCGCTCCTCAACTTGATGTCGATGCAGGTCTTGCCTCCCTCGAGACGGTACCGCGGCGGCGTGCTTCGGCGCATCTATTCACCCCCCTCAGGCATCGCTGCCGGGCTCCACGAAGCGCCGGGACGAGGCGCGATAGAGATAGTGAAGGCCCGAGCCCACGGTCAGGACGCCGGTGGCCACGAAGACGATGTCGAGAACGTGCTTCGGAAACGTCATCAGGTTCGCGGCGAAGGCCAGGGCCACGCAGGTCATCTGCGCCGCGGTGCTCGCCTTCCCCAGGCGGCTCGGCGAGAACCCCTTCCGGTTCGAGACGAAGGCGATGGCGAGGGCGCTCACCACGATGATGGCGTCGCGAGAGAGGACCATCACGGTCAGCCATTTCGGGATGTGTACGGGAACCGCGCCGGCGAAGGAGAGGGCCACGAAAGCGGAACCGAGCAGCATCTTGTCCGCGAGAGGATCGAGGATGGCCCCGAGGGTGGTGCGCTGCTTGTAGTAACGCGCGATCAGACCGTCGAACGCGTCGGTGACGCCCCCGAGGATGAACACTGCGACCGCGGCCCGAAGGTGGCCATCGAGGGTCAGGGCCACGAACACCGGCGCGCAGATCATCCTCAGGATGGTCAGCTGATTTGGAAAACCGAGGATGGGCTCAGACATGGCGAATCACGTCGAACGGGGAACCGGGCCGGTCCCGCGGAGGGACTCGAGGGGCACGCCCCCCCCGCGCGGAAGGCCTTTCACCGTGGTGAAGATGACGGAAAGGCCCAGGTCTTTGAGGACCTCCACTCCGTCGCTCATGAGCGGCCCCTCGATCGCGGGCGAGATGCCCACCGCGCAGTGCCGCCCGGCGCGCTTCGCCCGATAGAGGCCGCGATCGGCTAGCCGCACCACATCCTCGGGATGGGGCTCGGCGCCGCTCATAGAGTAGGGAAAGGCCGCCCACCCGATGGAGGTGGTGATTTGGATGCCGCCTTCGGGCCCGATCGGATAGGGCTCGTGTGCGATCGCGGACAGGATCCGGGACGCCATCTCGGGGGCTTCGCTCCTCTGACAATCGAGAGAGACGACCAGGAACTCTTCGCCACCCCAGCGGATCAGCCGGTCGGTCCGTCGCAGGAGGGCTTGCAGCCGGCGCGCGGTCTCCTGAAGCACCGCGTCCCCGCCCGCGTGGCCGAAGAGGTCGTTCACCGTCTTGAAGCGATCGAGGTCGAGCAGAAAGAACAACGCGTCCCGATTGGGATCGCCCATGCTGCGCCGCTCATCGAAACGGCGTTTCAGGAGGCGAAGCTCGTCTTCGACCACCTCCGAAAAGTAGCGTCGATTCCGCAGACCGGTCAGCATGTCGGTGAGCGAGAGCTCCTGGAGCCTTTGATTCGCGATCTCCAGATCCGCGCGCCCGGCCTTCACCGCCGCGGCAAGGGCCAGCCGCTCGAGCTCGATCGCGCGCACCCGCCACTGGTAGAGAGCGTAGGCCCCTCCGAGACCCGCGAGGACGACGACGATTCGAAACGGCCACGACTCCCACCAGTGGGCCCTCGCCTCGACCTCGAGCGACACCGGGCTCGACTTGCGGCCGTAGCGGTCTTCGGCCTCCACCTCCAGCCGGTACTCGCCGGGAGCAACGTTGGAGAGCGGGATGTGCGGATCCGAGGACCACTCAGTCCACTCGTCGGTTTCGCCGAGGAGGCGATACCGATAGCGAGCCTTGCGCGAGGCCACCGGATCCGAGAGCTGGGCATGCAGGTCGATGGCATTGGGCCGCGGGGCGAGGACGAGAGTCTCCTCCTCCTGGTCGAGGCGCAGGCGGCTCGGCGCCGGGGGGGCGGTGGGCGGATCGAGCCGCCCTATGCCGTTGAGCAGCGTGAACCAGAACTGGCCGGCGCGGCCCTCGCGGAGAGAGAGATATCGGAAGTCGGAGTCCTCGAGGTCGGCGGAGGTGAGGATGGTCTGCTCCACCACCCCCGAAGAGAGACGGAGTTGCGAGAGGCGGTCGCCGCCGTGCGCGGCCAGATAGTGGTCGCCCATCTTGAGGAGCGACAACACCGAGAGCCAGGAGATTCCCTCCGGCCCCTTCGACATGGTGACCTCGTCGTTCGAGCCCTTGGTGAAGAAGAACGCGGACGCGCCGTTCTCGAAGGTGACCACCACACCGCGGTCCGGCGAAGGGCCGACGAACTCCACATGCCGGCCCGGGGGGAGGGTCACCGGCGTGACCCGCTGCGTCGCGGTGTCGATGACATCCAGCGTGCCCTGGCGCGTGGCGACCCACAAGGAACCCTGAGTGTCCAGGGCCGCCACCCACGGATTGCCGCTCGGAAAGGGAACGTTCTGCGCCTCCAGGGCGCCTCTTTCGAGCCGGTAGACTCCGAGCGGCGAGACCGCCCATATCGCTCCGCCGCGATCGCGATGGACGCCCGTGACGAAACGGTCCCGCAGCATCTCGAAGCGCGGGTCGTGCCGAATGAGCGTCGCGTCCGAGGCGCGTGACGCCTTCGACAGGAAACCGACGCCGCCATCCATGGCGAAGAGCAGGCCGCCGTCTTGGTCCTCCTCGATGCCATAGATGGTGAGCGCGTCGAAACCCTCGACCCTCGCATCCCGAGACGAGATCGGAGTCCCCGCGTCATCGGTCCGGAAGTGGAGGACGCGTCGCTCATTGGAGATCCAGTGCACGCCGCTCTTGTCGACGTCGATGGACCGGAAGCTCTCCTTGTCCGCGCGAAGGAAACGCACGCCCCGGCCGGTCAGGAGCAGATTGAGGCCGGCTTCGATGGTGCCCACCCACAACTGGCCTTCGCGATCGTCAAGCAGAGTGACCGCGGCGGCGCGCGCGCGATCGTTGCGCGACGCCACGGGCACGAGGATGCGCCCTTCCAGGCTCAGAACGCCGGCATTGGTGCCCACGAACACCTGACCCGCGGGAGTGAGGGCCAGCGACCGATGCCCGGTCCCGGTACCGGGTGGAAAGGGCGTCGTCTCGACCACGGCGCCCGCGGCCACGGAGAGAACCGACAGGCCGCGGGTCGAGGTGAAGAAGACCTTGCCGCGCGAGGTGGCGACGTGGTCTATGCCCACCAGAACGTCGGGGGCGGGCTGGAAATGCGCGGACTTCTGAAACCGGGTGCCCACAGGGGCGAGGCGGAGCAGGCCGTGGTTCCTGGTCGCGAGCCACAGGGCGCCCATCTCGTCGATGGCCAGATCCGTGGCCTCGAAAGCGAGAGCCCCGTCGATCCCGACCACGTTCCACTGTCCGCTTAGGTAGCGAAGCACCATGCGGTCGCCGGCCAGCGCCCACAGCGTCCCATCGAGGCCGCGCACGAAACGCTTCACCGGAAGCTGTGCAGCGGCGGTGGGAAGAGGCACCGGCTCGAACCGGCCCCGGACCAGGCGGGAGATACCGCCCGCGGTTCCAGCCACGATGGCGCCCGATGGCTCTTCGGCAATCGCGAACACCGCGGAACGGGAGAGCCCCTTTTCGGGGCCGAAGGCGATGATGGCGGGGCCGCCAAGCTCCGCGAGGCCCGCGGTGGTCCCTGCCCACAGCGCGCCGTACTTGTCCTGATACAGGCTCAGGACCTGAACCGCGGGAAGGCCCTCGCGCAGGGAGAAGTTCGCGTCCGGGACCACGAATTCCAGTTTCGCGGCCAGAAGCAGGGCGGTCGCGAGGCTTGTGAACATGGCGCCGGTCAAGTCTAAGCCCCTCGCAAATTCACGTGGAAGGGCCAAAGTCTCCCGCTCGCGCCCGTCGTCGATAATGGTGCCATGCTCGCCGGGACGCCGAAGGTCGCCGCTCCGCCGCCCCCCGAGGATCGTCGGCCCATGGTGGGCTGGTTCGATCCCTCGCCCCTGCTCGCCACCGGCTTCGAAGTCCTCATCTCCACCCTCTTCGGCCGCCACTCTGACTACCGCCTTCTCGAAGCCCTCGCGGCGGGAGGCGCCGACGAGATCCACGACTACACGAAGCTCGGCGGCGTGCCGTGCGAGGAGTTGTGGCTCGACTACATCGCCGACACCGGCGACGGCTGGAACTCAACCTACGCGGTCGCCTACTGGAGTTCGCGACCGGCGCTGAGCGTGGCGACATCCTATGGAGCAACGTTCGAGACGCGCAGCGGCGACATCCTGCTCTTCGGAGGCGATCAGGTCTATCCCGCCGCGTCGCGTCGCGACTATCACGACCGCCTGGTGAAACCGTTCGAGACCGCGCGCAACTACTCGCGCGAGCCCGAGCCGCACGTCTTCGCCATTCCGGGCAATCACGACTGGTACGACTCTCTGGTTTCCTTCTCGCGGCTTTTCTGCAGCGGAAGGTGGTTCCAGGGCTGGCGAACCCGCCAGAAGCGAAGCTACTTCGCGCTCCGGCTGCCCCAGCGAATCTGGCTGATCGGCGCGGACGTTCAGCTCGGCTCGGACATCGACGCCCTGCAGATCCAATACTTCAAGAAGGTCGCGGCGCAGATGGAGGCGGGCGACCGGATCGTCATCTGCACCGCCGAGCCGCACTGGGTCTACGCGACCGCGTACGAGGATCTCGACCCGGAGTACAACGAGAACAACCTGCACTACTTCGAGAAGGTGCTGCAGCGGAATGGCGCTTCGATCGTCGCCTACATCGCGGGAGACCTGCACCACTACCGGCGTCACGCCAACCCGGGAGGCGCCCAGAAGATCACCGCGGGTGGCGGCGGCGCGTTCCTGCATCCCACTCACGCGCCGGACGCCTCGAAGCTGGGCGGCGGCTTCGATTTGCGGAGCGCCTATCCCGCGGAGTCGGTGTCTCGCCGGCTCACCTGGCGGAATCTGCTCTTCCCCTTCATCAATCCCAAATTCGGCCTCGCCATGGGGTCGCTGTATGGACTGCTCGGCTACTTCTGGAACCAGGGTCAGGGCATGCTGCTCGGTCCCCTGCTCCTCATCCTCGGCTTCATTCTCTTCACCGATACGCATTCGGTCTGGTACAAGCGTCTCGCGGGAACCGTGCACGGCCTCGCCCACACCGCGGCCTGCTGGATCCTGCTGACCGCCATCCGGAATCTCACCGTCGCCGTCGGCATCACGCAGCCGCTCGCGGCCGAAGCGTTCAGCGGCACCCTGATGTTCGCGGCCGGGGCGCTGGTGGGCTCGTTCCTGATGGGCGTCTACCTGCTCGTCTCGTTGAACGTTTTCGGCCGGCATTCGAACGAGGCGTTCTCGGCCCTGCGCATCGAGGACTACAAGAACTTCCTCCGCCTCCACATCGCGAAAGACGGATCGCTCACCATCTTCCCCATCGGCATCGAACGCGTACCCCGGAGCTGGAAGGCCACGGGGTCGACATCACCCTACGACCCGCAGCTCGAACCCGACGATGCCGCGGCCACGGCGCCGCACCTCATCGAGCCGCCGGTGGTGGTGAACCGATCCGACGCGGGGGCCTGACGTTCCTGAAGCTCCTCATCGCACCCCACCCGGGCCTAAGATGGCGGCGTGAGTTCCAAACACGGATCCGGACAGACCGCGCTCGTGACCGGGGCGTCGGGGGGAATAGGAGTCGACCTCGCCGAGTGTTACGCGCGGGATGGATACGACCTCATCCTCACCGCGCGCTCCGAGGACGCGCTCAAGTCAGTGGCGACTCGTCTTTCGAACGCCTTCGGGGTCAAGGCCGCGGCGATCGCCAACGACCTCGGCGCGACCTCTGGGGGGAAGAAGCTCGCGGACGAGATCGCCAGGCGAGGACTCACCGTCGACGTGCTCGTGAACAACGCGGGATTCGGCCACGCGGGAGCGCTTACGACCGCGCCCCTCGCGACGTCGCTCGGGATGATCGATCTCAACGTGCGCGCTCTCGTCGAGCTGACCCACATCTATTGGGACGAAATGCTGAAGCGCGGGCGGGGGGGCGTGCTGAACGTCGCCTCCACCGCGGCGTTCCAGCCCGGGCCTCTGATGGCCATCTACTACGCATCGAAGGCGTTCGTGCTGTCGTTCTCCGAGGCGCTCTGGGAGGAAGCGCGAGGCACTCGCGTGCGCGTTTCCTGTCTGTGCCCCGGGCCGACCGCGAGCGGATTCCGCGAACGCGCGGGGACGGGTAAGACGAAACTCTCCACCGCAGGGGCGGTGATGCCCTCGATGCCGGTTGCCGAGGAGGGCTACCGAGGCTGGCGGCGGAACAAACGTGTTGTGATCACCGGCACACGCAATCGCGTGGGCGCGGGGCTCGCCCAGATCCTCCCGCGTT
>JANMVV010000281.1:0-5732 GCA_031392925.1 Vicinamibacteria bacterium
TCCCTTGACGGTGCAGGAGCTCTTGGATCGGGCGGGCATCGTCATGCGACACGAAGACCTTCGGCCATGGCGGCGTCAGCCTGGCACTGAGGCTCACCTTCACCCACAAGCGGCTCGAAGTCTGGGGCTCTAAGGTTTCGCGCGTTGGGCGGCCACGTCTTTCGGCGTGATTGTCGAGGGGATGTTCGCGAATCTTCGGCGAGTGTAGTTGAGGCCGTCCGCGATCTCCTGGTCGGTGAGGACCGACAGTTCGGCCATCGGGTTTTCCCATTTTTGGCGATTCGCGGGCAGGACTTTGTCGGCTCCGAAGAGGACGAGTCGGATCAGCGTCGCGGCGTCTCCCGACAGGAGCCCGCGGGGGCTCAGGGCGGGTTGACGGTTCGGAACGCCGCTGCCGTCGGGCATGTGGCACTTGCCGCAGATTTCTTCGTAGACCTTGGCGCCCGGATCGGTGGGTGCGGCCGGGGCTGGTCTCGCGGTGGTAGCTGCTGCTACTGGCAGTGCTGGAGTCGCGGCCGCGGGAGCGGGAGCCTCTCCCGTATAGATGATGCGCCAGATGCGGCCCTTCTCGGAGTCCGCGACGTAGAGCGAGCCATCGGGCCCGACGGCGAGACCGCACGGACGGAAGCGCGCGTCTCTCACCACCGTGAATTCGGCCTTTCCCGCGAAGCCGTCGGCAAAGACTTCGTAGCCGCCGCTCGGCATTCCCTTGTCGTTGAAGGGAACGAAGGCCACGTTGTAGCCCTTCTGCGGCTTCGGCGCGCGGTTCCATGAACCGTGGAATGCGACGAAGGCGCCGTTGCGGTACTTCGCGGGAAACTGCGCGCCTGTGTAGAACGCCATTTGGAGCGGCGCCCAATGCGCGGGGAAGGCGACGAGGGGATCGGGATATTTCCCAGGCTCCGCGGCCTTCTTGTTGTCGCCGCCGTATTCCGGCGCCACCATCCGCGTGCGCTTGCGGAAGTCGAAGTACGTGAACGGCCAGCCGAAACTCCCGCCCTCGCGCAGGATGTGCAGCTCCTCGGCCGGCGCGTCGGCGTTGTCGTCGTCGTTGTAGAACTCGGGCGCCACCGCGTTCAGCTGGTCGCGACCCATCATTACGACGAAGAAGGAACGGTTCACCGGGTTGCGCGCGATGGCGAGCAGATGACGATGGCCGGTCGAGAAGTGGTAGCCGTCGGCCTGGGTCTGATTGAGTTTGGTCGGATCGAAGCGCCAGATTCCTCCGTGGGTCTTGAAGAACTCGGTCGGGTCGCCGCCCTTGGCACCTCTCGCCCGATCAGGGAAGCCGTAGGAGTTCGACGGAGAACCCACTTCGACGTAGAGCATTCCGGCCTCGTCGAACGCGAACGATTTCGCGTCATGCTGCCTTTCGGAAGGAAGTCCCGACACCACGAGTTCGGGGTCGCCTCTGGGGACGAGCTGGCCGAGTGTGAGCTTGTACCGATAGACCGCGCTGTTCGTCGAGTGATAGAGCCAGCCGTCGTGCAGCGCGACGCCGGTTCCGCCGCCTTCGCCGAACGCGGCGCGGGTTTCCGCGCGACCATCGCCGTCGGTGTCGCGCAGGCCGATGATGCCTACCGTGCGCATCTTGACGTAGAGGTCGCCATTCGGCGCCACCGTCATGAAACGCAGGGGGCCGAGGTCGTCTGCGACCACGAGTGCGCGAAAGCCCGGCGGGAGGGTGATGGAGCCATCATCGCGATCGGGCTTGGGCAGGTCGGCAGCATGGCTGAGCGGTGCGACAGCAAGTAGAAGAATGGCGATGGTGAGGCGTTTCATCAGGGTTGTCCTCCGGCGGATGCGGGTCTTGGGATTGGTCTTGCCGGTGACTCTATCGGGTTGGTAGTGGTGGGACGGGGTTGCTTCGTGCCCCGAAGGCAGGCTTCGCGCTTGCGGTACCAACGGACTGGCTCCGCGCAGGCCCGCGACCGCGCAGAACCTTGGTGAGCTCGTGCGGCGGCGGGTTTAGGATCTGGGGAGTAGCCTCGACTCCACACATCCAGCCAAAGGGGACTCAAATGGCAATCTCGCTCAAGGACAAACAGATCCTGGAGATGAACCGTTTCCTGGATGATCTGGAACGGGCCGCACGGGCCAACCCGGCCGCATTGGAACGGGCCTTCAACTCACCGCCGTCGGGGTTGAGCGTTCATGAGATCAATACGCAGAAGAAGTTCGTCCGCGTAAGTCCGGCCCATCGCGGCCTGCTTGGCTACAACCCCGCCGAGATGGTTGGGCGATCCCCCCTGGACTACGTGGTCATGAGAGGACTCTCCGAGAGCGCTACGAGCCGGAAGCTCACCCCGAGCGCCATCCTGGTTCCCAACAGCCGCTCCTTCCGCAAGGCGGACGGGACCGAGATCACCCTCCTCCAGGTCGAGCGTCATCTCAAGGACAACCTGGGCCAGATCATCGGAATACGAACCGTCATCACGGAAGCACCCAGGGAGGTGTGAGGGGATGAGCCGCCGCATTCACTAGGGACGGCCTCGGTCTTTCAAGCCGCGCAGGGAGTCGATCAGATCGGCGACCACCGGCGAGCCGAGCGCGCCCGGGGCGGTCACCGCTCGCAGCGATCTCGCGGGCGTCCGCCTGGCCTACCTTGCCCTCCAGCGATCGATGCAGCGTCATCCGGCGCCGGTGATCGCCGGCTTCAGCCCCGAGCAGCAGTTCTTCATCGCATGGGGCCAGTTCCGCGGCGGCGCCGAGAGCCTGGAGCTGCAGCGTCAACTGGTGAAGACCGATCCGCACCCAACCGCCAGGTACCGGGTGATCGGGCCGCCCCGGAGTTCCAGGAGGCCTGCCTGCAAGGCCGGATCGGCCATGGTGAGGCCGCCCGAGCAGGGCTGCACGGCCTGGTAGTCCGGACAAGGCGACTCGCGCCCGAGCACCGGGGCAGTGGCGGCGAGGGCGACGCCGATGAGAATCGAGGCCACACCGTCGAGCGCCGGGCTTCCCAAGCGTCCCGACAAGTAGATGCCCACGAAGGCGATGCCGAGGCCGAGGAAGATGAAGGTCCGCGAAGATTCGCGCTCGAAGAGGCCATGGCCCCGGGTTCAGCCGCGGGCGAAGTCGATGAAGCCGTGCTCGACGTCGGTGAGGACGAGTTTCACTCGAACCCGGTCGCCGACATCGAGGCCCTGGAATCCGCGGACGATCCTTCCCTCGGTGACGGGGTGAGTGACGCGCACCCAGGTTCCTTTTTCCGAGGCGCCGGTCACCACGGCGTCGAACTCCTCACCGATGCGATGGACGAGCAGAATCGCGGCCGCGGACTTGTCCACTTGTCGCTGCACCTTCTCGGCGTTGGTTTCCTGTTCGGTGCAGTGTCGCGCGAGAGTCATCAACTCGTCGTTGCCATAGGGTGCGGGCGTTCCCGCGATGGCGGCCTTCAGCAGGCGCTGGGTGACGAGGTCGGGGAACCTTCGGTTGGGAGCGGTCGAGTGCGTGTAGTCGGTGACGGCAAGGCCGAAATGGCCTTCTGAGCGCTGGTCGGGCAACTGCAGAGCGTACTCGCCGCGGCCGAGGAGTTTGACCACGGAGAGCGAGAGATCGGCGAATTTCTCGGGCTCCTTCTCCCTGCGCTCGGCGAGAAACTTCGAGAGCGCTTCTCCATCCGGCTCGGCGGGAAGCGCAGCGCCGACGCTTTCTGCGATGGCCACGATGCGGGCCCAGCGCTGCGGTGATCGCAGCAGCCGCCTCAGGGACGGAAAGCCCTTCGATGCGAGGTACCGCGCGGTCACGCCGTTGGCCGCGACCATGAAGTCTTCGATCAGCTCCTTCGCTCGATTGGCCTCGGCTGGCCTCAGGTCTGCAAGCGCATCGCCATCGAACACCGCCTCGGCCTGGGGCGTGCGCAGGCCCAAAGCGCCGTGCTGGAATCGCAGCCCCCGCAGGACCTGAGCGGCGCGGTCCTGGATGCGAATCTGCTCGTCGAGTCCCTTGACTGCGGTGAGAGGCGCGGGGGCTTGGGCCTTACCCTCGAGCCATGCGGCGACCGCGTTGTAGGCGAGTTTCGCCTGATTGCGGACGATGGCGCGGTAGACGTCCGACGCGCTGACGGCGCCGCCCGGCTCCACCACCATCTCGATGACGATGGCCTGGCGGTCCTGGTCCTGTCCGAGCGATGTGAGGTCGGTGGAGAGGCGTTCGGGAAGCATCGGGAAGACCCCGGCCGCGGTATAGACGGAGGTCGTGTTCTTCTCGGCGTGATCGTCAATCGCGGTGTGGCGTTTCACCAGGGCGTCCACATCGGCGATGGCGACCAGGATCTTCAGGGCGCCGCCTTCCATCGGCGCCGCCACCGAGAGCTGGTCCAGGTCGCGCGAGGTGTCGTTGTCGATCGAAGCCCAGAGGAGGTTGCGCAGATCTCGAACCGCGGGACTTGAAGCCGGGGACGCTTCGGTGAGCGCGCTCGTTTCCTGGAGCACCGCGGGCGAGAAGTCGGGGAGCAGGCCGCGCTCCACCATGTTCCGGCGCGCGATTGATTTGAGCTGGTTCATATCGGCCTCGAGGGGAGATGGGGCATTCACGTTCTCACACCGGGGACTCCAGAGAAGAAGTGAAGCTGTGCCCCTGGGCCGCCCGGCCGGCTGGCGGCACCGAATGGGTCTTTCGTTACGCGAGCCAACTGGAATCCCGGCATGCGCCTGACCCGCCCGAAACCGTCTTCAACAGTTTCCCCCGCGCCGCCACCTTCACGCGGCAACCTGTGGCGCACGCTGCGAACTACAACATCTATCTTGAGTTCTGTGCCGCCCTCCGCCGCCTCTCGGACCATGGGGCTCGCGTACCTGACCGGCGCCCGACAAGCCTGGCGCCGGCTCTAGAACCGGTCTGGCCTTCCGCGCCCACTAGAATGCGGCTTTTACCGGGGGGTCTCCCTCAAGAACCAGAGGTTCCATGAAGTCCACGTTCAATATCGCGGGAAGAAAGGTCGGAATCTCGGAGCCCGCGTACCTCATCGCGGAGGCCGGGGTCAACCACGACTGTCTTCTGGATCGCGGCAAGGCGCTCGTTGATACCGCGCAGGCTGCAGGCTTCGACGCGATCAAATTCCAGAGCTACACCGCGTCGAAGATCGCCACCCGGGTCGCCCCGCGCTACTGGGTAGAGCCCCAGGATCCAAACGGCACCCAGTGGGACACGTTCGCCAAGCTCGACAAGCTCTCCGATGCTGACTTCAAGACGCTCATCGAGCACGCGCGCAAGGCCGGTATCGTCGCCTTCTCAACGCCCTTCGATGACGAGGCCGTCGACTTCCTGATTGGCTTGAACGTGCCGGTGTTCAAGATCGCTTCCGCCGACCTCACCTGCAAGCCGCTGCTCGAGCGAGTGGCCCGGGCGAAGAAACCGGTGATCCTGTCCACCGGCACATCGACCCTCGCGGAAATCGACGAGGCCCTCGAGACCCTGGCCCTAAACGGCTGCGACGAGGTCGTCCTCCTTCATTGCACGCTCAAGTACCCCTGCCCCGCCGAAGGCATCAACCTGCGAATGATGACGCACATGATGCATGCCTTCCCGGGAATTCCGGTGGGCCTATCCGACCATTCCCTCGGCATCAGCGTGCCCCTGGCCGCGGTGGCCATGGGCGCCTGCATGATCGAGAAGCACTACACCATCGACAAGACCATCCAGGGCTCGCCCGACCATCACCTCTCCGTCGATCCCCTCGAAGGAAAAGCGATGGTGGCCGGCATCCGCACCATCGAACGCGCTTTCGGCCG
>JANMVV010000310.1:0-1507 GCA_031392925.1 Vicinamibacteria bacterium
CTGCAACTTATAGATTGTGTCCGGATTCCAGTTGTGATGCTCGCCCTGGATGCGGTAGTGGATCTCTCCGCCGAAATCGAGTTGCCGGATCGGCGCCGGTTCATAGGCCAGGCGATGGCGCCGAAGCGTCTCTTCCCCGACCTCTAGAATGCCGATCCCCTCCACGCGCGACGGCGTCCCGGTGAAGTACCGGCCGATCAGTTCACGATTCAATCCGATGGCCTCGAAGATCTGTGCGCCGCAGTAGGATTGCACGGTCGAGATGCCCATCTTCGAGAAGATCTTGAGCAACCCCTTATTGATCGCCTTGATGAACTTGCCCTCTGCCGTCTGGGCATCCAGACCCTCGGGAAAGTAGCCTTCGCGGTCCAGGTCCACGATGGTCTCGAAGGCGAGGTACGGATTCACGGACCCGGCGCCATAGCCGATCAAGCAGGCGAAGTGGTGCACGTCGCGCGGCTCGCCGGTCTCCACGATGAGGCCGACTTCGGTCCTTGTGCAATCGCGCACGAGATGATGGTGGACCGATGCGATGCCGAGCAGGCTTGGAATCGGCGCCCATTCTTCGTTGACCCCGCGATCGCTCAGGATCAGAAACTTGAAGCCATCTTTAATCGCCTGAGAAGCCTGCCGACAGAGATCGTCCACTGCTTCTCCAAGCCCCTCCGGCCCCTCGGCCACACGAAAGAGCATCTTGAGCGTCTTGCTCTTAAAATGCGGATCGGCGATTTCGCGGATCTTCTGGAGCTCGGCATTGGTCAAAATCGGCTGCTTGACCCTGATGCGGCGGCAGGACTCAGGGTTCTCATCCATCAGATTCGGCTTGGGTCCGATGCTGGTTGTCAGCGACATCACCAGGTCTTCACGGATCGGATCGATTGGCGGATTGGTCACCTGGGCGAACAGCTGCTTGAAATACTTAAAGAGCAGTTGCGGCCGATCGGACAATACCGCCAACGGTGTATCCGTGCCCATCGAAGAAGTCGCTTCCTGCCCCTCCACCACCATGGGGGTGATGACCATCTTCAATTCTTCGATGGTATAGCTAAAGGCCTGCTGGCGCTGACGAATCGTCAGGTGATCCGGCTGCGGCACATTGCTGGGATCGGGCAGCTCATCGAGCGAAATCCGAAATTGGGTGACCCAAGACCGGTAGGGCTTGCGGCTCACGATCTCGGCCTTCACTTCCTCGTCATCGATGATGCGCCCTTGCACGGTATCGACCATGAACATCCGGCCAGGCATAAGACGCCCCTTCTGCCTGATCTTCCGGACATCCATCGGCAGCACTCCCGCTTCCGAGGCCAAAATCACCAGGCCATCCGTCGTCACTTGATAGCGACAGGGACGCAGCCCGTTGCGATCAAGCGTGGCGCCGATGAACTTGCCGTCGGTGAAACAGACCGCCGCCGGACCGTCCCAGGGTTCCTGCATCGCCGCGTGGTACTCATAGAACCCCCGCCGATCGAGATCCATTTGCGGATTCGCGACCCAGGGTTCGGGAATC
>JANMVV010000329.1:0-3054 GCA_031392925.1 Vicinamibacteria bacterium
AAGTCACGTTGGACCAAGCCGCTTCGCGGCAGCAGCTTTCTCTCCTGAACGACGTTCTTGCGATTTCGACGACGGCCGTGAGTTCTCCCATCATCCACGTGACCCGGGCGCTCTTGCCCGGCCTTTGGAGGAGACCGACATGGGAACGCTACGTGACCGCATGGTTGATGACATGAAGTTGAGGGGACTGGCTCCGATCACACAGGAGAGCTACCTTCGATACGCGCAACGGTTTGCTGACCACTACCAGGGTCGCTCGCCGCTGAAGCTCGGTGAGCGCGAGATCCGGGATTTCTTGTTGCACCTTGTGAAGGAGGAGGGCATCGCTCCCTCGACGCAGGGGGTATGCCTGGCGAGTCTGCAATTCCTCTATCGGGTTACGCTGCGCCGGCCCGAGGAGGTGGCCTGCCTGAAGCATCCGAAGAGACCGGGGCTGGTCCTCCCCCATGTGCTGAGCGGGTCGGAGGTTGGGAAGCTTTTGAGCTGCATCACGCCCCTTCGGCCTCGGACAATGTGCACGCTGATGTACGCGACGGGGCTCCGGATCGACGAAGCGGTGCACCTCCTGGTTACGGACATCGACTCCACTCGTGGAGTCCTTCATGTCCGCAAAGGGAAGGGCGGCAGAGATCGTGACCTGCCTCTTGGGGAGAAACTGCTGGGGGTCTTGCGTGAGTACTGGCGGCTCCTTCGGGCGCAATCTCCGTATCTGTTTCCTGGCGATGTTCCGGGTCGGCCGATAACGCGGGACTCGGTGAGCTCCGCTCTGCGCCGGGCGGGCAAGGCGGCGCAGTTCAAGAAGCGGGTTTTCCCCCATATTCTCCGGCACTCCTACGCCACGCATCTTCTCGAGATGGGCACCGATGTCCGGACCATCCAGGTTCTGCTCGGTCACGCCGACATCAACAGCACGCTGCGTTATCTGCATGTCGCGCGCGAGCGTCTGGCCACGATCAAGAGTCCATTCGACGTGTTGGGCACGTCGGATGGCGACGTGTTGCGCTAGAGCGGCGTTTTGTCGACGACGCTCTGCCACCCTTTGGGGTCAGAGCGGCCGAAGCTCGAGGTTGCGGACATCTTCCGCGCCCATGGCCAGACGTACCGGGCGAGTCACGCTCTGACTCCGGATCAGGCGCGTGTGATGCGCGCCATCGAGACGTGCCGCACTGCTTCACTCGGCGGTCATGTGGACGTGTGCGATCAGTGCCACTTCAGACGCAATGCCTACAACTCCTGCCGCAACCGGCACTGCCCGAAGTGCCAGAATCTGGCCCAGGCCAACTGGCTCGACCGGCAGATGGCGCGCATCCCCAAAACGAACTACTTCCACGTCGTGTTCACACTCCCCGGGGAGTTGCGCGGCCTCGGACTCCACAACCGGAAACGTCTCTTCGACCTTCTCTTCGAAGCGGCCTCCGGCACGCTGATCGAGCTTGGTCACGACGAGAAGCATCTGGGCGCACTCTTGGGATTCACTGCCGTGCTCCACACCTGGACTCGCGATCTGAGCTTCCATCCGCACCTGCACTGCATCGTCACCGGCGGCGGCCTTCGCTTGGCCTTGGGGCAGACGGACGCGGACTGGGTGAGCCGCCCCGGCGGTCGCTACCTCTTCCCGGTCAAGGTCATGAGCCGGCTCTTCCGTGGGAAGTTCATGGCCGCTCTCGTGCAGGCAAGGGACAACGGCGAAATCGTGTTCGGCGGGCGATCCACAGCCCTCGCTGAGGACGATGTCTGGGCTGCTTTCAAGGACAAGCTCTATCGAAAGGAATGGGTCGTCTACGCCAAGCGTCCATTCGGCGGCGCCGAGGGGGTTTACAAGTATCTCGGTCGCTACACCCATCGGGTCGGCATCTCAAACTATCGCCTTCAGGCCATCGACGAGAGCGGAGTGCGTTTCTCCACAAAGGACGGCAAGAGCGTGACGCTCAAGTGCGAGGAGTTCATACGGCGCTTCCTCCTCCACGTCCTTCCCAAAGGCTTCGTGAAGATCCGGCATTACGGCCTGCTGGCCCCGCCCAATCTCGGAACGAAGCTCGTCCTGGCCCACAAGGCGCTGGATAAGTACGCCATCGTCTCGCCTCCGACGGCCGGGGAAGCCTCAGGTGTCGAAGAATGGAGGATCACCGTCCTCAAGCTGACCGGCGTCGATCTGACCCGGTGTCCGCAGTGCCAGACCGGCACGATGATCCCGGAACCGCTATCACGACCGCCGCCTTCCCGAGTCGCTGCATGATGCACGACCACAAGGACCCGGAACGTCGAAAAATCCATCGAACAGGAAACGTCTGTCTCGACTTTCGCGGCGGCAGTCCTGGCCCGGCAATTCGTCGCCTTGCGGTTGCCGAAAAGTGGTCTGGAACGTCGCCTGAGCTTCCTCGCGTGGCGCTGAAAGACGGATCCCCAGGTCACCGGGCATTCCTTCAGCGCGATCCACAGATGACCTCGACCGATCAACGCCCATAGCACCCGATCGAGGCGTGACCAGCGGCTTGGTCCAACGTCGTTTATCGAAGCCGAGCCTCCCGACCAACCTTGCTGCCCGCGGTGTCTTGGTGGGCTCGGCCTCGATAAACGCTATTCATTCTCAGACACGCACGCCTCGCCCTCGCGTAGGTCCGTGGTCTTCGCGGCCTGTTCTCGGAGCCGCCGCCGTGGCCGCTTCGCGCCACGCGCTCATGGGGGCGCCGTCATGAAGCGCGCAGGTCGCGTCTCCCTTTCATACTTGAGGTGACCGGCCTCGCGGGCCACCGCTACCGAGCCCCGCGGGATTGCTTCGGCCCGCTACGAAACGGATTGGGGCCTCGCAATGACGGTGCTGGTTTTGTCCCACCGTCCTTGCGTTGTCCGTGAATCGATTCGCGACGACGGGTGGCTCGAATCGACGTGGGGCGTTAGCTCGCCAGATTCCGAAGCTGATCCTGCTGGTTCTTGGGCCCCAGCGTGATCAACGTGTCCCCCTCGATGATCTCCGCCTCGGGAGCCGGATTGAAGAGCATGCGGCCGTCGGGGCGCTTGATCGCGACCACGATGAGTCCGAGGTCCTGACGCAGG
>JANMVV010000292.1:0-1882 GCA_031392925.1 Vicinamibacteria bacterium
CCGAGGTGGGCGAACCTGTTCTTTCTCCAGGGCGCGAGGCTCAAGGATCCGAACGGACTCCTGAAAGGTAGCGGCGGCGTGGTTCGCCACCTCCGCCTATCGGACCCGAAGCGGATCGACGATCCTGGCGTTCGCGATCTCATGGAGCGGGCGATGGCTCAAGCACCGATGCCGATGGACCCAAATGCGAAGCGACGGATGGTCATCAAGTCCGTCTCCGTGAAGCGGCGCTCGCGCAGACCCTGAACTCTCCCCACTTCCCCAAAGGACCTCTGAACCATGCGTGAATCGCGTCTTCTCTTCGCCCTGCTCTTCGTCTCCCTGACCGCCGCCGCCCAGGCTCAGCCCGGCGGTGGCACCCTGCCCGGGCAGGGCGCCGCTCCAACTCCCGTGGCCGAGGCTCCCGCGCGCAGCGCGGACGCGCGGCCCGCGGCTCCGGCCGCCGACAACTACAAGCAGACCCAGCACACCGGCAAGTTCGGCGGGCAGACCGTCGCCTACACCGCCACCGCCGGCACCATGGTGCTCAGGAGCGCTGCTGGTAAGCCACGCGCGAACGTGTTCTTCGTGGCCTACACGAAGGACGGCGTGCCCGCGGGCTCCCGTCCCATCGCCTTCGCCTACAACGGCGGTCCGGGCTCCGCGTCGGTCTTCGTTCACATGGGCCTGTTTGGGCCGAAGCGCGTGCGGATGGGCGATGACGGCTTCCAGCCGGCCCCGCCCTATGAGCTCGTCGACAACGAGGATTCGATCCTCGACGTCGCGGATGTCGTCGTCATCGACGCGGTGACCACGGGCTGGTCGCGCATGGTCGACGGCGAGGACGGCAAGAACTTCCACGGCGTGCGCCAGGACATCGAGGCCTTCTCCGACTTCATCCGCCAGTACCTCGGAAAGTTCAACCGCTGGGCCTCGCCCAAGTACCTGATGGGTGAGAGCTACGGCACGGTGCGTTCCGCGGGTGTTTCCGCCGATCTTCAGGCTCGCCACGGCATCGAGCTGAACGGCATCGTTCTTGTCTCTTCGGTCATCGACTTTTCGACTCTCTCCGAGTCGCCCGGCAACGAGCTCAACTACGCGAGCTTCCTGCCCACGTATACCGCGGATGCCTGGTACCACAAGCGCCTCGGCCCCGAGCTTTTGGGCCTGGACCTCAAGAAGGCGCTCGAGGAGTCCCGCAAGTTCGTCTGGGGCGAGTACATGAGCGCGCTGGTCAAGGGCAGCCGCCTCACCACGGCCGAGCGCAAGGACATGGCCGCGAAGGTCGCGAAGTTCACCGGCCTCTCCGCCGGGTTCGTCGAAGAGGCGAACCTGCGGGTGAGCCCGGGCCGGTTCCGCAAGGAGTTGCTCCGTGACAAGCGCTTGATGGTGGGCCGTCTCGACGGACGCTACACCGGCCTTGACCGCGACGCCGCGGGCGAGAACCAGGAGTTCGATCCTTCGAACACCGCCCTCCAGGGTGCCTACAGCGCCCTCTTCCTCGACTACGCGAAGAACGAGCTGAAGTGGGAGAGCGAGCTTCCGTACACGACCTCGGCCAACGTGCGCCCCTGGCAGTATGAGGAGGGCCGCTACCTGAACCTCGTCGACAACCTCCGCACCGCGATGGCGCGCAATCCCTTCCTCCACGTGATGGTCGTGAATGGCTACTACGACATGGCGACACCGTTTGCGGGCAGCGAGTACACCTTCGACCATCTTGGCTATGAGAAGACCTACGCCGACCGGATCAGCTTCACGTACTACGAGGGCGGCCACATGATGTACATCCGTCCCAACATGCTGAAGGCCCTCAAGGGCGACGTCTCGGCCTTTGTTAAGCGGACCCAGGGCGGCAAGTAGGCGCCGGCCCACGGGCTGGCGTCAAGGGCCGGGTTCGCCT
>JANMVV010000383.1:0-6705 GCA_031392925.1 Vicinamibacteria bacterium
AAAAGCGAGCGCGTTGCCCTTCCCGCTCGCCCAGCTCTCGACCAGGTTCGAGTAGAAGGGCGAGAGGGGCTGCGCGGAATTGCCGGGCGCGCTCAGGAAGGTCGAGCGATCCCAGTCGGCCACGTCGGCCACGAAACTGAACGAAGCCCCTGCGATCTGTTTCGTGTTCGTCTCGGACGGGTAGGAAGTCGCCATGACGGTATTGCCGTCGCCGCCGCGCGGGGCGGGCGTCACCGCGAAGATGTCGGCCTCGCCGGCCGTCCCTTTCTGCCGGGAGAGTGGATGAACGAAGTCCGCAGTATGGACATGGCCCCAGGCCCAGGCCTTCGAGTCCTCGCCCTGCGTCTTCACGAGATGAGCGACGGCCTGTTCCAACGCCTGAGTCAGGATCCGGTCCCGCGCGGCGAGCCTCTCCTTGGGAGAAGCCCCATACTCCCTCGCGGCCCGAACCATCCACTCCAGCACGCGCTCCAGATCGTATCCCCGGTAGTTGAAACGCTCCTCCTCGGTCAAAAGCGGCGCGTAGGCGAGGGGCGGGAGCTTCGACTGGAAGGCCTCGAACAGGGCGGCCGCGGCCGACTCCTTCTTGAGCGAAAAGTCCCAGCCGGTGAGGATCCGTTGGGCGCGTACCACGTCCGGTTTGTAGACGGCGAGTTCAAGAACGAGGGGCACGAGCGTGCGCGCGGGAAGGGAAACCGTGTCCTGCTGAAGCGCCTGCATGTCGGCGAGCGTGAACTGCTTCTTCGACTTCAGCACCTCGAGTACGCGGTTGTAGCGGAAGGGCTGTGAATACTCGAAGCCCAGGGGCAGGTCGTAACCGGGCACGATCTTCGGAACCACGTCGTTATTCGACGTGTTGTAGAAGCCGGTCGGCGAGTTGAAGCTCGCGGGCAGCTTCTCGAACGGGACATATCCCTCCCATTCGTACGTGCCGTCCTTGCCCGGCACGGGCAGCAGGCCGTCCCAGTTGCGGCGAACCGGCGAGAGGGCGACACCGAGGTAGCCGATGTTTCCGTCCACGTCGGCATAGACAATGCTGTGCGAGGGAATGAACCACGCGCGCGCCATGTTGGTCTTGAACTCCTGCCAGTTCCGCGATTGCATCACGCCGAGCGAGCCGACGTAGCCGGCGCCCCCGGTTTCCGCGCCCGCCCAGCGCAGTGCGATGGCGCGATGCCTCGCGGCGTTCTCATAGAGCACGGGCCCGTGGTGCGTTCGCTTGAGGGTCACCTCCACCGGGCTCGCCTGACCTTTCACGAAGATCAGTTCGCGGGTCACCGCCATGTCTCGCCATTCGCCCTTCCACCGGTACCGGTTCGGATCCGCGGGATCGGTTTCCTCCACGTAGAGGTCCTGCTGATCGACGCCGAGAATGGTGAAGCCCCAGGCCACGCGATCGTTGTGGCCGACCGCGATGCCAGGAACTCCCGGCTCGGTGGCGCCGATCGCGTTCCAGCCGGGGGCGCTCAGGTGGACCAGGTAGCGAAGGGCCGGGTTCACGAGGTCGCGATGGGGGTCGTTGGCGAGCAGGGGCTTGCCCGTCGCCGACTTCGCGGCGCCGATCACCCAGTTGTTGCTGGCGCTCGGCCGTTCGTCCGCCATTCCGCCGTAAGTCGTATCCAGGGCGAGGGCGCCCTCGGCGCCGACGGGCAGGGGAAAGCGATAGTTGTTGGCGTCGCGCGTGATGTCCAGGATTCCGGGCTCGATGTCATCGAGATTCAGTCCCTCGGGAACGATGAAGGCGCGCTCGGGATCCGTGGGGCGGAGCTCGCGCGTCTTTTCGAGGCCGAAGCGCTTGATGTCGAGAGAGCGGGCGACTTCGCTGGAGGCATTGCGGGTCATGGCCCAGCCGGCCATCCGGGTGAGGATCGTCTTCGCAGTCCACACCGGCTGGGGCGCAAAGCCCATGCGGTCGAACTCCACCGGCACTCTCTTCTCGTCGATGGCCTTCTGGATCGCGGCGTTTACGCCTTTTGCGAACGAGTCGAAAATCAGCTTTCCTTGCGGGTGATACTTCTGGTACTCGGCGTCCCAGTCGCCGCGGAACTGAAGCATTCGCGCAAAGGTGTCTCGCCTGACGTAGTCCTTGCCCAGGACCTCGGCAAGCCGGCCCTCCCCGTTGCGACGCCACATCTCGAGCTGCCACATCCGGTCCTGCGCGACCACGAAGCCTTGAGCGAAGAAGAGATCTCCGGTGTTCTTCGCGTAGATGTGAGGCACCCCGAAGCGGTCGCGGATGACCTCGACCGGCTCGCTCGTACCCGAGACCATGATCGTCCCGTCGATCTGGGCGAGGGCGGCTTTCGCGGCGACCGCGGGATCGGCCGCGACCGCGCTCTGCGCGTTCACCACCGTGGGCAGGAAGCAGGCGAGGAGAAGGACCGGGAGGGTCGCTTGTCTCCTCCCGGAGGTCTTGACCAGCGACTGATTCACATCGATGCCGTAGACGCCCGTGCTGCAACACCGTGCCGGATCGAAGACGAGAGAGATCCGAAGACCGAAGTGGTGGCGCGCTTTTGCACGATCTGACCATACAACCATTGCTGATAGTCGTACGGCGGCTCTATAGATTTCTCCGGGGCGGCACCAGCAGATCGCCGAAGAGGAGACCCGCCACCAGGGTGGTGAGAAGCACCACCAGCGATGAGGCGGTGTTGATCCCCTGCATCACCTGGCCGTCGAAGACGAAGAAGACACTGCGGAAGCCCACGCTGCCGGGGACGAGGAGCAGGATCCCCGGCGTGCGCACGAGGGCGCTCGGCTTGTTCTTGAGCCGGGCGAACAGGTTCGACGAGGCTCCCACCACGAGGCCGGCGAGAAAGACGCCGAACAGCGGGCCGAACGATTCGCTGCCCACGCGGGCCGCGGTGTAGCCGAGCACGGCCGCGCCCATCACCAGCCAGCGATGCCGCTTGTGCGGACGCAGGAGAAGCGAATAGGACAAAGCACCGCACAGCAGGGCGATGATTTCGACCCACACCGAACTTTCCCCGGGACGCACGGAACGGAGCGGCACGTGGAGAGCCTTCGCCACTTCACTCCCCGCCACCGCGCCGAAGGTGAGCTTGAGGAGGATGGTGAGCGCCCCGGCGAGACGGGCGACGCCGGAGACGAGATGCTGGCTCGACAGCTCCGAAACCGCGGTGGTCAGAGTGAGACCGGGCAGGAACACCACGATGGCGGCGAGGGTCACCGACTGCAGGGACAAGGGCAGGACGTAGGCACTGGCCAGGGTGGCGAGCAGGGTCGAGAGGAACGCGGCCAGCGCTTCGAGGCCGGGCCGAAGGGGAGCGTGTCGTTTCGAGATCACGAGGAGACCGCCGGTGAGCGCGCCCACCAGGGCGGCCGCCACGATATCGGTGGGCCGAGACTTGAGCACCGCGGCCACGCTCGCGGCCGCGAAGGCGAAGCCCGCGATCGTGCTCTTGACCTTCACCGGTTCGGGCACGATGTCGCGGAGGCTCTGGTAGCCGTCGGCCACGCTCATCTTCCCGTGGAAGACCTTCTCCGCGACCTCATCCGTATCAACCAGGCGGCGAAGGTTCGTCTCCCCCGGCGACAGCCGCAGCACTTCGGAGACACGCTGCTCCGAAGCCTCGGGATGCTTCGCATCGCGGAAAGAAAGCAGGATCCCGGTCGGACTCGACCAGATCTGGGTATCGAGACCGAGCTTGTGCGAAAGCGATTCGACCGAAGCCTCGAGCCTGGTGGTGGTGGTGCCGTACTGATGAAGGCGCTTGGCGAGCTCGCTCAGGAAGCGCAGACGGATGTCCGACCACAACTCGGCCGGCGGCTTGACCGGGGGCGAGGCGTCGTCGTCGCGGTAGTCGAGCGCCGCCCCGGGCGGGTCGGGGGCGGTGGTCACGCCGGGGTCCGATCAGTGCTCGAAGAGATGGTCGTACCCCATGAGATCGAGCTCGGACATGAGGGGAATGGCGCCGAAGCACTCGGTGGCGAGATCGGTCCGGCCTTCGCGGGCCAGCATCATGGTCAGCTTGTCCATGATCCCGTGGAGGAGCGTGACGTCGGCGGTCGCGTACTTGAGCTGAGCCGGCGTGAGATCCGAGCGCGACCAGTCCGTGCTCTGCGAGGTTTTGTCCATCTCGACATCCACGAGCTCGAAGGCCACGTCCTTCAGACCATGGCGGTCGGTGTAGGTGCGGACGAGCTTGCTCGCGGTGCGCGTGCAGAAGACAGGAGCCATGGCGATGCCGAGATGATGGCGGATGGCAGCCACGTCGAAGCGCGCGAAGTGGAGGATCTTCATGATCGAGGGATCCTCGAGGAGCCGCTTGAGCCGCGGCGCGCCGGTGGCGGCGGGAAGTGGCGCCCTTCGCCCCGGAGTCGGAGGAATCTGGACCACAACCGCGCGCCGAGAGCGATCGCAGAGCTGAACCACGCACAGCCGGTCGCGAAGGGGATTGAGACCCATGGTCTCGGTGTCGACCGCCACTTCCTTCTGTTTCAGGTAGTGCTGAAGCTGATCTTCGGTGAGATCGCCCTGGGCAATCTCGGGGGTGACGTCGGGAGGTTTCTGAGCCATGCCTGATTCTCCTATGAGAATCGGGCTTTCGCTTCCTCCCCTACCGCTCCCGCTTCGGCATGCGGTCCCAGGGCTTGGCGGACTTCTTCGGCGCCTTCGGCTTCTTCGCGAAGGCCTTCGGAACTTCGGTACGCTCGCCCCGCTCGGCCAGATGCGCGGTGGACCGCTCGGTCCGCGCGACGGTGCGGGCTCGATGCTTCAGTTCCAGCACCGCCACCGTCTCCAGGTGAGGCGTGTGCGGAAACATGTCGACCGGCTGCACGAGGGTCGCGCGATAGCCGGCGTCGTAGGCCAGCCTCATCTCGTCCATCAGGGCCTCGGGATTGCACGAGACGATGACGAGCCGGGCGGGCGCGATCTTGCGGGTGAGGGTGCGCATCACCTCTTCCGGGCAGCCCGAGCGCGGCGGATCGATGACCGCGGCGTCCCATTCCTGGCGGGCCAGATGCTCGATCGCGTCTTCAACCTTCGACGGCACGAGGTGCAGGCGGGACTCGGGGATGCCGGAGAGTTGCGCGTTCTTCGCGGCCTCGCGCGACGCCTTGCGGCTTTCTTCGACCGCGGTGACGCGGTGCTTCGCGAGAGCGAGGGGCAGAGCGAACAGACCGCTGCCGCTGTAGAGATCGAGCACCTTGAGCGAGCTCTCCGCGCCGATCGCCGTCTTCACCAGGCGAACGAGGTGCGCGGCGCCGTGGATGTTGGTCTGGAAGAAGCCGGTGGGCGAGGACAGGAAACTCGGGCCGAGGGCCGTCTCCTTCACGTGTCCCAGCCCGTCGATGCGGACGGTGTGCGGACCGAAGAGATAAGGCGAGGCCTGGTCGTGCAGATTCAGCAGCAGACCCTCAGGCTTCTGCCGCGAAGCCACGATCTGGCGCAGCGGAGCGGCGAGGGCCGGATGCTCCTCGGTCGCGACCACCACCGCCACCGCTTCCTTCTCGTCCTCGGTCACGCGAACCACCACGTGGCGCAGAAGGCCGCCGCGTTCGGTGGCGACCGGGATCCGGTTCGCGGCCATGGCGTCCTTGATCGCGAAGGCCACGCGATTGCCGCGGTCCGAGTGCACGAGGCACTCGGTCACCGGAACCACGGTGTTCGTGCCGCGCGCGAAGTGGCCGATCTGCAGGCGGCCCTTCTCATCCTCGGTAAAGGTGAAAGCGGCCTTCTGTCGGAAACCACGCGGCACCCCATCCGGGCCGACGGGCATGCCGATCATGGGCGACACGACCGGCTTCCCCGGTCCGAACGTGTCTTCGAGCAGACCGTCGAGGAGGCGAGTCTTCTGCCTCAGCTGCTCGTCGTAAGCGACGTGCTGAAAAGCGCAGCCTCCGCAATCCGCGGCGTGCGGGCATTTCGGAACGACGCGGTGCGGCGAGGCCTCGACCACGGAGACGAGCGCCGCCTTCGCGACACCGTCATCGCCTCGATCGAGCGCGTCAGCCTGGCCTCGGGCCACGATCCGGACCCGAACCTTCTCGCCCGGGATGGCGCCGTCGACGTAGATCGTCTCGCCCTTGACCTCGGCGTACGACTCGCCCGAGAGGGCGATATCGGTGAGGTGGATTTCGAGGACCTCTGAAGGCGGCGACGATCGCTGGCTTCTTTTATCTGGCTCCCGGCGCCTGCCCCCTTCAGGGGGTGCGCCGGGATGACGGGAGACGCGCGGATACGGCACCAGTCTCCGGTCAGCAGGCCTTGGGCCGGGGCTTCGCCATTTCCTTCTGGGCTTCCTTGCCCACGAACTGCGCGGCCTTGGAAGCGTTCTCGGCCATGCGGTCGGCGGTCTCGGCGCACATCTTCTTGAGTGCGGAAGAGCGGCGGCCGATGGCGCCAAGGGCGTAGGCGGCCGCCTTCTTCACGAAGAGACGGTCGTCGTTGCCGCAGCGCTCGATGATGGGAATGAACCGATGGAACTGGGAATCGTCGGCCTTGGGCTCGAAGTCGGCGAGGGCGCCCATGAGGGTGAACCCGGCCTTCTTGACGAACTCTTCCTTGCGATCGGTCCAGACCACGCAACGGCCCCAGGAGAACTGGGTGGCGTGGAAGAGGTTGAAGCAGCAGTTGTCGCAGATGGCCTGCGAGTCGAACTGGCGCGCCCAGCGGTCCATCTGGACCTTGGTGACCTTCTCCGGCTCGTCGATGAGGGAGGCGAGAAGGCGCGCGTC